>NZ_JBJNRH010000016.1:60674-88411 GCF_045809185.1 Nocardiopsis yanglingensis | reverse complement strand
TGATCTGGCCCCCTGAAAACGGACGCCATGAAGCCGTTTCAGGCGGCAGCCCGGAGCTGCCGGGCGTAGTTGTTAGGCGAGTGGTAGCCCAGCGCCGAGTGTAGCCGGGCTGGATTGTAGAAGCCGTGGATGTAAGCAGCGATGGACTGGCTGGCTTGTTCTCTACTGGCGTAAGGCTCGGCAGCCTCTTCTGTCTTGAGCGTGGCAAAGAAGCTCTCGGCCACCGCGTTGTCCCAGCAATTGCCAGGCCGGCTCATGCTTTGGACCACCTCATGGGACTGCAGCAGCTGGCGAAACTGGTTCCCCCAGTACTGCCCACCACGATCTGAATGGAAGATCAGGCCGGGTCGTTGTGGATGCAGAGCCCAAGCATTGGCAAATGCTTTCACCACCAGCTCTTCAGTCAGACGCTTGGAAACACTGTAGCCCAGCACCTGCCGGGTCTGGACGCTGATGACCACGGCCAGATGCAGCCATCCCTGGCGGGTGGGGACATACGTGATATCCCCGACCCAGGCCGTCGGTCCGGTTCCGGGGGCAAATTGCCGATCCAGCAGGTTGGGGGCGAGCTGAGATGAGCCGCCGGAGGATTTGGGTCGGAATCGGCCTTTGGTCTTGCCCTGGATTCGCTCCTCGGCCATTAACCGTGCCACGCGCTTGTGGCCGACTGGATGATTCCTGGCTCGTAAGGCCCTGACCAGCCGACGTCGCCCATAACTGCGCTTGCTGGTCACATGAATGGCCCGAAGCTCGGTACGGAGGGCCGAATCGACATCGTACGTTTGGGCACACTGCCGGCGCAGGTAGTCATGGAATCCAGAGACAGAAACCCCAAGAACCCGACACAGCAACCTGGTCGGGTAGTGAGTCCTTTGACTGGCGACGAAGGCGTACCTCACTTGGACTCTCTGGCAAAGAACGCCGCCGCTTTTTTTAGGATTTCCCGCTCCATCTTCAGATTGGCGTTCTCGGCCCGAAGGCGGCTGATCTCGCTTTCCAGGTCGGTGGCTGGCCTGCGAGCCTCAGAGGTCAACGACCGGCCAGCACGGACCGCGTCAAGCCAATTTGCCAGCGTCTTGACCGACATCTCCAGCTGACGGGCCGCTGCGGCAGGTCCGAGCGACTCGGCCAACTCCACGGCTTGGTGCTTGAACTCATCGGTGTAGCTACGACGGGTGATACGGGACATAAGGGACCTCCAAGTGCGATCAAAGTATCGCTTCTTGGCGTCCGCTGACGGGGGGCCAGATCAGTGAGCCGCATGGATGCGGCGACCGAGCTTACAGGGACGTACTTGCAGCGTCCCCCGCAACCTCACCCCTCCCCGCCAAACCCTCAACCCAGCTGTTGCTCTGGACGTTGCTTGTGCTCCAAAAGCGGGTGCAGGGCCGCAGGCCCTGCAATACAAAAAAACTACTTACCCCGCAGCCGGCTGTGCCTGAACCCGTAGCAGAAATAGATCACGAAACCGACGAACGTCCACACGCCCATCAGCATCCAGTTGTGCATCGTCATCGCCGACAGCAGGGCAAGGCAACTCAGCACGCCCAGACTGCAGATCAGCCATGCCATCGGCATGCGGAACGGACGCGGCAGGTCGGGCTGGGTGCGGCGCAGGATCAGCACGCCGGCGCACACGGCCGCGAATGCGATCAGCGTGCCCATCGAGGTCAGCTCGCCGAGGATGTCCAGCGGGAACAGCGCCGCCAGCAGCGCGATGCCGATGCCGGTGATCACCGTGTTGATGTGCGGGGTGCGGTACTTCGGGTGGATCTTGGTGAACACCGGCGGCAGCAGGCCGTCGCGGCCCATGATCATGAAGATGCGCGGCTGGCCGATGATCATCACCAGCACCACCGAGGACAGGCCGACCAGTGCGCCGATCTCGACCACCCAGCGCAGCCAGCCCAGCTGTGGGTGGGCCGCCACGGCAGTCACCACCGGCTCGTCGGTGCCCAGCAGCTGGAACGGCACCAGGCCGGTCATCACTGCGGCCATCGCGATGTACAGCACGGTGCAGATCACCAGCGACAGCATCATGCCGAACGGCATGTCGCGCTGCGGGTTCTTCGACTCCTGCGCCGCCACCGATACCGCCTCGAAACCGATGTAGGCGAAGAACACCATCGCCGCACCGCGCAGCACGCCTTCCATGCCGTACTTGCCGGGGCCTTCGTTGGCGGGGATGAACGGCGTCCAGTTGCTGGTGTCCACGTACTTCCAGCCCACCACGATGACCAGCACGATCAGGCCGGTCTTGAGCACGACCATCGCCATGTTCATCGCCGAAGACTTGCTGATGCCGACGTAGCACAGCCAGGTCAGCAGCAGCACCAGTGCGGCGGCCGGCAGGTTGGCGATCGCGCCGGTCGGGCGCAGCTGTGCGTCCAGCGGGGCACTGACCAGCGCCGCCGGTAGATGGATGTCGAACTGGCTGAGCAGACTGAGGAAGTAGCCGGTCCAGCTGACCGCGACCGCCGAGGCGGAGACGCCGTATTCGAGCACCAGCATCCAGCCGATGAACCAGGCCGAGAGCTCGCCGAAGGTGGCGTAGGTGTAGGTGTAGGCGCTGCCGGAGACCGGCACCATCGAGGCGAACTCGGCATAGGCCAGTGCGCAGAAGGCGCAGCAGATGGCCGCCAGTACGAACGACAGCATGATCGCCGGGCCGGCGTGGTTGGCGGCGGCCTGGCCGGTGATGACGAAGATGCCGCCGCCGATCACCGCGCCGATGCCGAGGGCGGTCAGCCCCCAGGGGCCGAGGTGGCGGCGCAGGCTCAGGCCGTTGGCGTCTTCATGGGCGGCATGCGGGTGCTTGGTGGCCCACAGTTGCTTGAACATGTGTGGTGGTCTTGTCAAAGCGCGCCGCAACGGGCGCGCGGGGAAAACGGACGGGCCGGCGCGAGGCCGGCCCGTAGGCGGATCAGGGCGACTTGGCCAGCTTGCTGTTGCGGATGCCGTAGCCCAGGTAGATCAGCAGGCCGAGCAGCGTCCAGCCAACGAACAGGTGCCAGTGCACCACGAATGCCTGCCAGAACAGGAACAGGCAGGTGGCTGCGCCGAGCGGGCAGATGATCCACACCGCCGGCACGCGGAACGGGCGGTGGATCTCCGGCTTGGTATAGCGCAGCACCAGCACGCCGATGCAGACCGTGGCGAAGGCCAGCAGGGTGCCCATCGAGACCAGTTCGCCCAGCACGTTCAGCGGTACCAGGCCGGCCAGTGCGGCGGCGATCACGCCGACCACGATGGTGGCGACGTACGGGGTGCGGAAGCGGGCGTGGACCCTGCCGAAGAACTTCGGCAGCAGACCGTCACGGGAGATGGTGTAGGCGATGCGGGTCTGGCCCATCATCATCACCAGCACCACCGAGGACAGGCCGGCGATGGCGCCGATCTCGACCAGGGTCTTCAGCCAGGACAGGGTCGGGTAGGGCTCCAGCGCGGTGGCCACCGGCTTGTCGGTGCCCAGCAGGTGATACGGCATCATGCCGGTCAGCACCGCACAGACGATGATGTAGACAATGGTGCACACGGCCAGCGAGCCGAGCAGGCCGATCGGCATGTTGCGTTGCGGGTCCTTGGTTTCGCCGGCGGCGGTGGAGACCGCATCGAAGCCGATGTAGGCGAAGAACACGATGGTGGCCGCACGGAACACGCCGCTCCAGCCGAACTCACCCGCCACACCGGTGTTTTCCGGGATGAACGGCTGCCAGTTGGCCGGGTCGATGTGGGCTGCGCCGATGCCGATGAACAGGCAGATGACGGTGACCTTGATCGCCACGATGATCGCGTTGACGAAGGCCGACTGGGTCACGCCCACGTACAGCAGGCCGGACACCGCCGCCACGATCAGCACTGCCGGCAGGTTGAACAGCTTGCCCGAGGCGATGAACTCGCTGCCGGTCCAGGCAATCGGGGCCGCGCTCAGGGCATCCGGGAACGGCATGTGCAGCGTGGTGGTGATGAAGCTGATCAGGTACGCCGACCAGCCGACCGCGACCGAGGCCGAGGCGAACAGGTACTCCAGCACCAGGCACCAGCCGATGAACCAGGCCATGCCTTCGCCGAGGGTGGCGTAGGAATAGGAGTAGGCACTGCCGGAAACCGGCATCATCGCCGCGAACTCGGCGTAGCACAGGCCCGCCAGGGCGCACGCGAAGCCGGCGATGACGAACGACAGCATCACTGCCGGGCCAGCGTGGTTGGCTGCGGCCTGGCCGGTCAGCACGAAGATACCTGCGCCGATCACCGCACCCACGCCAAGCAGGATGAGGTGTTTAGCCGTGAGGGTCCGTTTCAACGTGGCTTCGCCGTCCAGGCTGCCTTCGATGGGTTCGCCGGCATCGACGTGCCCGGCCGGTTCAACCGGCTTGACCCTCAACAGAGCTTTCAGCATGCAGTACTTCCTAGTGATCGGATTGGGTGGGCTGCCGATACGTTGCCGGCAACCCTGGAATGGTGAAGGCCGCGCGAACGGCCCGCTGTACCTTAGCCAAAGCTGAAGCCAACGCACAAGCGCAATCGCAACAATGAACGGCGATAATGAGCAGTATTTTTCCAAACGCCGCCCATTCATGAGCCAGACCGCCGAAACCCTTGCCGTGCTTGACGATCGCCTGCGTGGCCTGCTGCGGGACTATGCCCACCGCGAGCCCGCCCACGACGCACTGGCTGCCGAATTCGGCACATTGTTGGACGATCCGGAAGATCCGTTCCGCCGCGAGCGCCTGGCCGGCCACTTCACCGCCAGCTGCTGGCTGGTCAGTGCCGATGGCCAGCGCCTGCTGCTGACCCACCACCGCAAGCTGCAGCGCTGGCTGCAGCTGGGCGGCCACGCCGACGGCGACCGCGACCTGGCCCAGGTGGCGCTGAAGGAAGCCGAGGAAGAATCGGGACTGAGCGGCCTGGTGCTGGAAGATCCGGCCATCTTCGATCTGGACAAGCACTGGATTCCGGAGCGCAAGGACGTACCGGGGCACTGGCATTACGACGTGCGTTTCGTGATCCGCGCGCTGGGCGGCGAAGCCTTCGTGCTCAGCGAGGAATCGCTGGAACTGGCCTGGCGGCCGGTGACCGAGGTCGCGACCGACCCGGAATCTGACGAATCCATGCAGCGCATGGCGCGCCGCTGGCTGGCGCGCTAGCCACCTGTAGAGCCGAGCCCATGCTCGGCTCTACAAGTGCATGGCGGGATCCGCGTCAATACAGGATGCGCGTGCGCAGCGTACCCGGAATCGCGGCCAGCTCGTCGCGCACCGCAGCAGCCTGTTCCTCGCTGGCGGTGATATCGATCACCACGTAGCCCACCTTCGGGTCGGTGCGCAGGAACTGGCCGTCGATGTTGACGTTGTGGCGCGAGAAGATCTCGTTGACCTTGGACAGCACGCCCGGCACGTTCTGGTGGATGTGCAGCAGGCGCAGGCTGTCGGCATGCTCGGGCAGGGTCACCTCGGGGAAGTTGACTGCCGACAGGGTGCTGCCGTTGTCGCTGTAGCGCACCAGCTTGGCGGCCACTTCAATGCCGATGTTGTCCTGTGCTTCCAGCGTGCTGCCACCCACGTGCGGAGTCAGGATCACGTTGTCGTGGCGGGTCAGCGGCGATTCGAAGATATCGCCATTGCCCTTCGGCTCGATCGGGAACACGTCCAGCGCGGCGCCGCCGACGTGGCCGCTGGCCAGGGCCGCGTCCAGCGCATCGATGTCGACCACAGTGCCGCGCGCGGCGTTGATCAGGTGCGCGCCCTTGCGCATCTTCGCCAGCTCGGTGCTGCCGATCATCCATTGCGTGGACGGGGTTTCCGGCACGTGCAGGGTGACGATGTCGGCGCGGGCGAGCAGATCGTCCAGGCTGGCTGCTGCGCGGGCATTGCCCAGCGCCAGCTTGGTTTCCACGTCGTGGAAGATCACCTGCATGCCCAGCGATTCGGCCAGCACGCCGACCTGGGTGCCGATGTGGCCATAGCCGATGATGCCGAGCGTCTTGCCGCGCACTTCATGGCTGCCGCTGGCCGACTTCGACCAGCCGCCGCGATGGCATTCGGCATTCTTCTGCGGGATGCCGCGGGTCAGCATGATCGCCTCGGCGATCACCAGCTCGGCCACGCTGCGGGTGTTGGAGTACGGCGCGTTGAACACCGGGATGCCGGCCAGCTCGGCCGCGTCCAGGTCGACCTGGTTGGTGCCGATGCAGAAGCAGCCCACCGCGATCAGGCGCTTGGCCTCGGCCAGCACTTCGGCGCTGAGCTGGGTGCGCGAACGGATGCCGACGATGTGCGCCTCGGCGATGCGCGCCTTCAGTTCGTCCTCGGGCAGCGCCTTGGTGTGCGCTTCGATCTGGCTGTAGCCGGCGGCGCTGAACACCTCCACGGCGGTCTGGCTGACCCCCTCCAGCAACAGCACACGGATATCCTGCTTCGGGAACGAGGTCTTCTTCGGCGACATGGGGCAACACGGCCAGTGGGACAGGGGCTGACCACTATGCCAGATCGTGTCGCCCATGGTGCAGTGCGCAATTGGTTGCATCCGTAGCTATCTGCACGGCCGCAGGGCTGGACGCTGGCGCGTGCCGCTGGCACGCTTGCGCGTTCTTCACGCACCGCGCTGGACCGTCATGACCGATTCCCGCATTGCCTCGCTGCATCAGGCCTGTCCCGGCCTGAAGCTGAAGACCGACCCAGCCGACCTGGAGCATTACGGGCGCGACTGGACCCGGCGCTGGACGCCGGCGCCGCTGGCGATCGCACTGCCGGCCACGGTCGAGGAAGTGCAGGCGGTGATGCGCTGGAGCGCAGGCGAGGGCGTGGCCGTGGTGCCGTCCGGTGGCCGCACCGGTCTCTCGGGTGGCGCGGTGGCCGCCAACGGCGAGCTGGTGCTCAGCCTGGAACGGATGAGCAAGGCGCTGGCCTACGACGCGGTCGATCGCACCCTGGTGGTGCAGGCCGGCATGCCGCTGGAAGCCGTGCACAACGCCGCGCTGGACCACGGCCTGATCTACCCGGTGGATTTCGCCGCGCGCGGGTCCTGCTCGATCGGCGGCAACATCGCCACCAATGCCGGCGGCATCCGCGTGATCCGCTACGGCAACACCCGCGAGTGGATCGCGGGACTGAAGGTGGTCACGGCCGATGGCCAGCTGCTGGAACTCAACAAGGGGCTGATCAAGAACTCCAGCGGCTATGACTTCCGCCAGCTGCTGATCGGCTCGGAGGGCACACTGGGCGTGATCGTCGAAGCCACGGTGAAACTGACCGACCCGCCGCCGGCCAGCAACGTGATGCTGCTGGCCGTACCCAGCTTCGAGGTGCTGATGCAGGTATTCGCCGCGTTCCGCGCGCGCCTGCAGCTGCAGGCCTTCGAATTCTTCACTGACCGGGCGCTGGAGCACGTGCTGGCGCATGGCGCGCAGGCACCGTTCGACGAGGTGCATCCGTACTACGTGGTCACCGAGTTCGCCGCCGGCGACGAGGCCCAGGAAGCGGCGGCGATGGCCGCGTTCGAGGACTGCATGGGCAATGGCTGGGTCAGTGACGGCGTGATCAGTGCCAGCGATGCCCAGGCCGCGCAGCTGTGGCGCCTGCGCGAAGGCATCACCGAATCGCTGGCGCGCTACACGCCCTACAAGAATGACGTCTCGGTGCGGATCTCGGCGATGCCGGCGTTCCTGGCCGAGACCCAGGCGCTGATCGGGCAGGCCTACCCGCACTTCGACGTGGTCTGGTTTGGCCATATCGGCGACGGCAACCTGCACATCAATGTGCTCAAGCCGGACGACACCAGCGACGCCGATTTCGTGGCGCAGTGCGAGCATGTGACCAAGCTGCTGGCGCAGGTGCTGGCCCGCTTCGATGGCAGCATCTCGGCCGAGCACGGCATCGGACTGGTCAAGAAGGGCTACCTGGACAGCACCCGCGGCCCGGCCGAGATCGCGTTGATGAAGGCGGTCAAACGCGCGTTCGATCCCCAAGCGCGGCTGAATCCCGGCAAGCTGTTCGACGCCTGAGCCGGGCAAATCCTTCACGTACCCGTTACGCTCCACGCATTCTCACAACCGGCTTCGAACCGATGACCCGTCCGCTCCTGCTGCTTGCCCTGCTGTCCCTGCCGCTGGCCGGCTTCGCTTCCAGCTTCGCTGGCACTTCGGCCGGCTCGGCCACCGGTGCATCCTCCGGTTCGTCGGGCAGCAGCTCGGGCGATGACAAGGTGGTACTGGCTGCGCGCGACGATGCCGCTGCGTTCGTCGCCAGCGACGGCCAGATCCGTGGCGCCCGCCTGCAGGCGGCGCTGGTCCACCTGCGCGAGCAGAGCACCGCCGCACAGCAGCAGAGCGACCTGGAACTGGCCCGCGCGCTGCTGGCGCGTTGATCCGGGCGGCATGACCTCGGCGTCATCGCTTTCTGTAGAGCCGAGCCATGCTCGGCTGAATGCCCGGCGCATGCGGACCGCAACAGCAGCCGAGCATGGCTCGGCTCTACAGTGGTTTGGGCGGTGGAACGCAGCCACGCACGGCGTGGCTCTACTGCTGATCGCTCACGTCGCGCACGCGGCTGATCGTCTGCAGCTTGATCCGTCCGGTCTCGATCCGGCGCAGCAGCAGCTCGCCAGCCAGACCCTGGCCGACGTGCAGTCATTATTGCCAGATGGCCTGCTGCGCGCCCTGCCGGCGCAGGTGCAGGTGCGATGGAGTGATGGCCTTCCCGCCGAGGTGCATGGCCGTGCCTTCGCCGGCCGCATCACGTTGCGCCGCGATCTGCTGGATGACGGCATGCCCGGTGCCCGGCGTGCGCGACGCAGTGCGCTGGTGCACGAACTGACCCATGTTGCTGACCGTACGGGGGCGAACTGGTCGCGCAGTGCGCGTTGGCGGGATCTGGCCGGATGGCAGCGCAAGCCCTGGCACCTCGGCCGTGGCGACAATGACTTCCATGACCGCAGCCCGGATGCCTATGAGCTGAAGGACCCGGCCGAGTACCTCGCCGTGAACGCCGAGCATTTCGTGCTCGACAGCGAGTTTGCCTGCCGGCGCCCGGCATTGGCGCAGTGGTACCAGGCGCATTTTGGAACACCGCCGTCGCTGCCACAGCCGCAGTGCGCTACGACGCTGCCCTTGCTGCAGGCCGAATCGGAAGAAGGCGCTGCATCGCTGCTGCACCTCGACCCGGCGCGCGTCTACGCGGTGGACTACCTGTTCGCCGAAGGCAGTGCGCAGCCGATGAGTCGCTGGGGCCACAGCATGCTGCGGCTGGTGATCTGCAAGCCGGGGCGCGCACCTGGGCCGGACTGCCGCCTGGACCTGGAGTACCACCGCGTGCTGTCGTTCCGCGCCTTCGTTGGTGACGTGCAGATATCCAACTGGCGCGGGCTGACCGGTGGCTATCCGTCGCGGCTGTTCGTGCTGCCGTTGCAGCAGGTGGTGGACGAGTACACCAAGGTCGAGCTGCGCGGATTGCAGTCGCTGCCGTTGCAGCTGGAACGCAGCGAGATCGCCAGCCTGCTCGAGCGTACCGCGCAGGTGCACTGGAGCTATGACGGGCGCTATTACTTCGTCAGCAACAACTGCGCGGTGGAAACCGCCAAGCTGCTGCAGGCGGGTGTGCCGCGACTGGGTCAGGCCGGATTGTCACAACTGAGTCCGCGTGGGTTGAAGCGGCGGCTGTCGCGGATGCAGGTACTGGACGAGCAGGTGCTGGCGGACCGCAATGCAGCACAGGCGCAGGGCTACTACTTCGCCTCGGCGCGCGACCACTACCAGCAGTTGTTCGGCGTGGCCGCGGCCCAGCTGGCCTTGCCCGCGCGCGATGTGCGCGGCTGGTTGAAGCTGCCTGCACAGCGGCGGGCACCGTGGCTGCTGCAGGGTGACCTGCGTGCCAGTGCCGGCCTGTTGCTGCTGGAACAGGCCGCGCAGCGGCGCGCCGAGCTGCGCGCACGCGATGTGCTCAAGCGGCAGCTGCTGGCCGCACCGGACAGCACTGAAACGCGCAGCCTGCGGGGGTTGCTGGAGCAGAGCGGGCAGTGGCTGCGACCGGGGACGCTGCTGCAGGACAGCGGCTATGGATTGCCGCTGGGCGACGAGCAGGCGCTGCTGTCCGAGGCCGTGACCACTGCCAGTGCGCAGGCGGTCCCGGCGTGGCAGGCATTGCGTATCCAGCTGCGCCAGCAGCTGCCGGTGAAGCAGCGCAACGAAATGGATGCGATCGATGCCAATCTGGCCGCACTGGGTGCACACCTGCGCACGCAGGCAGCCGGTACGGCTACTGGCGCGGCAGTTCGATGACGAAGCGGCTGCCGCCGGCGCTGCCCGGGATGCAGTAGACGCGGCCACCGTGTGCATCGGCAATGGCCTTGACCACCGCCAGGCCGAGCCCGCTGCCACCGCCCTGGCGCGAACGCGAGCCATCGGCACGCATGAACGGGGTGAAGATATCCGTGTGCAGTTCCGGGTCGATGCCCGGGCCCTCGTCCTCGATCGACACCTGCACGTGGCCGGGCGTGTCATGCACCGCAATCCGCACCTTGCCCGGACTGGCATAGCGTCGCGCGTTCTCCAGCAGCGCCAGCAATGCCTGGCGCAGGCGGGTCGGATCGCAGTGCGCGTTGTGCTCCTCGCGGCTGGTCTCCAGCTCCAGCACGAAGCCGGCGGCGCGGAACTGGGGATCGACCAGGGTCATCACCGAATGCACCTCGGCCACCACGTCGGTACGCGCGCGGCGCACGTCCAACCGCGCATTGTCGGACAGGCTCAGCACGCGCAGGTCCTCGATCAGGCGGGACAGCCCTTCGACCTGAGCCAGCAGGCTGCGGAACTGGGATTCGTCGGGCTGGAACACGCCCTCGGCCAGTCCCTGCAGACGCCCGCGCAGGATGGTCACCGGCGTGCGCAGTTCATGGGCGATGGCTGCATGCCACATCGCACGCTCGCTCTCCACGTGCTGCAGCCGCCGCGCCATGGCATTGAAGTCCTCGACCAGGGTGGCCACTTCGCCCGGCGAGTTTTCCTCGACGCTGGCACGAGCACCGAGGTCGCCGCCCGCGAGCGCGCGCACGCTGTCCACCAGCGAATTCAACGGCGACAGGATGCGATGGGCAAGACGGAACGAGGCGGCGATGGCCAGCGCCAGGCCGGTCAGGATCACGCCGACCATCCATGCCAGTTCAGGGCCGGTCGGCAGCCAGCTTTCCGGCTCCTCGGTAGTGCCGGGGAAGAATTCGACCAGGACCGCATACAGCAGCCACGATGACAGGATCATCATCACGATGACGCCGATCACCATCAGCGACATCGAGACGATGATGTGGCGGCTGAGCCCGGAGCGGCGCAGGCGGGCCATCAGCGGTCGGCCATCAACCGGTAGCCGACGCCACGCACGCTGGCCGGCACATTGACCATGCCCACTTCATCCAGCTTGCGGCGCAGCTTGCTGACATGGCTGTCGACCGTGCGCTCCAGCGCCTCGCTTTCCGGCAGGCATTCGTGCATCAGTTCACTGCGGCTGAAGATGCGGGTCGGCGCCAGCGCCATGCAGTGCAGCAGCTTGAACTCGGTGAGCGTGAGCAGCACTTCGTGGCTGTAGCCTTCGCCTTCCACGTGTACGGCGTGGGTGGCCGAGTCGATCAGCAGCGGGCCCGCCCGCAGCGCGGTCGGGGCGTCCGCGCGCGAGGCGCGCAACGTACGCCGCAGCACCGCGCGCACGCGTGCCGCCACTTCGGCCGGATTGAACGGCTTGACCACGTAGTCGTCGGCGCCCATGCGCAGTGCGGTCAGCTTGTCCAGATCCTGGTCCAGCGCGGTCAGCATGATCACGGGCGTTTCGCCGCGCTGGCGCAGCTGGGTCAGCACGCTCCAGCCATCCAGGCGCGGCAGCTGCACGTCAAGCAGGACCAGGTCGGGGCGGGCGCTGCGGTGCAGGTCCAGGGCGCTGTGGCCGTCGGCGGCGCGCAGCGTGCGCAGTCCTTCGCGTTCCAGATAGGCGGTGAGAATATCGGCGATCTCGGCCTCATCCTCGACGATAAGGACGAGGGCGGCGAGGGCAGGGGCGGCATGCATGCAGGGGCGGGGCCTTAAGGTGCTTGCCTCCATCGTATCTCCACAGTTCCTCCATCGAAACCCCATCATCGCCACGCACACTCCACGCTTCAGAACCTATCAGCCGCCTGCGCGGCATTGTGCACAGCAATGAGAACCTTCAGGACTCCGGCCGCGTTGATCGCGGCCCTCGCCCTGGCCATGACGGCCTGCTCCGCCCCCGAAGCCACCCCCGAAGCCACGCCACGCGTCAGCGTGATCACTGTCGGCCCGCAGGTGGTGCAGCGCGATGACGAACTGCCCGGCCGCGTGGCCGCCGTGCGCACCGCACAGATCCGTGCCCAGGTGGGCGGCATCGTGCAGCGCCGGCTGTTTGACCAGGGTGCGGAAGTGAGCGCCGGCCAGGCCCTGTTCCAGATCGATCCGGCGGCCTTCCGTGCCGATGTCGATTCGGCACTGGCCGCCTTGCAGCGCAGCGAGGCAGCCCTGGGTCGCAGCCGCGTGCAGTCGCAGCGCCTGCATGCACTGGCCGCCGCACAGGCCGTCAGCCAGCAGCACCGCGACGATGCCAGTGCCGAGTACGAACAGGCCCGAGCCGCCGTGAACGAAGCGCGCGCGATCCTGGCGCGTCGCCAGCTCGACCTGCGCTATGCCACGGTCAGTGCACCGATTGCCGGCCGCATCGACCAGGCGCTGGTGACCGAAGGCGCACTGGTCGGCGTTGCCGATGCAGAGCCGATGGCGGTGGTGCAGCAGATCGACCAGGTCTACGTTGATGTGCGCCAGCCGGCCGCGCAGCTGGAGTCGCTGCAGCGCAGCGCTGTCGGTGGCGACGAGCTGCCGGTGACGATCATCGGTGCGGCCGGCAAGCCGCTGTCCGAGCGTGGCCAGCTGCTGTTCTCCGGCATCAACGTCGATGCGCGTACCGGTGATGTGATCCTGCGTATCCTGGTCGACAACCCGCAGCGCCAGCTGCTGCCCGGCATGTACGTGCGCGCGAAGGTGCCGCGGGGTGCGCCGGCCAGTGCACTGACCGTCCCGCAGCAGGCCGTGCTGCGCAGCGCCGGTGGCCAGGCCTATGCCTGGGTGATCGGTGGCGATGGCAAGGCGGTGATCCGCACGCTGGAAGTCGATGGCAGCGTTGATCGCCAGTGGCTGGTGCGTACGGGCCTGAAGGCGGGCGAGAAGGTGGTGGTCGAGGGCCAGGAACGCCTGCAGGAAGGCGTGGTGGTCGATGCGCGCGACTGGCAGGTGCCGGTCGCCAGCGCCGGTGCAGTGCAGGCCGGCAGCAAGGGCTGAGCCTCTACCGGGCTGGTCCCTCCAGGGAAATCCAACATGGCACGTTTCTTCATCGATCGCCCGGTGTTCGCCTGGGTGCTGGCGATCTTCATCATCCTGGCCGGCGTGCTGGCGATTCCGCGCTTGGCCGTGGAGCGCTATCCGGCGGTCGCGCCGCCCAGCGTCAGCGTCTACGCCAGCTACCCGGGTGCCAGCCCGCAGACGCTGAATGATGCGGTGGTCGGCCTGATCGAGCGCGAGCTGTCCAGCGTCAAGCACCTGCTGTACTTCGAGTCGTCGGTGGACACCTCCGGCGAAGCCTCGATCACCGCCACCTTCAAGCCGGGCACCAACCCGGAGCTGGCGCAGGTGGACGTACAGAACCGGATCAAGGCGATCGAGCCACGGCTGCCGCGCAGCGTGCGCCAGAACGGCCTGTTCGTGGAGGCCGCCGATTCGGGTTTCCTGATGCTGGTCGGCCTGCGTTCGCCGGACGCCAGCGCCAGCGAGGCGGCACTGGGCGACTTCATGGCGCGCAACATCATCGAGGAGCTGCGCCGCATCGATGGCGTCGGCCGTGTGCAGCTGTTCGGTGCCGAGCAGGCGATGCGCGTGTGGCTGGACCCGACCCGGTTGACCGGCTACGGCCTGACCATGGGCGATGTGGCGACCGCCATCGAGCAGCAGAACCTGGAGATCTCGCCGGGACGCATCGGTGATTCGCCGGGTGTTCCAGGCCAGCGCATCACCGTGCCGCTCAGCGCCGACGGCCAGTTGTCCACGCCGGAACAGTTCGCGGCGATCGTGCTGCGTGCCGGGGCCGACGGTTCACGGGTGGTGCTGGGCGATGTCGCCCGCGTTGAGCTGGGTGCGCAGAGCTATGCCTGGGGCACCCGCGAGGACGGCCATCCGGCCACCGCCGCGGGCGTGCAGCTGCGTCCTGGCGCGAACGCGGTGCGTACTGCGTCGGCGGTACGTGAGCGCATGGCCGAACTGGCGCCACTGTTGCCGCGCGGCGTTGAGGCGAGCATCCCGTTCGACACCGCGCCGTTCGTGAAGATCTCGATCCAGAAGGTGGTGCAGACGCTGCTGGAGGCGATGCTGCTGGTGTTCGCGGTGATGTACCTGTTCCTGCAGAACTGGCGCTACACGCTGATTCCAGCGCTGGTCGCACCGATCGCGCTGCTGGGCACCTTCGCGGTGATGCTGGCGCTGGGCTTCTCGATCAACGTGCTGACCATGTTCGGCATGGTGCTGGCGATCGGCATCATCGTCGACGACGCGATCGTGGTGGTCGAGGGCGTGGAACGGATCATGGCCGAGGAGGGCCTGCCGCCGCGCGAGGCCACGATCAAGGCCATGCGCGAACTGACTGGCGCGGTGATCGGCATCACCCTGGTGCTGACCGCAGTGTTCATTCCGATGGCGCTGGCCAGCGGTTCGGTGGGCGCGATCTACCGTCAGTTCACCGTGGCGATGGCGGTGTCGATCCTGTTCTCGGCGCTGCTGGCGTTGAGCCTGACGCCGGCGCTGTGCGCGACCCTGCTGCGCCCGAACACCCATGGCCACCATGGTCGTGGTGGGCTGTTCGGTGCCTTCAATCGTGGCTTCGAGAAGATGACCGGGCGCTACCAGCGTGGCGTGGCCTCGGTGCTGCAACGGAGCGGGCGGGTGATGGGCGTGTTCGCCGCACTGGTAGTGGCGCTGTTGCTGGGCCTGCACTGGTTGCCGGGTGCATTCCTGCCGGAAGACGACCAGGGCTATTTCATGACCTCGATCCAGCTGCCGGCAGAAGCCACCGCCGAACGCACGCTGGCGGTGGTCGAAGCCTACGAACGGCATGTGGCCTCGCGTCCGGGTATCGGCTCCAACCAGTCGATCCTGGGCTACAGCTTCTCCGGTTCCGGCCCGAGCGCGGCGCTGACCTACACCATGCTCAAGGACTGGGGCGAGCGTGCAGGCGCCACCGCGGCCGGCGAGGTGGAGGCCGCGCAGAAGGCGATGGCCGCGATTGCCGAGGGCGAGGTGATGAGTGTGATGCCCCCGGCGATCGACAGCCTGGGCCGTTCGTCCGGGTTCTCGCTGGCCCTGCAGGCGCGTACCGGGCAGAGCCAGGCCGAACTGCGCGCGGCCCTGCAGCAGCTGCTGAAGCTGGCCGAGGCCAGCCCGCTGCTGTCGGAAGTGCATGCCGATGGCCTGCCGGCCGGCACCAGCGTGCGGCTGGACATCGATCGGGCCAAGGCCGAGGCGATGGGTGTGGGCTTCGAACACATCAGCAGCACGCTGTCGGCGGCAATGGGCTCGCAGTACGTCAATGATTTCCCCAACAAGGGCCGGTTGCAGCAGGTGATCCTGCAGGCCGATGCGCCGCATCGCATGGAACTGGAGGATGTGCTGAAGCTGTACGTGCGCAACAGCGAGGGCGGCATGGTGGCGCTGTCCGAACTGGTGACCCCGCACTGGACCGAGGCGCCGCTGCAGCTGCAGCGCTATCTCGGCTTCCCGGCGCTGAACCTGTCCGGCGCACCGGCCTCCGGCGTGTCGACCGGTCAGGCCATGGCGGAGATGGAGCGGTTGGCCGAAAAGCTGCCGTCCGGTTTTGCCCTGCAGTGGACCAGTCAGTCGCTGCAGGAGCGCGAATCGGGCGCGCAGGCGCCGTGGCTGTTGCTGCTGTCGATGCTGGTGGTGTTCCTGGTGCTGGCGGCGCTGTATGAGAGCTGGTCGATCCCGCTGGCGGTGATGCTGGTGGTGCCGCTGGGTCTGCTCGGTGCGGTCGCCGCCGTGTTGTTGCGCGGCATGCCCAACGACGTGTTCTTCAAGGTCGGCATGATCACCGTGATCGGGCTGTCGGCGAAGAACGCGATCCTCATCGTCGAGTTCGCGCGGCAGCTGCAGCAGCAGGGACGCGGACTGGTCGAGGCGGCACTGGAGGCGGCGCGCCTGCGCCTGCGGCCGATCGTGATGACCTCGCTGGCGTTCGCGCTGGGCGTGGTGCCGCTGATGCTGGCGCAGGGCGCGTCGAAGGAAACCCAGCAGGCGATTGGAACCGGTGTGTTCGGCGGCATGGTCAGTGCGACCGTGCTTGCGGTGTTCTTCGTGCCGGTCTTCTATGTAGTGGTGCAGGGCGCGCGGCAGTGGATCGCGCAACGCCTGCGCAGGCGCCGGCCGATGCCAGGAGGAACCGTGGATGGAACGGAACATCGTTGAAGATCTGCACGAGCAACAGTTGATGGTGCTGGAGCAGCGCCTGTGCGCAGCGCTGCTGCAAAATGATCACGATGCGCTGACCGCGCTGGTATCGCCGGCCTTGTTCATGATGGATGGCCACGGCGGGCGCATGCTCGATCTGCCCTGGCTGGGCGATTGGCTGGCCGGTGGCCTGCAGGTACGAAGCCTGCAGCTGCACACGGTGGAAACGCTGCTGTGTGGCCGCCTGGCGCTGCTGTCCAGCGATGTGCGCTTGTCGGTGTGCGAGCAGGGCCAGGAGCGCGAGCTGAAACTGCGCCTGCTGCGGGTCTGGACCTGCAGTTCCGGCGACAGCGGCGCGCAGCTGCTGTCGATGGCGGTGCTGGCCGCATGAACGCGGTCAGGCCCCTTTCAGGCCCCGCTCACCGGCAGGTGGTAGGGTCGAAGATCTCTGTAGTGTCGACAAGGAGTCGAGCCATGCGTGTAGTTCCCAGTCTGTTGGCAGCCTCCCTCGGGTTGGTGCTGGCCGCGTGCCAGCCGGCCCAACCGCCCGCCGCGGGCGGCACTGATGCCCCGCCTTCCACGCCGCAGCCGAGCGTCAGCACCGAAGGTGGCAGCGAGACCGCCTACCAGTGTGGTGATCTGGACGTGCGCGCGACCTTCAATGGCGAGGATGCGGCCACGGTGGTGATCGGCGAACGCACCTTCGCCATGACTTCCGAGCGCGCGGCATCCGGCGCCAAGTACGGCGATGGCAAGGGCAACAGCTTCTGGACCAAGGGCAGCGATGACGGCCTGTTGAGCCTGAAGGGTGAAGCCGACCGCGAGTGCCATGCGGTCGAAGCCACCGAAGGCGATGGCAGCGCCGGCAATGCCGCGTTCCGTGCCACCGGCAACGAGCCGGGGTGGCTTGCGGTCGTTGATGGCGACACGCCGGGCCTGCAGGTGGAAGTCGACTATGGCGAGCGCCGCTTCGATGTGGCCAAGCCCACCGAAGGCGCTGACGGCTGGAGTGGCAAGGCCTCTGATGGCACCGATGTGAAGCTCAGCTTCCAGCGCACCACCTGCCAGGACGACATGAGCGGCGAGGCGTTCGAAGCCAAGGTGAACCTGACCATCGGCACCCGCCAGTACCACGGCTGCGGCAACTTCGGCGCGAAACAGCCGTAAGGCATCTGCAGAGCCGAGCCCACGCTCGGCTCTGCATCATCGAGGGGTCAGCCCTCGCAGGGCTTCAGGTCGAGATCGAAGTCCAGGTCATAGCGGCTGTTGATGCCGATCAGCGCTTCGCGGATCGCACAGTCACCGCGATAGCGCGCGACCAGATCGGTGAAGATCTTCTCGCGGCCCTCGCAGTACTTCGCGCTGGCCTCTTCCAGTTCGCGGCGGCGCTCGTCGTCGTAGGGTTCTTCACCCGCAAAGTGCTGGCAGGTGTTCTCGCGCGCGAGGAAGGCCTGCATGTCGCCCGGCATGGCGCAGTAGATGCGCACGTCGTCGACGTCGTACACATCGCCTGGGACCGGACAGCCAGCGGCTGCACGTGCCTTGTCCAGCGCTTCATCGCCCGAGGACAGCTCGGCAGTGGGCTCGGCTTCGGCGGTAGCCTCCACGGCGGCTGGTGCCTCCACCGCAGGTGCGGCCGTCACCGCCGGTCCGGCCGGCGTGGCCTTCGGCGTAGCGTCGGCAGCGTTGTCCGCTGCCTGCGGCGAGCACGCCGCAAGCAGGGACAGGCAGCCGATCAGCGCAAGGCGCTTAGTCGGCACGGCCAGCGAATTCGCCGGTGGCGGTGTTCACCAGCACGCGCTCGCCGTTGACGATGTACTCCGGCACCATGATTTCGATGCCGGTGTTGAGCTTGGCCGGCTTCGGGCGCTTGGTGGCGGTGCCACCCTTCAGTTCCGGCGGGGTCTCGATCACTTCCAGCACCACCGAGGCCGGCAGCTGGATCGCCACCGGCTGCTCGTCGATCACCTGCACGTAGATGCCGGTCAGGCCATCGGTGATGTAGCCGGCGTCGTCGCCGATCACGTCCGCGTCCAGGGTGTAGGGGGTGTAGTCCTCATCATCGAGGAACACGAACGCATCGCCATCCTTGTACGAATAGGTGGACTGGCGGCGCAGCAGTTCGACCTCGACCAGGTTGTCGTCGGCATCGAAGCTGGCGTCGAGCTTGTTCCCGCCCGGCACGCTGTACATGATGAAGCGGAAGCGGACGTTGCCGCCGCGACCCTGCGGCGAGCTACGCTCAATGTCGCGGATCTGGTACACGCCGTTGTTGAACTCGACGACGTTGCCCTTCTTGATGTCGTTGGCTTTCATGGTGATCTAGGTCGTTGGGGGAGGGCGCCGTCCCGGCGCCCGGGGGGAATCACTTCGGAGCGAGGCGGGTAGCGCCGTCCAGGCGGATGGTCTCGCCATTGAGGTAGGTGTTGCCGAGGATGAAGCCGACCAGGCTGGCGAAGTCTTCCGGCTTGCCCAGGCGCGACGGGAACGGAATCGAGGCGGCCAGCGACTGCTGCACGGCCTCGGGCATGCCGTCCACCATCGGCGTCCAGAACACGCCTGGAGCAATCGTATTGACGCGGATGCCGAAGCGCGACAGTTCGCGCGCCATCGGCAGCGTCATCGACACCACGCCACCCTTGCTGGCGGCATACGCGGCCTGGCCGATCTGGCCTTCGTAGGCGGCGATGCTGGCGGTGTTGATGATCACGCCGCGCTCGCCATCGGTACCGGCCTCGTTGTGCTGCATGCGGTTGGCCGCGGCCTTGGCCACGTTGAAGCTGCCGACCAGGTTGACCATCACCGTGCCCTGGAAGCCGGCCAGCGGCATCGGACCTTCCTTGCCCAGCACGCGGCCGGCGCCGAGGATGCCGGCGCAGTTCATCGCCACGTTCAGGCCGCCGAGGAAATCGTGGGCCTGGTCGATGGCTGCCGAGACGGCCGCTTCATCGCTGACGTTGACGTTGAAATAGCGGGCCTTGTCGGTACCCAGCCCGGCAACGGCGGAGGCGCCCTTGTCGTCGTTGAGGTCGAACAGGGCCACCTTGCCGCCCTGGGCGACGAGGTGCTGGGCCACGGCCAGGCCGAGGCCGGAAACGCCGCCAGTGATCACGGCACGTACGGAAGACAGCTGCATTGAACGGTCCTGCAGGTTCGAGAACCGCCGATTCTAACGGAAGCCGTGACCGCCGCTGTTGTGCACTGCGCCGCCGGTGCAGGGCGGCGCAGTGCAGCGGTCAGCCGGCGGCGGCCAGTGCCTGGCCGGTGCGGCTGGCAGTGGCGCGGCCGAGCAGACCGGCCAGCCAGCGACCGGTCTCGGCCAGTGCCGGCAGGTCCACGCCGCTGTCCAGGCCCAGGCCCTGCAGCAGGTAGACCACATCCTCGCTGGCGACGTTGCCGCTGGCGCCCTTGGCATACGGGCAGCCACCGGCGCCGGACACCGCGCTGTCGACCACGCGCACGCCTTCTTCCAGGCAGGTGGCGATGTTGGCGATGGCCTGGCCGTAGGTGTCGTGGAAGTGCACGGCCAGTGCCGACATCGGAATCTCGGCCGCCACTGCCTGCAGCATCGCCCGTGCCTTGCGCGGGGTGCCGACGCCGATGGTGTCGCCCAGCGAGATTTCGTAACAGCCCATCTGGTACAGGGCACGCGCCACCCGCACCACGTCGGCCAGTGGCACCTCGCCCTGGTAGGGGCAGCCGAGCACGGTGGAGACATAGCCGCGCACGCGCACGCCATCGGCGGCGGCGCGGCGCAGGATCGGCTCGAACCGGGCCAGCGATTCGTCGATGCCGGCATTGGTGTTGGTGCGGTTGAACGCCTCGGACGCTGCGGTGAACACCGCCACTTCCTCCACGCCCACCGCGCGGGCGCGGTCGTAGCCCTGTTCGTTCGGTACCAGCACCGGGTAGTGGATGCCGGGCCGGCGCTGGATGCCGGCATAGACCTCGGCGGCGTCGGCCAACTGCGGGATCCACTTCGGGCTGACGAAGCTGGTCGCCTCGATGCTGCGCAGACCGGTGGCCGACAGGCGGTTGATCAGTTCGATCTTGTCGGCGGTGGACACCGACTGCTTTTCGTTCTGCAGGCCGTCACGCGGGCCGACCTCGACGATGCGGACGTAGTCGCTCATGCGGCCACCTCGTTGACGGGGCGATGGCAGACCGCCTCGATGTTGTTGCCGTCCGGGTCGAGCACGAAGGCGCCGTAGTAGTCGGGGTGGTACCACGGGCGCAGGCCCGGCGCGCCGTTGTCGCGGCCGCCGGCGGCGAGGGCGGCGGCATGGAAGGCGTCCACCTGGTCTCGGCTGGTGCAGGCGAAGGCCACATGCACGCCGTGGCTGGCGGTGCCGCCATTGCCGAGCCAGAAGAACGGCTTGCCGTCGCTGCCGAAGCCGATGTGATCGTGCGCGCCGGTCTGTTCGGCGGTGACTTCCATCACCACGCCGATCTGCAGTGGCGCCAGCGCCTGCAGGAAGAAGGTCTTGCTGCGCGCCAGGTCGGCGCTGGTCAAACCAAGATGATCGAGCATGTTCAGGCTTCCGTGACCCAATGGGGGGCGCGCTTGTCGAGGAAGGCGCCCAGGCCTTCCTGGCCCTCGGCGGACACCCGCAGGCGCGCGATCAGGGCGGCATTATCCCGATCCAGCGCGTCGCGGTCATGGCTGTCGCGGACCTGCCGGACCAGCTGCTTGGCGGTGGACGAGGCGATCGGGCCGGCCTTGTCGAGCAGGGCCAGCTGCCGCTCCAGCGCCTCGTCCAGGCGCTCGGGCTCGACCAGCTGGTGGACCAGGCCGATGCGCAGTGCGGTATCGGCGTCGAAGTGCTCGCCGGTAGCGAACCAGCGCCGCGCCTGGCGCGGGCCGATGGCCTCGATCACGTAGGGCGAGATCACCGCCGGTAGCAAGCCCAGGCGACTTTCGGTCAGGCCGAAGCGGGCCGAGGTGCTGGCGATGGCGATGTCGCAGCAGGCAACCAGGCCGACGCCGCCACCGAAGGCCGCGCCGTGGACCCGGGCCAGGGACGGCTTGGGCAGCTCGTCCAGGGTGCGCATCAGCCGCGCCAGGGCCAGCGAGTCCTCGCGGTTGTCGGCCTCGCTGGCGGCGGCCATGCCGCGCATCCACTGCATGTCGGCGCCGGCGGAGAAGGAGGCGCCGTGGCCAGCCACCACCACGGCCCGGACCGAATCATCGCGGCCGGCGGCTTCCAGTGCGGCGGTCAGCCGGGCGATCAGGCTGGCGTCAAAGGCGTTGTGCAGCTCCGGCCGGTTCAGCCAGAGGGTGAGGACGGCGCCACGGCGCTCGATCTGCAAAGCATCGTTCATGGGATTCCAGGGTCACTCCATACCTGTATGGATCATAGCGGGCCATTGGTCATGGGCCATGACGCGACGCGGGAATGTTAGAATCGAGAACCATTTACATCCAGCAGAGAACACGCTAGATGACGCTGTCCGAACTGCCGCTGCACACCTCGGCCGTGGTCGAGTCCGTGCAGGACCTGCATGCCAACGATGCCATTGCCCGTCGCCTGCGCGAGCTGGGTTTCGTGAAGGGCGAGGAAGTGCGCCTGGTGGCCAAGGGCCCGGTGGGTGGGGAGCCGCTGCTGGTGCAGGTCGGGTTCACCCGGTTCGCGCTGCGGATCAGTGAAGCCAAGCGCGTCGTGGTCGACGCCAACCGCCAGGAGCGTCGCGCATGACCGCTGCAGCCTCTACCGCGCCCCTGCGCATCGCGCTGGTGGGTAACCCCAATAGCGGCAAGACCGCGCTGTTCAACCAGCTGACCGGCAGCCGCCAGAAGGTCGCCAACTACACCGGCGTCACCGTCGAACGCAAGGAAGGCCGCCTGCGTGCGCCGTCCGGTCGTGAGTTCGCGGTGCTTGACCTGCCCGGTGCCTACAGCCTGCATCCGGCCAGCCTGGACGAGGCGATCACCCGCGACCTGTGCCGGGGCTTCTACCCGGGCGAAGCCGCGCCGGACGTGCTGCTGTGCGTGATCGACGCCACCAACCTGCGCCTGCACCTGCGTTTCGCGCTGGAACTGCGCGAACTGGGCAAGCCGATGGTGGTGGCCCTGAACATGGTCGATGCGGCCCAGCGCCGCGGCATCCAGGTGGACGTGGCCGCGCTGGAGCGCGAGCTGGGCGTGCCGGTGGTGGAAACCGTGGCGGTGCGCAAGCAGGGCGCCAAGGCCCTGGTCGAGCGCCTCGATGCGATGGTGCCGCACCTGGATGCGCCGGTGCCGGGCCCGGAGGGTGGCATCGACTACCACGCGAAGGTGCGCGAGATCCTGTCGGTGGCCGTGCGCATGCCGGCGCGCACTGCGAAGATCGACGACGCGCTGGACCGCTGGCTGCTGCACCCGGTGTTCGGCCTGATCAGCCTGGCGGTGGTGATGTTCCTGATCTTCCAGGCGGTGTACGCCTGGGCAACACCGTTGATGGACGGCATCGAGGCCGGTTTCGCCTGGCTTGGTGCTTTCGTCGGCAGCGTGCTGCCGGAAGGCCCGTTGGCCAGCCTGCTGACCGACGGCATCATCGCCGGCGTCGGTGGCGTGGTGGTGTTCCTTCCGCAGATCCTGATCCTGTTCTTCTTCATCCTGGTGCTGGAGGAATCCGGCTACCTGCCGCGTGCGGCGTTCCTGCTCGACCGCATGATGGCCGCGGCCGGCCTGTCAGGCCGCTCGTTCATCCCGCTGCTGTCCAGCTTCGCCTGCGCGGTGCCCGGCATCATGTCCACCCGCAGCATCCAGGACCCCCGTGACCGCCTGGCCACGATCCTGGTCGCGCCGCTGATGACCTGCTCGGCGCGACTGCCGGTGTATGCATTGCTGATCGGTGCTTTCATTCCGCAGAAGACGGTATGGGGCGTGTTCAACCAGCAGGGCCTGGTGCTGTTCGGCCTGTATGCGGCGGGCATCCTCAGTGCGCTGGCGATGTCGTGGATCATGAAGAAGTGGCGCCGCGACAAGAGCGAGCATCCGCTGATGCTGGAGCTGCCGTCGTACCGCCTGCCGCACGTGCGCGACCTGGCGGTGGGCCTGTACGAGCGCGGCATGATCTTCCTCAAGCGCGTTGGCGGCATCATCCTGGCGCTGACCATCCTGCTGTGGGTGCTGCTGTCGTTCCCGGCGGCCCCGGCCGGCGCCACGATGCCGGCGATCGATTACAGCTATGCGGGCCAGATCGGCCATGCGATGGCGGTGTTCTTCGCGCCGCTGGGCTTCAACTGGCAGATCTGCATTGCGCTGATTCCGGGCCTGGCCGCGCGCGAAGTGGCAGTGTCCTCGCTGGCCACCGTGTACGCGCTGTCGGCGGCCGATGACGATGCCGCCAGCCAGGCGCTGACTCCGCTGATCAGCGACGGCTGGTCGCTGGCCACCGCGCTGTCGCTGCTGGTCTGGTACATCTACGCCCCGATGTGCATCTCGACGCTGGCCACCATCAAGCGCGAGACCAATTCGTGGAAGACGATGGCCTTCTCGGCGTTCTACCTGTTTGCTGCGGCCTACGTGGCGGCGCTGATCACCTACCAGGTGACCAAGGCTCTGGGAGGCGGCTGATGGACCGTGGACTGCTGCTGCAGTACCTGATCATCGCGGTGGCCGTGCTGGTCAGTGCCTGGGTGGTGCTGAAGAAGCAGTTCCCGGGCACCGTGCGCAAGCTGCGCGGGGTGCTGGCGCTGGCCCTGCTGAAGCCGGGTCGCGCTGCCTGGCTGCAGGCGCTGGGGCGAAAGATCGCGCCGCCGGTCACGGGCGGCGGTGGTGCCTGCGGCGGTTGCGACAGCTGCGGGCCGACGCCGCCCAAGCAGCACTGACGCTGCTTTTCCTGCCCTGGTGGGTGCGAACCTTGGTTCGCACGCTTGCGGGCTTCATCCACGCATGGCGTGGATCTACTGTGGGTTTTCCGCCACGCATGGCCGCCACGCATGGCGTGGATCTACCGGACCTCGGCTGGATTCAAACCTCTCTGCGGATGAGCGCGCGGAAGTTCCCGTCCTGATTCAATCGCCGCACCGACTCCCGGTTTCCATGGGTTGCCGCGAAGCCCGCCACGTCGGCAAGGGCATCGAGCAGCAGGCCTTTCAGTCCGTCTCGGTTACCGGCTTCCAGCAGATCTTCGAGATCCTGCTGGATGAAGGTCCGGCGCAGGCCCGGCGTTTCTTCGATCCGCCAGTCGACATGGGGCGTAGGAATGCTGGAGCGGTACCTGAACGCGGTTTCAAGATCGTCAGGTGCGAGGGGATACGCGAGCAGCTCTGGAAAGTAGAGCCCGGCATTCACATAGAAGCCCCGACTTTCGCTGGCGCGTTGGTGATTCACGACAAGCAGGGCGTCATCCAGCAAGCGGTAGCGGGTCGTCGACGTGCCGGCAAAGCCGGTCTTCCTGGCGCACTTGCTGAAGACAGTGGAGGATTTCATGGGCGTTGCCTGGGCCGTAAGAAGTGCCCACAGCCTTTAGGCACAGTGCCTGGCGGTCAATTGGCAAACGCGACACGCGCAACGAGCGCCCCAGGTGGGTGCGAACCTTGGTTCGCACGCTTTGCCCCTGGCCGCGGATCTACCCGGCCCGTGAACCGAGCTCTGCTGCCAACGCCAGCCATCGCTCCCGCTGCGCCGGGCTGCTGCTGCGCACCGCGCCGAGGCGGCTGACCCGCACCGGGCGGATGCCGCAGAACTCCAGGATGGTGGCTCGGATCTGGATGATGCCCGGGTCGCGGTAGATCCAGCGGTAATACCAGGGCGGCGTATCCAGCGTGGTGATCACCCGCGCGCTGCGCCCGGCCAGCAGCCGGTCCCACCACACCGAATCGCGCCGGTAGCGGAAGGCGTATCCCGGCAACAGCACGCGATCGAAGAAGCCCTTCAGCAGCGCCGGCATCGCACCCCACCAGGTGGGATAGACCAGCACCAGGTGATCGCAGGCTTCGATCGCATCGGCGGCGTCCTGCAGATCGGCTTCCAGCGGCTGGATCTGGCGGTAGCCGTGGCGCAGCACCGGGTCGAATTCAAGGTCGCCCAGCGCGATCAGGCGCACCCGGTGGCCAGCATTCTCGGCGGCCGTGGCATAGCGCTGGGCGAGGGCGCCACACAGGCTGTCACGATCAGGATGACCGAGCAGGATCAGGATGGAGCGGGACACGGCAACCTCGGGCAATGGAAAGTACGCGAGGGTGCGGTCTGCCCCTGGGGCAGAGTCAAACCGGGGTGGTGCAGCCGCTGGGTTGCAGGATGCAGTCGCCGCTGCCGGAGTGCAGCCACTGCTGCAGTTCGTCGCTGACCTGCTGCAGGGCAAGCTCGACCTTTGCCAGTCGCGCCCGCTCGTCGGCAATGCGGCCGCGCTGCTGCTCAAGCAGGGCCAGCACCGCTGGCCAGTCGAGCCGCCCGTCGCGACCCTGCAGGCGGGAGATCGCGGCCAGGGTGATGCCCAGCCCCAACGCCTGGCGGATCAGTTGCACCCAGGCCACGTCCTGTTCGCTGTAGTCGCGATAGCGGTTCAGACGTGGCACCGGCGGCAGCAGGCCGCGCGCCTCGTACAGGCGGATGGCCTTGGCGCTGGCGCCGGTCAGGCGGCTGACTTCGGAGATGCGCATCGGCTCAGTCCCGCACCAGTCCGCCATCCACCACCAGGTTCTGCCCGGTCACCGCGCGTGACCACGGGCTGGCGAAGAACAGCGCGGCATCGGCGAACTCGGCCGGGGTGGTGACGCTGCGCAGTGGCGTGTTTGCGGCGATGTAGTCGAACACCGCTTCGGGCGTGGCGGCGCTGGCATCGGTAGTGCGCAGCAGGCCACCGGACAGCATGTTCACGGTGATGCCATGCGGGCCGAGATCGCCGGCCAGGGTGCGGGTGAGTGACAGCAGTGCGGCCTTGGCGGCGGTGTAGTCGTGGTAGGGCACGACCGGGTTCTGGAACAGGTTGGTGCCGATGTTGATGACCCGGCCGAAGCGACGGGCCTGCATACCGGGCAGGGCGGCCTGCACGGTGTTCAGCGCGCCGCGCACGCTGCCCTCGAACTGCGCCTGGAAGGCCGGCCAGCCGATATCGGCGGCGCCGTCGCGGGCATCGCCATTGAACGAGAACGCTGCGAGTGCGTTGTTGACCACCGTGGTGACGCCCTGGCCGAAGTGGGCCAGGGCGTGCTGCAGCATCGCATCGACCTGGTTGCGATCAGTGACGTCGGCAGGCAGTGCGATTGCCTGTCCGCCCAGCTCGGCGGCCAGCGCTCGAGCGGTGCCTTCGCTACGCTGGTAGTTGACGATGACGCGCGCACCCTGCGCAGCGAACGCGCGGGCGATGTGCTGGCCAAGGCCGCGGCCGGCACCGGTGACCAGCACCAGCTGTTCGCTGATCTGCATGAGGGAGCTGCCATCCATTGCATGAAAGGGCATGCAGCGTAGCAGCGATGACGCTTGCCGGAGCGGGCGTGCTGCCGCTAGCCTGCAGGCATGAACCAGACTCCCCTGCGATTGCTCATTCACGGTGCCTCCGGGCGCATGGGCCAGGCCTTGCTGCGGCTGGCCGCCGAACATCCCGAAACCCTGCAGATCGTGGCAGCAGTGACCGGCCGTGCGCCGGCCCAGCGCGTGGTCGACGGCGTGCCGTTCTTCGGCGCCAGCGAACTGCCTGGCGCGCCGGTGTTCGATGTGGCGATCGACTTCAGCCTGCCGGAGGGTTTCGACCCGATGCTGGCGTTGTGCGTGGAGCGGGGCGTGGGGCTGGTGTCGGGCACCACCGGCATCTCCAGCGCCCAGCGGCAGGCGCTGGACGCGGCGGCGGCGACTATCCCGCTGGTCTGGGCATCGAACTTCAGCCTGGGCGTGGCGGTGCTGGACGAGCTGGTCGAGCGCGCCGCACAGGCGCTGGCCGGCTGGGACTGTGACATCGTCGAGTCGCACCATACGCAGAAGAAGGACGCGCCGTCGGGCACTGCGCTGACCCTGGGCGCGGCCGCGCAGCGGGGCGGGGCGGAGCCGCATTACGCCAGCCTGCGTGCCGGTGACATCGTCGGCGAGCATCTGGTGCAGTTCACCGGCCTGGGCGAGCGCATCGAGCTGGTGCACCGGGCCACCAACCGCGACATCTTCGCCCGCGGCGCCCTGTTCGCCGCCCGCCAGCTGCAGGGCCGGGCCCCGGGCAGCTATCGGGTGCGGGACCTGCTGCAGTAAGGCGGTAGTGCCGGGCGCGGGCCCGCCCCCCCCCCCCCCCCCCCCCCCAGGGGGGTTGGCAGCCCCCCCCCCGCCCACACCCCC
>NZ_JBJNRH010000016.1:0-60664 GCF_045809185.1 Nocardiopsis yanglingensis | reverse complement strand
GGGGGGGGGCGTGGGGTGTGTGGGGGGGGGGGGCGGGCCGGGCCCCCCCCCGGGGGGGGGGCCCGGGGGGGGGGGCGGCCCCCCCCCCCGCCCGCCACTACCAGGCGGCGGACCCCGCATACGCCGCCGGATTGAAATGAATGCGCAATCGCCTGTTCATCAAGTGCGATAACCGCTGGCGCGAGCGCCCCGGCAGCGCTACAATTCGCACTCGCCGAATCACGAAAGCCGGACCGGTCCCAGACCGCACGTCCGCGCTTTTTTGCAACCGGATTTCCGTGAAGCGCAGGCGTGACTTCGGCAGCCCCCTCGGTAGCCAAAGTGAGATTCCCGTGACCCAAGCCGCAATCCTCGTCCTCGAAGACGGCACCGTATTCGAGGGCGAATCCGTAGGCGCGCCCGGCCTGTCCGTCGGTGAGGTGGTGTTCAACACCGCCATGACCGGCTACCAGGAAGTGCTGACCGACCCGTCCTACGCCCGGCAGATGGTCACGCTGACCTATCCGCATATCGGTAACACCGGCATGACCGACCAGGACAATGAAGCGTCCAAGGTGTGGTCGGCCGGCCTGATCGTGCGCGACGTTCCCCGCCGTCCCAGCAACTGGCGCAGCCAGGTGTCGCTGCAGGACTGGCTGATTCAGCGTGGCGTGGTCGCCATCGCCGGCATCGACACCCGCAAGCTGACCCGCATCCTGCGCGAGAAGGGCGCGCAGAACGGTGCGCTGATGGCCGGTGACATCGACGTGGAAAAGGCACTGGAAGCTGCCCGCAAGTTCCCGGGGCTGAAGGGCATGGATCTGGCCAAGGTCGTCACTACCGAGAAGACCTACACCTGGACCGAGGGCCAGCTGGACCTGGACGCCAACGCCTTCGTCAGCGTGCCGGCGAAGTTCAAGGTCGTGGCCTACGATTTCGGCGTGAAGACCAACATCCTGCGCATGCTGGCCGAGCGTGGCTGCGAAGTGACGGTGGTGCCGGCGCAGACCCCGGCTGCCGAAGTGCTGGCGCTGAAGCCGGACGGCGTGTTCCTGTCCAACGGCCCGGGTGACCCGGAACCGTGCGACTACGCCATCGAAGCGATCAGGACCTTCATCGACGTGAAGATCCCGACCTTCGGCATCTGCCTGGGCCACCAGCTGCTGGGCCTGGCCTCGGGCGCACAGACCATGAAGATGGGCCACGGCCACCACGGTGCCAACCACCCGGTGCAGGACCTGGACAGCGGCCGGGTGATGATCACCTCGCAGAACCACGGCTTCGCGATCGATGAAGCGACCCTGCCGGCGACCCTGCGCGTGACCCACCGCTCGCTGTTCGACGGCACCAACCAGGGCGTGGCCCGCACCGACGTGCCGGCGTTCTCGTTCCAGGGCCATCCGGAAGCGTCGCCCGGCCCGACCGATGTCGGTCCGCTGTTCGACCGCTTCGTGGTGCTGATGGAGCAAGCCAAGGCGTGATCAGTACGCCGCCGGCCCGCCGGTGGCGTCGCGATGGACCGTAAACCCCGCATCGCTGCTGCCACTGGCGCGGTGCTGCGGATCAAGATTCCTGATCGACAGCGTGCGATCACCCCCCTTGTCACGCTGTACTGACTTAGAGAAGAAAATGCCCAAGCGCACTGACCTCAAGACCATCCTCATCATCGGTGCTGGCCCGATCGTCATCGGCCAGGCCTGCGAGTTCGACTACTCCGGCGCCCAGGCCTGCAAGGCCCTGCGTGACGAGGGTTACCGCGTGGTGCTGGTCAACAGCAACCCGGCCACGATCATGACCGACCCGGAGATGGCCGACGCCGTCTACATCGAGCCGATCAACTGGCAGACGGTCGAGAAGATCATCGCCAAGGAAAAGCCCGATGCACTGCTGCCGACCATGGGTGGCCAGACCGCGCTGAACTGCGCGCTGGACCTGGCCGATAACGGCGTGCTGGAGAAGTACAACGTCGAACTGATCGGCGCCAAGCGCGAAGCGATCCGCATGGCCGAAGACCGCGAGCTGTTCCGCGTCGCCATGGGTGAGATCGGCCTGGAGTGCCCGACCGCCGCCGTTGCCCACACCCTGGACGAAGCGCTGGAGATCCAGACCCGCGTCGGCTATCCGACCATCATCCGCCCGAGCTTCACCCTGGGTGGCAGCGGTGGCGGCATCGCCTACAACCGCGAAGAGCTGGTCGAGATCGTCAGCCGCGGCCTGGAACTGTCGCCCACCACCGAAGTGCTGGTGGAAGAGTCGGTGCTGGGCTGGAAGGAGTTCGAGATGGAAGTGGTCCGCGACACCGCGGACAACTGCATCATCGTCTGCTCGATCGAGAACCTGGATCCGATGGGCGTGCACACCGGTGACTCGATCACCGTGGCCCCGGCGCAGACCCTGACCGACAAGGAATACCAGCGTCTGCGCGATGCCTCCATCGCCGTGCTGCGCAAGATCGGCGTCGATACCGGTGGCTCGAACGTGCAGTTCGGCATCAACCCGAAGACCGGTCGCGTGGTCGTCATCGAGATGAACCCGCGCGTGTCGCGTTCCTCGGCACTGGCCTCCAAGGCTACCGGCTTCCCGATCGCCAAGGTCGCCGCCAAGCTGGCCGTGGGCTACACTCTGGACGAACTGAAGAACGAAATCACCGGTGGCCTGACCCCGGCCTCGTTCGAGCCGTCCATCGACTACGTCGTCACCAAGATCCCGCGCTTCGCCTTCGAGAAGTTCCCGGCAGCCGATGCCCGCCTGACCACCCAGATGAAGTCGGTGGGCGAGGTGATGGCGATGGGCCGCACCTTCCAGGAGTCGGTGCAGAAGGCCCTGCGTGGCCTGGAAACCGGCAAGGTCGGCTTCGACCCGACCGGCCTGGACCTGAGCAATGAAGAAGACCTGCAGACCCTGCGCCGCGAGCTGAAGGCCCCGGGCCCGGAGCGCCTGTTCTTCGTCGCCGATGCGTTCCGCGCCGGCATGAGCGTGGAGGAGATCTACGCACTGTCGTTCATCGACCACTGGTTCCTGGACCAGATCGAGGAAATCATCGCGGCCGAAGCTGACGTCGCTGCCGGTGGCATCGACGCGCTGGACGCCGCCCGCCTGCGCAAGCTGAAGCGCGCTGGCTTCTCCGACGCCCGCCTGGCGCAGCTGACCGGCACCAACGAAGCCGCCATCCGCGCGCTGCGTCGTGCGCACAAGGTGCGTCCGGTCTACAAGCGCGTCGATTCCTGCGCCGGTGAGTTCTCCACCGGCACTGCCTACCTGTACTCGACCTACGAGGACGAGTGCGAGGCCGCGCCGAGCAACCGCGACAAGATCATGATCCTCGGCGGTGGCCCGAACCGCATCGGCCAGGGCATCGAGTTCGACTACTGCTGCGTGCACGCTGCACTGGCGCTGCGCGAGGATGGTTATGAAACCATCATGGTCAACTGCAACCCGGAAACCGTGTCGACCGACTACGACACCTCCGACCGCCTGTACTTCGAACCGCTGACCCTGGAAGACGTGCTGGAAATCGTCGAACTGGAACAGCCGAAGGGCGTGATCGTGCAGTACGGCGGCCAGACCCCGCTGAAGTTGGCGCGCGCGCTGGAAGCCAACGGCGTGCCGGTGATCGGCACCAGCCCGGACTCCATCGACCTGGCCGAAGACCGCGAGCGCTTCCAGCAGCTGGTCGACAAGCTGGGCCTGAAGCAGCCGCCGAACCGCATCGCCCGCAACGACCAGGAAGCCCTGCTGCTGGCCCGCGAGATCGGCTACCCGCTGGTGGTGCGCCCGAGCTACGTGCTGGGCGGCCGTGCGATGGAGATCGTCTACGGCGAAGCCGACCTGGCCCGCTACGTGCGCGACGCGGTGAAGGTGTCCAACGATTCGCCGGTGCTGCTGGACCGCTTCCTCGACAACGCCGTCGAGTGCGACGTCGACATCATTGCCGATGCGCAGGGCAACGTCCTGATCGGCGGCGTGATGGAGCACATTGAAGAAGCCGGCGTGCACTCGGGCGATTCCTCGTGCTCGCTGCCGCCGTACTCGCTGTCGGCTGAAACCCAGGCCGAACTGCGCCGCCAGGTGGTGGAGCTGGCCAAGGCCCTGAACGTGGTCGGCCTGATGAACACCCAGTTCGCGATCCAGACCAGCGATGAAGGTGCCGACACCATCTACCTGCTGGAAGTGAACCCGCGTGCCTCGCGCACCGTGCCGTTCGTGTCCAAGGCCACCGGCATGCCGTTGGCCAAGATCGCCGCCCGCTGCATGGCCGGCAAGACGCTGGCCGAGCAGGGCGCGACCAAGGAAATCGTGCCGGACTACTACTCGGTGAAGGAAGCGATCTTCCCGTTCGCCAAGTTCCAGGGCGTCGACCCGATCCTCGGGCCGGAGATGCGCTCCACCGGTGAGGTGATGGGCGTGGGCCGCACCTTCAACGCCGCCTTCGCGCGTGCGCAGGAAGCGGGTGGCATCAAGGCGCCGCCGGTCGGCAAGGCCTTCGTCTCGGTCCGCGATCCGGACAAGAAGCGCGTGCTGCCGGTGGCCAAGGCACTGCTGGCGCGTGGCTACAGCCTGGTCGCCACCCGCGGCACCGCCGCGTGGCTGCAGCAGCACGGCATGGACTGCGAGATCATCAACAAGGTGGTCGAGGGCCGTCCGCACATCGTCGACTCGATCAAGAACGGCGAGATCGTCTACATCGTCAACACGACCGAAGGTCGTTCGGCGATCAACGACTCGTTCTCGATCCGTCGCGAGGCGCTGCAGCACCGCGTCACCTACTCGACCACCATTGCCGGCGCCAAGGCGCTGGTGGATTCACTGGAATTCCGCGGCACCGGCCCCGTCTGGTCGCTGCAGGAGCTGCACAAGGAGTTGAATGCATGAGAGCCCCCATCACGATGAAGGGCGCGCAGAAGCTGCGCGACGAACTGGATCACCTGAAGTCGGTCAAGCGCCCGAAGGTGATCGCCGCGATCGCTGAAGCACGTGAGCATGGCGACCTGAAGGAGAACGCCGAGTACCACGCCGCGCGCGAGGAACAGGGCTTCATCGAAGGCCGCATCAAGCAGCTGGAAGGCGAGCTGTCGCACGCCGAGATCATCGACGTGAGCAAGCTCAACGCCGGCTCCAAGGTGGTGTTCGGTGCCAGCGTGACCCTGGCCGACGTGGAAACCGACGAAGAGAAGAAGTACCAGATCGTCGGTGACCTGGAAGCAGACATCAAGCTGGGCCTGATCGCGATTTCCTCGCCGGTGGCACGCGCGATGATCGGCAAGCTGGAAGGCGATTCGATCGTGATCGACGCCCCGGCCGGCCAGCGCGAGTACGAGATCGTCAGCGTCAGCTACGTGGACTGACCCGGTGGCAACGGCGACCCTGCTGTTGCCGGCACGCAGCCGCTTTGCCGCGGCTGCGCTGCCTGATGACGTGGCGCGTGCCCTGGGCCGCGCCAACGCCTCGCAGTTTGAAGCCGGCGAGCGGGCACAGCTGCAGCGCCATTTCACGGTCGCCGCGCCGCACTGGCCGGTGGCCGCACTGAGCCGCCAGCGTGACGCCGGCGATGCTGCCGGCGCGAGCTGGCTGCGTGCCGATCCGGCCTGCATGGTGCCGGACATGCACGGCGCGCGGATGATGGCCTATGGCGAAACACTGCGGCCGACCCTGGCCGACAGCCTGGCGTTGCTGCCGGTGCTGCAGCCGTTGTTCGCCGATGCCGGGTTCGTGCTCGACGCACCGGACCCTTCGCGCTGGTACCTGCGGCTTCCGATCGACCTGGCCCTGCCGGACTTCGACAGTCCGGACGAGGTGCTGGGCGATGACCTGTTCTCGCACCTGCCGGAAGGCGAGGGTGGCCGCCGCTGGCGGGCGCTGATGACCGAGGCGCAGGTGCTGCTGCACAATCATTCCTGGAACCAGCAGCGCGCCGCGCAGGGACAACAGCCGATCAATTCGCTGTGGTTCTGGGGCGGTGGCGTGATGCCGGTGTCGGTCAGTACGCCGCACGCACAGGTGCGCAGTCGTGATGCCCTGCTGCAGGGTCTGGCTCTGGCGGCAGGCGTAGCCGTGGATGGCGAGCAGGCGGTGGATGCACTGGTCGACCTGCGCCAGCTGCGCTCCCTGCAGCAGCTCGGCAATGATGCGATCCGTCCGCTGCTGGCCGCGCTGAAGCGTGGCGAGCTGCAGCGGCTGGTGCTGGATTTCGAGGATGGTCAGCAGTTCCAGCTGGATCGTGGCCAGCGCTGGCAGTTCTGGAAGAAGCCGCGTCAGCTTCACGATTGAGCGGGGTCGGATCCGTTTTCCATCGGAAAACGGCTCGGACCCCCGATGTTTGCCGGGGTTGCCGGCCAGCGCCCGGCACTACCGCAGGTAACGGGCGAAGCCCTGCCGGCATCAACGAACCTCGCTGACCACCGTCGGCAGCGTCCAGTGCCCGCCGAGCATATTGCGACACTGGCCCGTCGTGAAATCGCTGCTCTTCACGAAGCGCTCGCCGTCCCAGACCCAGTCATTTGCGGAGATGCAATCGCCGACACCGCGGCCCCGGAAACGGCCTCGCAACGTAGCGTCATCGCGGTCAAAATCTTCGGCCAGGTCGGTGACAAAGGTCGCCTGGTACGGCGATTTGTCTCGCACCACCCAGTAGCCGTTGCTCATGTTGTAGGGCCCCACGAAGCAGCTGGTGCTTGCCAGCACATGCTGGGCGTCCAGTCGCTGGATCTCGATCTCATCTTTCCCCCCATCGCTCAGGCGACCGCACACATCCGGCTTCGGCAAGCTGCCGATCAGCGCCTTGCGCAGGCCCGGCGCTTTCGCCAGCGCCGCGTCCGCGGCGCGCGGTTCCACCAGCGTGCCGCGCATGATCGCCGGCACCGGCAATGCCGCAGGCACGTTCGCTTCGGCCTTGTGGCCGCGTCGCACCAGCGCACCCGGCGTGCCCAGCCGGCCCTGTGCCTCGTCCATCTTCAGCAGTACGGCCGCTGCACCGCTGTCGGAGATCGGCCAGACCTTGCCCTTGCCGTCGATGATCTCGATGCGTGCCTGGCGGGGCAGTGCGGCGACCAGTGCATCGGTCTGTGCCTGCTGCAACAACTCTTTGTCCCCGTCGCCCGTGTCGCGCACCGGGCCCAGGTGCTTGCCGTTCAGGCGCAGGCGCAGCGCTCCGGTTGGCGTTGGGCTTACACCGTCCTCGCCATTGCGCAGCCGTGCGAACACCTTCGTGCCCGGGCCACCTGCGCGTTCCAGCATCAGACTGAGCAGGTTGCCTGCAGCTTGCGGGCTGTATCCAGCCGCGCGGCAGGTGCGGGTGTTGTCACAGGCCAGCGACCAGTCGTTGTGCTCGAATTCGACCCCCGCCTTGGGCTCAGGTGTGGCGGCGTAAGCGGCCGGGGCCACGACGAGCGCCAACAGCGCGGTCTGCAGAGTGCGAAGCATTGGAAGATGTCCGTTGCAGGGCAGGCAAGCATGGAAGATGCGCCTGCGAAAACCAACTGCTCTGTCAAGAGTCAGAGACCTGCGTCCGCAGAGGCAGCCGACCGGGGCGGAGGTCGCACGCTATGATGTGCGGGTCTTCCGTAACCCGGCGATGCCGATGTCCCTTGCCGCCGATGCTGCGCATTCCTCCTCAGATACGCCGATGATCCGCCGTCGCGATGCGGTCGCACCCGGCAGCTGGCCGGAGGGCACGCTGCCGCTGCTGGCGCGGCTTTACGCCAGTCGTGGTGCAGGCACACCCGAACTGGCGCTGCCGAAGCTGGGCAGCCTGCATGCGCCCGAGCTGCTGACCGGCATCGACGATGCAGTGAGCCTGCTGGTCGAAGCCATCGCCAACGACAAGCGCATCCTGGTGGTCGGCGATTTCGACTGCGATGGCGCCACCGCCTGTGCGGTCGGCGTGCGTGGCCTGCGCATGCTCGGCGCACAGCACGTCTTGCACGCGGTGCCGAACCGCATGGTGCACGGCTACGGCCTGTCGCCGTCGCTGGTGGAGGAGCTGGCCGAGCTGCAGCCGGATCTGCTGGTCACGGTCGACCACGGCATTGCCTGCCACGCGGGTGTGACTGAGGCCAAGGCGCGTGGCTGGCAGGTGCTGGTCACCGACCATCATCTTCCCGGCCCGCAGCTGCCGCCGGCCGATGTCATCGTTGATCCGAATCTGGATGGCGATGCCTTCCCCAGCAAATCGCTGGCCGGTGTCGGCGTGATCTTCTACGTGCTGATGGCGTTGCGCCGGCGGATGCGCGAGGCCGGTGTCTTTGCCGATGGCAAGGGGCCTGACCTGACCACGCTGCTGGACCTGGTGGCGGTCGGCACCGTCGCCGACCTGGTGGCGCTGGATCCGAACAACCGTGCACTGGTCAGTGCGGGACTGCGCCGTCTGCGCGCAGGGCAGGGATGTGTCGGCCTGCGTGCCCTGATCGAAGCCAGCGGCCGTGACGCCACGCGACTGACGGCCACCGATATTGGTTTCGCACTCGGCCCACGCCTGAACGCGGCGGGCCGGCTGGAAGACATGGCGCTGGGTATCGCGCTGTTGCTGACCGAAGACCCGCGCCAGGCGCGCGACATCGCGCAGACGCTGGAGCAGATCAATTCGGAACGGCGCGCAGTGCAGCAGTCGATGACCGATGACGCCGAGCAGGGGTTGACCCGCGTGGTGCTGGACATGGCCGGCCAGCGACCGGTGGCGGCCTGCCTGTTCGACGCCGACTGGCACCCGGGCGTGGTCGGCCTGGTCGCCTCGAAGATGAAAGATCGCCTGCATCGCCCGGTGATCGCCTTCGCGCCTGCAGAACCCGGCGCCGACACCTTGCGAGGCTCGGCCCGCTCGATCCCCGGCCTGCACATCCGTGACGCACTGGCATTGGTCGACGCGCGGCATCCGGGCCTGATCGAACGCTTCGGTGGGCATGCCATGGCGGCTGGACTGAGCATGCGGCTGGATCACGTCGATGACTTCAAGGCCGCCTTCGTCGCCGTGGTGCTGGAAATGCTCGACCCGGCGGCGCTGCAGCAGCAGGTGCTGAGCGATGGCGAACTGGCCGCCGACGAGCTGGACCATCGTCACGCCGATGCGTTGCGCCTGGCTGGCCCGTGGGGCCAGGGCTTCCCCGAGCCGCTGTTCGACGGCCACTTCGAAGTGGCCAACTGGCGCGTACTGAAGGAACGCCACCTCAAGCTGGAACTGCGCCTGCCGGGTGTACCCGGCACGATCAACGCGATCCATTTCGGCGGCTGGCACGGCAACGCACCCGGCCGTCATGTGCATCTGGCCTACCGACTGGCCTGCGATGACTATCGTGGCGGCAGCGCCATCCAGCTGATCGTGGAGCACAGCCTACCGGTCTGAGCGGCGCCTCGCGCACGGGCGCCGCAAGCGGCACGGCGTCGGCGGTGCCTGGGGACGTCGCCCTTGTAGATCCACGCCATGCGTGGATGCGCTGAACCTGTCGTGCTCAGGGCTTCACCTCGGTTACCAGAGATGGCATCTGCCAGGCGCCACCGGCGGCGACCCGGCGGCACAGACCGGTGGTGGCTTTCTCGGTCTGCACGAATCGGCGCCCGTCCCAGCCCCAACTCGCGGTTGACCAGCAATCGCCCAAACCGCGGCCCTTGTGTGCCGAATTGATCTCACGACCGTCGTCATCGCCGCCCGATGCGGTCACGAGCGTGGCCTTGAAGGGCGGGGCATCGTTTACCACCCAGTAGCCGATGCCTTCGTTGTAGGCGCCACGCCAGCACAGCGTAGACACCAGCAGGGAAGTCCTGCTCAGCCGGGTGACATGCAGCTCCTGCGGTCCGTCCACCATCGGCAGGCCTTCGGGCGTAAGCGCGACGCACTTGCCGCCCGGATCGGCTTGGGCCAGCGCCGCGCGCAGTGCGGGCGAGTGTTCCAGTGCGGCGTCGGTGGCGCGTGCCGCCACCCGTGGCGCCAGAACCAGCGTCGGCACCGGCAGCGCGGGTGGTACGGACGCTTCGGCGCGCGATCCCTTGCGCATCAGTGCGCCAGGGGTCTCTAGGCGGCCTTGGAATTCGTCCATCTTGAGCAGCACTGCCGAGGCGCCACGGTCGGACACCGTCCAGCACTGGCCATCGTTGCCGACCGCCACGATGCGGCTGCTGCGCGTCAGTGAGGCCAGCAGTGCCGCCGTCTGCGCCGTGGAGAGCGTTGCCGGGCCGTTGGTCATCGTCAGCGCGCCCAGATCCTTGCCGTTGATCTGCAGCGACAGCCGCGTCGGCAGCTTGACATCGTCGTACTGGCCCAGCATCAGTTCGGCGCTGACCGGCTGCCCGGGCCCACCCTTGCGAGTCAGCAGCACCGACACCGGCAAGTTGCCGCCGACATCGTCCTGGTAGCCGGCGACGCGGCAGGTACGGGTGTTGTCGCAGGCCAGCATCCAGTCGTGGTGGTCAAAGCGGAGGCCCTTGATAGGCGCGGCGTGGGTCGTGCCGGCCGCTGCCAGGAGGATGAAGGCCATGCTCAGATGCGTCCGGGCGATGACGGCCCTTCTGCTGATCGTGGAGCTTATCGCCGTTGGCTTTTGCTCCCTTGCACCGGATTTTCGTAGCGCCATCCCGGTTGGCTCCGCTGATTGCATTCATGCCATTGCAGATCAGATGCATAACTGAGTAGGCGGTCCAATTGCGACACACGGGCATTTAAGGAGAACGACCTGAAATGGGGAGTGCGCTCGCCGGGCATTGGCCTGCGCTAGTGCTTCTAAAGGCTCAGCGGATCTCGCTGACCAGTCTAGGCAGTTCCCAGGTGTCCCCGGGTACGCCGCGGCATAGGCCTACTGCCATTTCAGATGTAGCGACGAAGTCGGTGCCGTTCCACGTCCAGGTTGCCGACCACATGCAGTCGCCGACGCTGCGCCCCAGCTTCGAAGCAGTGATCTGGCCGTTGTCGTAGCCCGTCGCTTCGTCGGTTACCCACTTCGCCCGGAACGGCGCCTGTGGGCGGGCGACCCAGTAGCCGTCGCCGGAGTTGTAGGCGGCACGCCAGCAGGGAACACTGACCAGTACATGCTGTGCGTCCAGGCGGCGGACCTTCAGCGGAGAATTAGTCAGCGGCGCATCGGCATCTGCCTCCATCAAGCCTTCGCAGCCATCGGCATTGGGCGTGGCGAGCAGGGCCGCGCGCAGAGCCGGTGAGATGGCCAGCCGCGCCAAGGCGGGGTCGCGCCGGTTTGGATTCGGGGTAGTGGCCTTGTGCACTACCGGCATCGAGGGTGCAGCAGGAACGTTGGCTTCAGGCAGCCTGCCCTTGCGCATCACAGCCCCGGGAGTTCCGAGACGGCCCTGGTATTCGTCGATCTTCAGCAGCACCGCTGCTGCACCCTCGTCCGACAGCGGCCATCGGTGGCCGGCAGCGTCAGCTACGCTGATATCACCGTCGCGCACCAGTGCAGACAATAGTGCACTGGTCTGCGCGGCATTCAAAGTGTGCGTGCCTTCGCCCTTTGCGGGTGCCAGAACGCCCAGATTATGCTGCTGGATATGTAGGTGCAGCGCACCTTTAGGTTGGGTCTGATTCTCGCCCGGTTGCAGTGAGAGTCGGGCCTTGACGGCTTGTCCAGGTCCGCTCTTGCGGGTGAGCAGCACGCTCAGGATGCCTTGCTCGTCGGCTGGATAGCCGACGGCGCGGCACGTCCGCGTGTTGTCACAGACCACGAACCAGTCGTGATGAGAGAATTCCAAGTGTTTGGGCGAGGGCGCGGCTTCGGCGGCCAGGGGCCAGACCAAGACCAGCAGAGATATGCGCTGTGCAAATCGCATCGGCAATTCTGGAGATGTGGGACAGTTAGGCATCGTGACTGCGGGTGAGGGCAATGAAAAGCTGCGCGCGGTGTAACCTCGTTCCGATAGTTCGTGCGTTCGAAGGTCCAAGCTCCGGCTGGAGCGCTGTCATGCTCTTCGCCCGTTGCCGGACCTTGTTTTTACGTGGCTTGATGGTGATGCCAGCGTCGGCGCCGCCGACGCGTCCTCTGCCCATGCCGTTGGGCTTTACCCTACTGCTGATTGCCCCGGCCGCTGAGCAGTCGGGCCAGTTACGACAATTTCGCATTGCAAGCGCGCTTCAGGCCAGCATTGCCCAGATGCGCATCATCCTGGAGTTCCACAAACCCAACGACCGCGTGGTGGAGGGCGAACTGCAGTTTCCGCTGACGGATGACCAGCGGGTCACGGGCTTCGCGCCGGACTTCAATGGTGAGCTGCGCGATGCCGCGTTGGTGCCTAATGACCGTGGGCGTCAGGTGGTGGAGGAGATCGCGTGCCGTGGTGTCAATCCGGTCTTGCTGAAACAGACCGCAGGCAACCAGCTCCGCCCGCGAATCTATCCGCTGCCGGTTGGCAGTAGCCGGCGGGCGCAGAATGGGTACCGCTCTCGCCGGGCATGGCCCGGCGCTACCGGTTGGGGGGAATCAGCGGACCTCGGCTACGAGTGTTGGCAGCTCCCATGTGCCACCGGGCACGCCCCGGCATAGACCCGGCGCCACCTCCGACGTCGCGATGAAGTTCGTCCCGTCCCACGTCCAGGCTGCGTGCGACATGCAGTCAGCGAGGCCGCGGCCCTTCTGCGCGGCAATGATCTGGCCGTCGGCGTAGTCGATCGCATCGCTGGTCACCCATTGCGCCTGGAACGGCGCCTGCGGGCGCGCGACCCAATAGCCATCGCCGATGTTGTAGGCCCCGCGCCAACACGGGACCGTGACCAGCACATGCTGCGCGTCCAGGCGCCGGACCTGCAGCGGGGAGTTGCTGAGCGGAACGTCGGCATCAGTTTCCTGCAGACCTTCGCAGCTGTCGTCCTCCAGCGTGGCACGCAGTGCCGCGCGCAGGGCGGGTGAGGCGGCCAGCCGCGCGAACGCCGGGGCGTCCGGGGTCGAGTCCAGGGTAGCGGCCTTGCGCACAACCGGCACCGGAAGTGCGGCGGGAACGCCGGACTCAGGCGTGCTGCCCTTGCGCATCACGGCGCCGGGCGTGCCGAGGCGGCCCTGGTATTCATCGATCTTCAGCAGCACCGCTGCGGCACCCTTGTCCGACAGCGGCCAGCGATGGCCAGCGCCATCGGTCACGCTGATTCCACCGTCGCGCACCAATGCGGACAGCACCGCGCTGGTCTGTGCGGCATTCAAGCTGTGCGTGCCTTCGCCCTTCACGGGAGCCAGTACGCCCAGGTCCTGGCGCTGGATGCGCAGATGCAGCGCGCCCTTGGGCTGGGTTTGGCCTTCTTCCGGCTGCAGCGACAGGCGGCCCTGGATGGCTTGGCCGGGGCCGCCCTTGCGGGTGAGCAGCACACTCAGGGTGCTGTCATCGTCGGCGGCGTAGCCGGCCGCGCGGCAGGTCAGGGTGTTGTCACAGGCTACGACCCAGTCGTGGTGCTGGAAATACAGGCTCTTGGCCGGAGCCGCAGCAAGGGCGGTCACGGGGCAGGCAAGGACCAACAGAGTGGCCAGCAGGGGCAATCGCATCGGCATCCTTGCGCGTGTGGGAGAGTGGGGCATGGTGCCTGTGGGTGGGGGCAAAGAAAAGACGCGCACGGTCCAACCCCATTCCGGCTGTCCGTGCGTTCAAACGTCCACGATCCCACTGGAGCCCTGTCATGGTCTTCGTCCGTTGCTGCGCTGTGTTGTTGCTGGCCCTCGTGGTAGGGCCTGCCGGCGCTCAGTCGCCACGTATTGCCAGGCCGCAAATCACCACCCCGCTGTTGATTGCGCCCGCCGCCGAGCAACCGGTTCAATTGCGGCAAGCCCGCATCGAAGGCGAGGTCCAGGCAGGCGTCGCCCAGACCCGGATCACCCTGGAGTTCCACAACCCGAACCGGCGCGTGCTGGAGGGCGAGCTGCAGTTCCCGCTGGCCGATGGCCAGCAGATCAGCGGCTTCGCGCTGGACATCAACGGTGAACTGCGCGATGCGGTGCCGGTGCCCAAGGACCGCGGCCGCCAGGTGTTCGAAGAGATCGCACGCCGTGGCGTCGACCCGGGGCTGCTGGAACAGACTGCCGGCAACCAGTTCCGCCTGCGTATCTATCCGCTGCCGGCCGGTGGCAGCCGACGCGTGCAGCTGGTGATTCGCGAACCGCTGGCCTTCGCCGGCCAGGGCTGGCAGTGGACGCTGCCGCTGCAGTTCGCCGCTGGCGCTGCATCGGTTGAGCTGAAGCTGCAGGCGCCGGAAGCGGCCACCGCAGGTACGGCTCCGTTCCGCATCAACGCGGGCCAGCTGCACTGGCAGGGCAGGGGCGCGCAGCTGCCGACGCAGCTGCAGTGGAGCCTGCCCGCAGCCCGCCAGGCACAGGTGCAGGTGGCGCCCTGGCAGGACGGGCACTACCTGTTGGCGCAGCTGCCGGTATCGCCCGGCAGCGCGCCCCGCACGTTGCCCAGCGAGATCGGCCTGCTGTGGGATGGCTCCGGTTCGGCGGGCCAGCGCGATCGCACACGTGAGTTCGCGCTGCTGGATCGCTACTTCGCAGCGATGGGTGACGGCACCGTGGCGTTGACCGTGCTGCGTGACCGTGCCGAACCCATGCGTCGCTTCCGTGTCCGTGCAGGCAACTGGAGCGAGCTGCGTGCAGCACTCCAGGCCGTACGTCCCGACGGTGCCAGCGCGCTGGCGCAGTGGCAGCCGCAACCGAGCGTGAAGGAGTACCTGCTGGTCAGCGATGGCCTGCTGACCTATGGACCGGAAGCATTGCCAGCACTCGCACCGCAGCAGCGCCTGTTCGCGGTCAGCAGTGCTGGTGCGCGAACCGATGCAGTGCGCCTGCGCGGCTGGAGCGAAGCGCATGGCGGTCGCTTTGTCGCGCTGGGCAAGGATGTTGATGCGGCCGCTCGCGAACTGCTGTCGTCGCCGTTGGACGTGCAGGTCGATGCGGGCCGTGGCGTACAGGATGTTGTGATCGATCGTCGCAGCGAGGCCGAAGGCTGGCTATGGCTGCATGCCCGCCTTGCGGCGGACGGCGTGCCGATGCGGGTGCGCGTGGGCGGCGGTGAATGGCAGGCGCTGCCGGCAACGCAGAAGAGTGACGACGGTGAACTACTGGCCGGCTTGTGGGCGCAGGCCCGTCTGCAGCAACTCGGCGCCGACCGTCGAGGCAACCGCGAGGCTATGCAAATGCTGTCGCAGCAGTTTGGCCTGGTCGGTCCGGACACCTCGCTGATCGTGCTGGAAACGCTGGAGGACTACCTGCGCTACGCGATCCGCCCTTCGGGCAAGCTGCGCGCCGAGTACGACGCCAGGTTTGCAGTGCAGGTAGGTGATCGCGCCGCTGCTGATCGCCAGCGCCTGGACCAGGTTGCCGCACGTTGGAAGGAACGCCAGCAGTGGTGGAACCGCAGCTGGCCGAAGGGTGCGCCGCCGCAGTTGAAGGGCAGGGCGCTGGAAGTTGCATCCGCGGAATACGCGATGGACTCGGCGCCGATGGCGATGCTCGCCGCGCCGGCCCCTGCGGCACCGCCCGCCCCGGCACCGATGGCCGCCGCTGCCGAGCAGCGCATGGAAGCCAGCAGTGCGCGTGCACGTCGCTCAACGTCCGCATCGAACAAAGCGCTGGATGTGGTCGCGCTCACCGGCAGCGTTGTCGCTGCATCCGCCGCCAACAATGGGGAGCTCGGCATCCAGCTGGCAGCGTGGCAGCCGGACTCGGCCATCGCCCGGCGGCTGCGCCAGGGCCCGGCGGCGCAACTGTATGACCGCTACCTGGCCGAGCGTGACGCACATGCCGACAGCAGCGCGTTCTTCCTCGACGTGGCCGATCTGTTGCTGGAGCAGGGCCAGCGCGAGCTGGCACTGCGTGTGCTGTCGAACCTGGCCGAGATGGACCTGGACAACCGCCATCTGCTGCGCGTGCTCGGCTACCGGTTGATGCAGGCTGACGCCCCGGCACTGGCGGTGCCGGTGTTCGAGCAGGTGCTGGCGATGGGCCAGGAAGAACCGCAGAGCTTCCGCGATCTTGGCCTGGCACTGGCGGCTGCAGGCAAGCCGCAGCAGGCGTTGGCGCCGCTGTACCAGGTGGTGGTGCGGCCGTGGGACAACCGCTTCGACGGCATCGCCCTGATCGCATTGGACGAGTTGACCAACCTGGTGGCACGCAGCACGACACGGCTGGATACCCGCAGCATCGACCCGCGCTTGCTGCAGGCGATGCCGCTGGACCTGCGCGTGGTGCTGTCGTGGGATGCGGACAACAGCGACATGGACCTGTGGGTGACCGACCCGAACGGCGAGCGCGCGTACTACGGCAACCGCCTGACCTATCAGGGTGGACAGATGTCGCAGGACTTCACCGGCGGCTATGGTCCCGAGCAGTTCTCGCTGCGCAACGCCAAGCCCGGCAAGTACAAGGTGGAGGCCAATTACTTCGGCAGCCGCCAGCAGCTGGTGACTGGTGCGACGACCCTGATGCTGCGGCTGACCACGCACTGGGGCACGCCGAAGCAGAAGGACCAGATGGTCACGATGCGACTGAAGGACCGCGCCGAGACTGTGCTGGTGGGCGAGTTCGAGGTGCGGTAGCGCCGGGCCATGCAGGGCGACTGCACGGTCGGGGAAGGGCCTGTCCGCGCAGGGCGCGGATCTACCCGATTGAAGTAGAGCCACGCCATGCGTGGCTTTTGGTTGGAGTCGGGATGGCCTATCCACGCATGGCGTGGATCTACTGCACGTCTTCGACTTTCGGCAGGTGCTGGCGCGGAATCCACCGTGCCAGTGCCACGCCGCCACCGAGAATCAGCAGCGTGCCGACGGTGTGCCACAGCAACTCCGTAACCGGCGCATCCGGCAGCGGAATGATGTCTGCGAACCAACCAATCACCGGCCGCGCCAGCAGGTAGACCACCACCACGCCCAGCACCCGCTGCACGATACCCTGCGGGTCTGCCGGCCAGCCGCGCCACTGCAGCCACGCCACCAGCAGCGCCAACGCCAACAGGCGCGAAGCTTCGCCCAGCGGCACCAGGGGCGTCCACAGCGAAGCCCATGCCAGCATCACGCCCAGGCCCAGCAGCACCGGCAGCTGCCAGCGCCTCTCTCCACGCAGTCCCGGCATCAACTGCCACGCCAGCACGGCCACCCCGAGGCCGATCAGCCACCCGGCCAGCACATCGGCCAGGAAGTGCCGGCCCAGATACATGCGCGAGATCGCCATCAGCAGGGGCCAGCCCAGCACCAGCGTCCAGCGCAGCCAACGGCGGCGGATGCCGAACGCCAGCAGCAGGGCAACACCCGCTGCAGTGGTGATGCCCACGTGGCCGCTGTTGAAGCCATAGTCGGCGTGCGGCTGGGCCCGCAGCATCGCCGTGGCCTTCGCATCGGGCAGCGACCAGAACGTGTGGCCGCCACCATCCACCACGAACGGGTGCGAAGGCTCGCCCTTGTCCAGTACCGCTGCATCCACGTCGGAGGGACGGGGCAGGGCGGCGCTCTGTTTGATCGCATGGGTGGCGCAGGCCATCAGCAGCACCGCCAGCATCACGCAGAGGCCGGCGCGCAGGCGCGCACCGAACGCGCACACCAGGATCAGCGCGGTATAGGCCATCTCGTAACCGAGCAGGCTGATGAACTGCATCACCGACAGGAACCAGCCGGTGTCGAAAGTGTGCTGCAACCACAGGTGCCATTGCGTCTGGAACATCCGTTGTCCTCATCATCCGTTGGTAAGCGGGCCAGGGTGAACCGCGCCAAAGCAGCCGAGTGTGGACTCGGCTCTACACCGGCGCAACACGTGCCACGGGCAGCGATGACGCGTCGTTGCGCAGGCCGAACAGCGGGCGCAGCCAGCGCACGCGGCGGATCAGCAGTTCGTGGATCAGCAGGCAGCCGCCAATGGTGCCGGCCACCAGCAGGGCGGGTTCCAGCCACGGGCCGAGCTGCAGCGGGCGCAGTGCATACAGCAGCACGATCAGCACGGTCTGGTGCAGGATGTACCAGCTGAACACCGCCTCCCTGCAGTACGCCAGGCCCGGCCACGGGCGGGACAGCAGTACCTGGGCCCAGCCGAACAGGGTCAGCAGCATGGACCAGGTATACAGCGCACGGCCGATGCGCTCGGTCTGGCCCCATGGCAGTGCCAGCACCCAGGCGTCGAGGTCGCCGACGTGCGGCAGCCGGGCCAATGCGCGGATGCTCAGTTCCAGGCACAGCCCCAGCACGGCCAGCGCCAGGGTCAGCCGGCGCCCGCGTACCAGCAGCTCCCAGCCACGCTGCCAGCGCGCGGCGATGAACCCGCCGAGGAACAGTGGCAGCGACTCGGCGTGCACGTAGACGTCGTCCATCAGCGCGTGTGTGGGTGGCCAGCGCGGCATCAGCACCAGCAGGGCCCAGGCCAGCCAGGCCACCGGCAGCACCAGCAGCAGCCCGCCCAGCACACGGTCGCTGCTCTGCCAGCGCGGCAGCGCCCCGCGCAGAGGCCGCAGCAGGCTGGCCAGTACCACCGCCAGTACGGTGTAAGGCAGCAGGTAGGCCAGATACCACAGGTGGTTCCAGGTGAAGCCGTAGGCGGCACCACTGAAATGCGCGCCTGGCCACGGCTGGAACTGCCAGTAGCGCCACAGGAACCGGGCCAGCCCCGGTGCCACGTCGCCCTTGTCCAGCGCTTCGTAGTAGGCCTGCAGGGACACGACGGCGACGATGCCGAACAGCAATGGCAGAAGCAGGCGCCAGCCACGGCGGAGGGTGTGCTGCAACCGACCCCGGTCGGGCAGGGACAGGCCCAGCGCGATACCGCTGATGGCGAACAGCAGCGGCATGCGCCATCGATTCAGCGCGATCATCGGCCACTGCAGCCATTCGGAGGTGTAGGTGCTCTTGAGGTGAAAGTCCCAGCCGGCCACGTAGGCCATGGCGGCGTGGTAGAGGATCAGCAGGGCGAAGGCGGCGATGCGCAGGGTGTCCAAGTCGTGGCGACGGTGCATGAGCGGCGGGCTTCGGGAGGAAGCTGCACGCTCTGCCAGCCAAGGCCCGGATGCCAGTGGATGGGGCGCGATGGCGGACGTTCAGGGGCCAGTGGTGGGGTGGCTGGGACCAATGGCTGATGCGCATGGAGCCGGATGGGCAACAATGGAGGCATGGAGAATGGAGATTCGGCGGCGCTGACCGCCCCAGTTGCAGAACGAACGCGTCGCCCCGGGCTTGCCGTCGCATTCTGGTCGTTGCTGTTCCTGGGCACCGCCGCAGGCAATGTGCTGGCGCAGTGGATGCGGGCATTGCGCGACGCGCAGCCCTTTTTCGCAGGGACTGTCTCGATCGAGGAGTTCAGCAGTGCGCTGGCCAGCCTGGGCCTGTTGGCGCTTCTGCACGCCGCCGCTCGTCGCTGGCCGTTGCATGCAGATACCTGGCGGCGCCGGATCGGCTTCTACGTGCTGGGTGGTGTTGCCTGGTGGCTGCTGCATGTCAGTGCCATGGTGCTGCTGCGCAAGATGGCCTTCACGTTCATCGGCCAGCGCTACACCTACGGTGACTGGCCAGCGCAGTGGTTCTACGAGTTCTTCAAGGATGTGCAGACCTACAGCCTGCTGGTGATTGCCGTGCACGCGGTGGCCTGGTTCGGCCGTCAGCGCCAGGGCGAGGCGCACCTGCTGGCATCGCCCGATGTCGGCCCACCGGTGGAGCCGGTCGAGCGCCCCCAGCATTTCCTGGTACGCAAGCTGGGCAAGGAGTTCCTGGTCGCCACCGCCGACGTGGAGTACGCCCAGGCGGCGGGGAATTACGTGAACCTGCGGGTACGCGGCCACGACTACCCGCTGCGGATCACCATGGCGGTGCTGGAGCAGCGGCTGGATCCGGGCGAGTTCCTGCGCCCGCACCGCAGCTGGCTGATCCATCGCGGCCAGCTGCGCTCGATCGAGCCGCTGGACGGGGGCGAGGCCCTGCTGCACATGGCCGATGGAGCCAAAGTGCCCTGCAGCCGGCGCCAGCTGCCGTTGCTGCGGCAGGCGCTGGGGGCAGGGTGAGGCCCTCATTCCGGGCATCCCCGGCCTGCGGTATCATTACCAGTCATCTTTTGAATGCATAACCGCCGACATGATCGAACTGAATCCTGTCCGCCAGCGCATCACCGATCTGACCGATCGCGTGCTGTCGCTTCGGGGGTATCTTTGACTACGACGCCAAGAAAGAGCGTCTTGAAGAAGTAACGCGGGAGCTGGAAAGCCCCGACGTCTGGAACAACGCCGAATACGCCCAGAACCTGGGCCGCGAGCGTTCCAGCCTGGAAAAGACCGTGGGCGGCATCGCCTCGGTGCTGGACGGCCTGGCTGATGCCACCGAACTGCTTGAGCTGGCCGAGTCCGAGCAGGACGAGGACACCGCGCTGGCCGTGGTCGCCGACCTGGACAAGCACCAGTCGCACGTCGAGAAGCTGGAGTTCCAGCGCATGTTCTCCGGCGAGATGGACAATGCTGCCGCGTTCGTCGACATCCAGGCCGGTGCCGGTGGCACCGAAGCCCAGGACTGGGCCGAGATCCTGCTGCGCATGTACCTGCGCTGGTGTGAATCGCGCGGCTGGAAGACCGAGCTGATGGAAGTCTCCGGTGGCGACGTCGCCGGCATCAAGTCGGCCACGCTGCGCGTGGAAGGCGACTATGCCTATGGCTGGCTGAAGACCGAGACCGGCGTGCACCGCCTGGTGCGCAAGTCGCCGTTCGACTCGGACAACCGCCGCCACACCAGCTTCACCTCGGTGTTCGTGTCGCCGGAGATCGATGACAACATCGACATCACCATCAACCCGGCCGACCTGCGTACCGACGTGTACCGTTCGTCCGGTGCCGGTGGCCAGCACGTGAACAAGACCGAGTCGGCGGTGCGTATCACCCACATCCCGACCAACATCGTCGTGGCCTGCCAGACCGGCCGCAGCCAGCACCAGAACCGCGACAACGCGATGAAGATGCTGGCCGCCAAGCTGTACGAGCTGGAGATCCAGAAGCGCAACGCCGAAAAGGACGCGGTGGAAGCCACCAAGTCCGACATCGGCTGGGGCAGCCAGATCCGCAACTACGTGCTCGACCAGAGCCGTATCAAGGACCTGCGCACCGGCATCGAGCGTTCGGATACGCAGAAGGTGCTGGACGGCGACCTGGACGAGTTCGTCGAGGCCAGCCTGAAGGCCGGCCTGGCCGTGGGCTCCAAGCGCGTCGATGCCTGATCGACGCGCCTGCGCGGAGATCGTCACCCTCGCGTGCAACGCCGAGGGTGGTTGAACCGTTTTTGTGTAGAGCCGAAGGCAGCGGCAGGAGCCGCTGCCAACGTCGCTCGCGACGGCCCGCAGGGTGCCGGTCAGGACGACCGGGCATAGCCATGCTCGGCTGCTTTTCGCGAGCTGGTGGATGCGTCGAGCATGGCTCGACGCTACAAAGTGTAGGACGGGCCGATGATGCGCAGCGAAAGTGAACGCAAGGAGCTCGGGGGCTTTCTCAAGGCCTGCCGCGCCCGTGTCGACCCCGCCACGCTCGGCCTCCCGGCCGGGCGCCGGCGAACCCCGGGCCTGAAGCGCGAGGAAGTGGCGCTGGCGATCGGGGTCAGCGTCAGCTGGTACACCTGGATCGAGCAGGGCCGTGAAGTGCGCGCTTCGCCGGAGGTGCTGGAGCGCCTGGCGCAGGTACTGCGCATGAGTGACGACGAACGCGCCTACGCGTTTGCGCTGTCCGGCTACGGCGTGCCGCTGGAGTCACCGGACGAGACGGTCACCGATGGCCTGCGCCAGCTGGTCGAGGCCATGCAGCCGATCCCGGCCTACGTGCGTAATACCCGCTACGACATCCTGGCGTGGAACCCGGCCATCGCCGAGCTGTTCGTGGATTACAGCCAGCTGGCGCCGCATGAGCGCAACACGTTGCGGCTGATGTTCCTGTACCCGCCGTACCGCACGCTGATCCTCAACTGGGAAGAAATGACCCGCGGCCTGCTGGCCGGCTTCCGCGCGGCGATGGCGCAGGCGCCGGACAAGGCCCCGTTCCTGGCCCTGGCCGAGGACATCGCCGCGCATAGCGAGGAGTTCCGCCAGTGGTGGCCGGAGCACGACGTACGGCGGTTCGACGAAGGTGCGAAGAAGCTGAATCACCCCACGCGCGGGTTGCTGGACCTGCAGTACGTGGCGCTGGTGCCGGAGAGCCGCCACGATCTTTCCCTGGTGACCTACCTGCCGCGGAAGTAGGGGGTATTCGGCAGGGCTTGCAGCCCTGCACCTGCTGCGAGCCAGAGCAACGTCAACGTCAACGTCAAATGCGGGCCTTCCGTGGGGTGGCGGGGCGGTGTGGGTTGTCAGGACACGCCGTAAACCCGTCCCTGGGGGCTCGATGGCGCCATCCATGGCGCCAACGGTCCTGCCAACCCACACCGCCCCGCCTCAGACAGATTTCGCGCGGTTGTTGGTAGGTGTCGACCTTGGTCGACACATTTTTCAGAAATCGATATTCACGATGGGATCCGACCCCGTGCCGACCAAGGTCGGCACCTACCAACAGCAGCGGGAAATTGTCGAAGGCGGGGTGGGTCCGGTTGCAGGAGTGTCCGCGGCATGGATGCCGCGGCCAAGCCCCCAAGGACGGGTTTACGGCGTCTCCCGCAACCGGACCCACCCCGCCATCCCGCAGGAAACCAGCTTGTGCTGTTGCTTCGGCTGTTGCTGTTGCCGCCGCTTCGGCGGGTGCAGGGCGCAGCCCTGCCAAGAGCTCCCCATTCAGACAGGTAAGTGCAGGTCACAGGATAAGCAGACGCCTTGTTGTACTCGCGCATCGGGTCCACATTCCTGTGCAGGAGACGGGCCGCCGCCCGTTGTCGAGACACCAGGAGACCTGCATGTCCGCTGCCCCCACTACCGCCATTTCCCGCGATCCGGCCACCGGCCAGCAGATCGCCAGCCATCCCTTCGCCTCCGACGTCGAACTGGAAACAATCCTGGATCGCGGCCAGGTTGGCTTTGCGGCCTGGAGCGCCAAGAGCCTTGAACAGCGTGCAGACGTACTGCGTGCGATGGCCGCGGTACTGCGCCGTGACCGTGAAAAGCTGGCTGCGTTGGCTACCGCCGAAATGGGCAAGGTCCAGGCCGAGTCGCTGGCCGAGATCGAGAAGTGCGCCGTGCTATGCGACTGGTACGCCGACCACGGCGCGCAGTTCCTGCGCGACGAACCGACCCAGGTGCCCGACGACAAGGCTTACGTGTCCTACCTGCCGCTGGGCGTGGTGCTGGGCATCATGCCGTGGAACTTCCCGTACTGGCAGGTGATGCGCGCGGCGGTACCGATCCTGATGGGTGGCAACGGCTTCCTGCTGAAGCCGGCCGAGAACATCGTCGGTACCGCGCAGCTGCTCGACGCCGCTTGGCGCGACGCTGGGTTGCCGGAAGGCACCTTCATCGCGGCCAACATCAGCCGCGAGGGTACCAGCCGTGCCATTGCCGATGATCGCATCGCGGCGGTGACCCTGACTGGCAGCGTGGCCGCTGGCCGCAGCATCGCCGCCCAGGCCGGGCAGGCGCTGAAAAAGGTGGTGCTGGAACTGGGCGGCTCGGATCCGTTCATCGTGCTGGCCGATGCCGATCTGGACGCTGCGGTCGATGCCGCCGTGGCCTCGCGCTTCCAGAACACCGGGCAGGTCTGCATTGCCGGCAAGCGCATCATCGTCGAAGACGCGGTCTACGACCGGTTCGTGGCGCAGTTCTGCCAGAAGGTGCAGGCGCTGACCATCGGCGACGGCCGCGACCCGGCGAACCGCATCGGCCCGATGGCACGCCAGGACCTGCTGGAGCAGCTGGACGCGCAGGTACGTGCTTCGGTGGACGCGGGCGCGAAGCTGCTGGTCGGCGGCCATCAGCTGGATCGCCCGGGCGCGTTCTACGCCCCCACCGTGCTGGCCGGCGTGGAGCCGGGCATGCAGGCCTTCGATACCGAGACCTTCGGTCCGGTGGCCTCGATCAGCCGGGCCCGTGATGCCGACCATGCAGTGGAGCTGGCCAACCAGAGCGAGTTCGGCCTCAGCGGCAACCTGTGGAGCGGCGACCGCGCCCGTGCGATGCAGCTGGCGCGCCGGCTGCAGACCGGTGGCGTGTTCGTCAACGGTTTCTCCGCTTCGGACCCGCGCGTGCCGATCGGCGGCGTGAAGAAGAGCGGCTTCGGCCGTGAGCTCTCGCACTTCGGCATCCGCGAATTCGTCAACGCGCAGACGGTGTGGTTCGACAAGCGTTGACGCGCAGCTTCCATCCTTCCTGCAACGATCCATCATCAGTCCAGCGAAAAGGACGGCATTCCAATGTCCAAGGGTTCAGATCTGCTCGTCGCCGCGCTTGAGAACGAAGGCGTCGAGCGTATTTTCGGCATCCCCGGCGAGGAGAACCTCGACGTGGTCGAATCACTCCGCCATTCCAGCATCGAGCTGGTCATCACCCGCCACGAACAGGCGGCGGTGTTCATGGCAGCCACCTATGGCCGTCTGACCGGCAAGCCGGGTGTGTGCCTGGCCACGCTCGGCCCGGGCGCGCTCAACTTCACCACCGGCGCCGCGTACGCGCTGCTGGGCGCGTGGCCGGTGATCATGATTACCGGCCAGAAGGGCATCGTCGCCAGCAAGCAGGCGCGTTTCCAGATTGTCGACATTGTCAGCACGATGAAGCCGCTGACCAAGCAGGCGCGCCAGATCGTCTCGGCGCGCACCATACCGACCATCGTCCGCGAGGCGTTCCGTACCGCGCTGGAAGAGCGCCCGGGTCCGGTGCTGCTGGAGCTGCCCGAAGACGTTGCGGCCGATGAGGTCGGGGACGTAGCGCTGATTCCGCCGCACGCGGTGGATCGTCCGATTGCCAGTCCGGAAGCACTGGACCGCGCGGCGGAGATCATCCGCAATGCCAAGCGCCCGCTGCTGATGATCGCCTCGGCGGCGTCGCGGCCGCAGTCCAGCGAAGCGCTGTCGGCCTTCGTGCTGCGCGCGGGTATTCCGTTCTTCACCACGCAGATGGGCAAGGGTGCGGTGGCCGGTGGTTCGGGCCTGTACATGGGCACCGCCGCGCTGACCGAGCGCGACTACGTGCACATGGCGATCGACCAGGCCGACGTGATCGTGACCATCGGTCATGAGGTCACCGAGAAGCCGCCATTCGTGATGCGCCCGGGCGGACCGACTGTGATCCATATCGGCTACTCGCAGGCGGCGGTGGAGCAGGTGTACTTCCCGCAGGTGGAAGTGATCGGCGATATCGGTCGCTCGCTGACCCAGCTGGCCGACCGCATCGAAGGCGCGGTGCCGAATGCCGACGCGCTGCTGCCACTGCGCGCAACCATCCTCGAACATCTGGCCGACCGTGCCGAAGAAGCCGGGTTCACCCCGCAGCGGCTGGTGCACGACGTGCGCCAGGTGATGCCGCCGGACGGCATCGTGGCGCTGGACAACGGCATGTACAAGATCTGGTTTGCGCGCAACTACCGCACCCAGGTGGCCAATACACTGCTGCTGGACAACGCGCTGGCGACGATGGGCGCGGGCCTGCCGTCGGCGATCATGGCCTCGATCCTGTACCCGCAGCGGCGGGTGCTGGCGGTGTGTGGCGACGGCGGTTTCATGATGAACAGCCAGGAGCTGGAGACCGCGCGACGGCTGGGCCTGAACCTGGTGGTGCTGATCCTCAATGACGGCGCCTACGGCATGATCCGCTGGAAGCAGGCGGTGGATGGCTTCACCGACTACGGCATGACCTTCAGTAACCCGGATTTCGTGAAGTATGCGGAAGCCTATGGCTGCAAGGGGCATGAGGTAACGGCCATCGAGCAGTTCATTCCGACGCTGGAGGCGGCGTTCAACGAGGGTGGGGTGCACCTGGTATCGGTGCCGATCGATTACTCGGAGAACCAGCGGGTGCTGGTGGAGGAGCTGCGGCAGGCGTTCCCCGGGAACGGCTGACGCCGGGCCGGGCGCCAACCAAGGTTGGCAGCTACCAGAGCGGCGGGCAGCGGCCTTGGTAGGTGTCGACCTTGGTCGACACGCAGAGCGCCAACCAAGGTTGGCGACTACCGGGGCAGGGCGCCGGCCCAGGGCCGGGGCAGGGCGGTTTTGGTATGCTGTGGAGCCGGCTTTGCCGGGTGCAGCATCCCCCCCCTCACTATACGATTCCCGCAGATCCATGAGCGAAGCTACCGATACCCCCCCCGTTGACGAAAACAAGTTGATCGCCGAGCGCCGCGAGAAACTCAAAACGCTGCGTGGGCAGGGCATCGCGTACCCGAACGACTTCCGTCGCGAGGACTTCGCCGGCCGCCTGCAGGAAGAATTCGCCGACGCCGAACAGTGGACCGCCGAGGCCCTGGAAGGCAACGGCCGCCAGGTGAAGATGGCCGGCCGCCTGATGGCCAAGCGCATCATGGGCAAGGCCAGTTTCGCGCAGATCCAGGACGAGTCCGGCCGCATCCAGCTGTTCCTGCAGGGCACGGTGCTGGGCGATGCCTATACCGCCTTCAAGGGCTGGGACGTGGGCGACATCATTGCCGTCGAAGGCGGCCTGACCCGCACCAAGACCGGCGAGCTGTCGGTCAAGGCCGAATCGATCCGCCTGCTGACCAAGTCGCTGCGTCCGCTACCGGACAAGTGGCATGGCCTGGCCGACGTCGAGCAGCGCTATCGCCAGCGCTATGTGGACCTGATCGTGACCCCGGAGTCGCGCGCGGTGTTCATCAAGCGCTCGAAGATCATCCGCGCCATGCGCGCGTGGCTGGACAACCGCGACTTCCTGGAAGTCGAGACGCCGATGATGCATTACATCCCCGGCGGCGCGGCGGCCAAGCCGTTCACCACCCACCACAACGCGCTGGATCTGGACCTGTACCTGCGCGTGGCGCCTGAGTTGTACCTCAAGCGCCTGACCGTGGGTGGCCTGGAGCGCGTGTACGAGATCAACCGCAACTTCCGCAATGAGGGCGTCAGCACCCGCCACAACCCGGAATTCACCATGATGGAGCTGTACGAGGCCTATGCCACGTACAACGAGATCATGGATCTGACCGAAGGCGTGATCCGTGACGTGGCCAAGGCGGTCAACGGCGGCACCGAGGTGGAGTGGGACGGTGCGAAGATCGACCTGGGCCCGGCGTTCCGCCGCTGGCGCATGGACGAGGCGGTGCGCCACCACAATCCGGAAATCTCTGCGGCGGACTGCACCGACCGCGACGCGCTGCTGCGCCATTGCGAGCGCTTGAAGATCCGCGTCAAGCCGTCCTACGGCTGGGGCAAGCTGCTGCTGGAGATCTTCGAGGCCACTGTCGAGCACACCCTGATCCAGCCGACCTTCATCACCGACCATCCGGTAGAGGTCTCGCCGCTGGCCCGCGCCAACGACAACGATCCGGGCTACACCGACCGCTTCGAGCTGTTCGTCAACGGCAAGGAGCTGGCCAATGGCTTCTCCGAGCTTAACGACCCGGAAGACCAGGCCCAGCGTTTCCAGGCCCAGGTGGCCGCGAAGGAAGGTGGCGACGACGAAGCCATGCACTACGACGCCGACTACATCCGTGCGCTGGAGTACGGCATGGCCCCGACCGGCGGCCTGGGCATCGGTGTCGATCGCCTGGTGATGCTGCTGACTGGCAGCAGCTCGATCCGTGACGTGCTGCTGTTCCCGTACATGCGTCCGGAGCAGTAAGTCGTCTTTTTGACTCCTGTTTGTGCGCGCCGTCGCGAAATGAGACGGCGCGATTGACGCCTCCCGCACTCGGCGTATCGTTAATGCACTACCTTGACGTCTGTTGTGGCTTGATCGGCGCCAGGGGGAGTGCGCACTGTGGAGAGTCCGCTTCACATTGTGATGACGATCATGAACCGGGACGCATGACACGGGAGTCAGGCCGATGCAGGGTGCGAGCGTTCGCAGCGGCAGGGTATCCTCGCCTGCTGATGATCCAGCATGGTCGAGAAACCAGGCAGAGTACGCGTTGAACATCGTCATTGTTGACGACCAGACGTCCGCGCGGACGATGCTGCGTCACGTCATCGAAGATATCGCGCCGGAACTGAGCGTGTATGACTTCGGTGATCCGTTGACCGCATTGGCCTGGTGCGAGGCGCATCCGGTCGACCTGCTGCTGCTCGATTACCGCATGCCGGAGATGGACGGGCTGGAATTCGCCCGCCGTTTCCGCCGCCTGCCCAAGCACCGCGACATTCCCGTGATCCTGATCACCGTGGTCGGCGACGAGCCGATCCGGCAGGCCGCGCTGGAAGCGGGCGTCATTGATTTCCTGGTCAAGCCGATCCGCCCGCGCGAACTACGCGCGCGCTGCTACAACCTGCTGCAGCTGCGCCAGCAGACCGAGAACGTGAAGCAGCGGGCGTTGTCACTGGAGCAGCGCCTGCTGGCCAGCATGCACGAGGTCGAGGAGCGCGAACGCGAGACCCTGTCGCGATTGGCCCGTGCCATCGAGTTCCGTGATGCCGGCACCAGCGCCTACCTTGAGCGCATGGCACGCGTGGCGGGGCTGATTGCCGAGCAACTGGGCCTGCCCGAAGACGACGTGCGCCTGATCGAGATGGCCGCGCCCCTGCATGACATGGGCAAGATCGCCATTCCCGATGCCGTTCTGCTCAAGCAGGGCAAGCTCAACGACGAGGAGCTGGCGATCATGCGCCGTCACCCTCGGATCGGCCATGAACTGCTCAGCGGCAGCCAGAACCGTTTCATCCAGGTCGGTGCGCTGATCGCGCTGCGCCACCACGAGCGCTATGACGGCAGTGGCTACCCTGATGGCCTGGTCGGCGAGGCGATCCCGCTGGAAGCGCGCATCGTCGCTGTCGCCGACGTTTTTGATGCCCTGATTTCGCCCCGTCCGTACAAGGAAGCATGGACCATGGAAGCCACACTGGCTTATCTGTACGCCCAGCGTGGCCGACTGTTCGACCCGCGCTGCGTGGATGCGCTGATGCGCGGTCACCAGCAGTTGATGGATATCTGCGCCCAGCACTCGACGGCATCGACGCGACCGGGTGGGTGACATGCAGGACCTGTTCGCACGCGTGAAGCGCCGGTTGGCGCAGCGTCCGGATTCGGAGCATGGCCAGGCGATCGTGCGGGTGGCGCTGATCTCGCTGATCCTGGTCTATGTGCTGCTGTCCGGAGCACGCCTGCACCGTCTGGAGCAGTACCAGGGCGTGCTGGCGACGGTGCTGACCGGATTGGGGCTTTCGCTGCTGCTGTTCGGCTGGCTGCTGTGGAAGCCGGAGCGCTCCGATCCACGGCGGGTCATCGGGATGCTGGCCGACTATGGCCTGATCGCGGTCGGCATGATCCAGATGGGCGAGCCGCTGGCGTGGGTGTATGCGGTGGTGATGTGGGTCACGGTGGGCAACGGCCTGCGCTTCGGGCCGCGTTACCTGGCTGCCGCCATCGTGCTGGCGATGGTCAGTTTCGGCACCACCGTGCTGTTGACCCCTTACTGGCAGGCCAACCTGGGCCTGGCCATTTCCCTGTGGTTTGGGTTGTTGGCAGTACCGTTGTGCTGCTCCTCCCTGCTGCGCCGAAGGATGCGACATCCGACCATGGATACGACCCCCGCCGCCGCCCATAATCGCTCGCTGTTGGCCCGTTTCAGGCAGCGCCTGTCCGGGCGCGAGGACAGCGAGCACGCGCAGAACCTGATCCGCATCGTGATCACCGCGCTGTTCATCAGCTACCTGGGCTGGCGTTCGCTCAGTGGTGGCGGTGAAGCGCTGACCACGACCTGGTTGATTCTGGCCTTCGAGCTGGCCATCTCCGCCGGCCTGCTGGCGGCGATCCTGGTCAATCCGGGTGTTTCGCATGTACGAAGGGTGATCGGCATGCTGACCGATTACACCTGCATGGCCTGGATCATGACCATCCAGGGCGAGCCGGCAGCGCCGCTGTACGCGGTGATGCTGTGGGTGACGATCGGCAACGGCATGCGTTACGGCAGTACGTACCTGCGCGTGGCCACGGCCATGGGCTGCCTGGCGTTCCTGTGTACGGTGATGCTGTCGCCCTACTGGCGTGGGCACGACTATCTGGGCTGGGGCCTGCTGCTGGGCCTGGGCGCGATCCCGCTGTACTTCGATTCGCTGTTGCATGCCTTGACCCGCGCGGTCGCCGAGGCGCGCCAGGCCAACGAAGCCAAGAGCCGCTTTCTGGCCAACATGAGTCATGAGTTCCGCACGCCGCTGAACGGGCTGGCCGGCATGACCGAAGTGCTGGCCACCACTCGCCTGGACGATGAGCAGCGCGAATGCCTGAACACCATCCAGGCCTCGACCCGCAGCCTGTTGGCACTGGTGGAAGAGGTGCTGGACATCTCTGCCATCGAGGCCGGCAAGGTGCGCGTGGAGTGGCACGAGTTCGCGCTGGCCGATGTGCTGCAGGCGATCAATCTGATCCTGAGCCCGCAGACCCGCTCGAAATCACTGGACTACCGTGTGCAGGTGGACGACAACGTGCCACCGCGCCTGCTGGGTGATGCCGGGCATCTGCAGCAGATCCTGCTGAACCTGATGGGCAACGCGGTCAAGTTCACCGACAGCGGCTACGTGCATCTGCGCGTGTCCAGCCCGGATGCGCTGGGCAGCGAGCGGGTGCGGCTGCGATTCGAGATCGTCGACACGGGCATCGGCGTGCCGGTGGCGTTGCGCGGGCGCCTGTTCAATGCCTTCGAGCAGGGCGATGTCGGCCTGGCCCGTCGTCATGAGGGAACCGGCCTGGGCACGGCCATTGCCAAGGGCCTGGTCGAGTCGATGGGCGGGCAGGTCGGCTATGCGCCAAACAGCCTGCGCGGCAGCGTGTTCTGGGTCGAGATCACGCTGGACGTGGCAGAGACCTCATCAGCCCCGGCGGTTCCATCCGAGGTGGCTGAAGCCGGCAATGTCATCGCGTTTTCCAATCCCTTCCTGCGTCATCGTGCACGGGTGCGCAGCCTGCGGGTGCTGGTGGCCGACGACCATGAAGCCAACCGCATGGTGTTGCAGCGGTTGCTGGAGAAGGCCGGCCACAAGGTGACCTGCGTCAATGGCGGCGCCGAAGTGCTCGATGCACTGGAGCAGGCCAGTTACGACGCAGCGATCGTCGATCTGCACATGCCCGGCATGAGCGGACTGGACCTGCTCAAGCAGTTGCGTGTGATGCAGGCCAGCGGCATGCCCTACGTGCCGGTGATGGTGCTGAGTGCGGACGTCACTCCCGAGTCCATCCTGCGTTGCGAGCAGGCCGGTGCCCGCGCCTTCCTTGCCAAGCCCGTGGTGGCCACCCGCCTGCTGGAAGTGCTGGCTGATGTGGCGGCCAATACGCGCACCGAGTCGGGCATCCAGTCCGTACCGGCGCTGCCGGTTGGCGATGGCGTGCTCGATACTGCCGTGCTGGACGAGCTGGCGTCGCTGGGCATGGGCGACGGCTTCGAGCGCAAGTTCATCGACCAGTGCCTGGTGGATGTCGATGCGAGCATGGGCCAGCTGCAGGCCTGCGGTGAACGCCAGGCCTGGGAGGACTTCCGCGAGCACGCCCACGCCCTGCGCGGGGTGGCGAGCAACCTGGGACTGGTCCAGGTTGCCGCCTCCAGTGGCGAGATCATGCGCATGGCGGACTGGCAGTTGAAGGGCGAGTGGGTGGCCCGTCTCGGCAGTCTTGCCGCCGCACTGCGCAATGGCAGGAATGCGCTGGCCGCCCGCAGTGCCGATATCGCGCGGCGCGATGACAGCGAGCGCAGCCCGTCCTGAGCCACCGCGCTGTCAGGCCGGGTCGCCATTGCGCCGGGCCTGCGCCCGCACCAGCCGGTCCATGGTGCGCAGGGACTTCTCGCCGAGCTGCATGGCGGTGTCCACCCAGATCTCGGTGATCCGCATCATTTCGTGCAGCGGCACCATGCTGGCGATTTCGTTCACCTCACGCATCGCGGCCCAGGCATGTGGAATCCGCTTGCTGTCCTTGATCACCTGTTCGACCGCGGCGACGCCTTCGCCGACGGGCACCACGATATCGACCAGGCCCATCTCCTTGAGCTGGCTGGCGGTATAGAGGTTGCCCTCGAGCATGATCTTCTCGGCCAGTCGCGGGCTGATCCGCTGGCACAGGAAGGAGTAGGCGCCCATGCCCGGGAACAGATCGAACAACACCTCCGGCAGGCCCATCAGCACACCTTCCTCGGCGACGATGGTGTGGCAGCTCAGTGCGGCTTCGAAGCCGCCGCCCAGGGCATTGCCCTGGACCAGCGCAATGCTGTGCGCACGTGCACCGAGCCCGGCATGGAAGGCATGCACGCCGCGTACGCAGCGTTGGGCATAGTCGAGCAGTCGGGCGCGGTCACCTTCGCGGATCAGCCGGCAGAACAGCTCAAGGTCGCCGCCCAGGTTGAACACGTCACTGTCCGAGGCCAGGACGACATGGGGTGACAGGACGTGCGAGGCGCTGAGGCGATCGCCCAGCTCGCGCTGGTAGTCGACGATGTCATCGACCAGGCGTGAGGCGAAGCAGGGCCGGCCCGGCTGGTTGGCCAGGTTGGCATGCATGTGGATCCAGTACACATCCCGCTCGGGCTCTTCGGTGATGCGCAGGGTAGGGTGCAGCGAGGGGCGGGTGATGATGGGGCGTACTGCGGACATGGGAGTTCTCCGTGTGACCGTCCGGCCAACCGCAGAGCGGACGGAGAGGAGTGAGGGGAGGCGAGCTGAACGTGCGGCGGCGACTGATTCTATGCACCTGTCGTGAACCGCTCGCAAGCGCCGTGCCGGCCATGTTCCGGTAATAAAAAGACCCCGCCGTTGCCGGCGGGGTCCCTGTCCTGCTCGCTTGCCCGGAAACCCTTACGGGGCGGGCGTATCACGCAGCTCGCGACGGAGAATCTTGCCGACGTTGGTCTTCGGCAGCTCCTTTCGGAATTCCACGATTCTGGGGTGCTTGTAACCGGTCAGGTTTGCCCGCGCGTGTTCCTTGACCATTTCAGCGGTCAGGTTCGGGTCTTTCTTCACGATCACGACCTTGACCACCTCGCCGGACTTCTCGTCCGGGACGCCGACCGCGGCCACTTCCAATACGCCTGGCATCATCGCGATGACGTCCTCGACTTCATTCGGGTACACGTTGAAGCCGGACACCAGGATCATGTCCTTCTTGCGGTCGACGATGTAGAAGAAGCCCTGTTCGTCCATCCTGGCCATGTCGCCGGTGTGCAGCCAACCGTCCGCATCGATGGCGGTGGCGGTTTCTTCCGGGCGCTGCCAATAACCCTTCATCACCTGCGGGCCCTTGATGCACAGTTCGCCCACTTCGCCCAGCGCCAGGATGTTGCCGTTGTCGTCCTTGATGCAGGCATCGGTGGACGGGATCGGCAGGCCGATGGCGCCGTTGTACTCGGGCAGGGTGAGCGGGTTGATGCAGGCTGCTGGCGAGGTTTCGGTCAAGCCGTAGGCTTCGACCAGGGTCACGCCGGTGACCTTCTTCCAGCGTTCGGCCACGGCACGTTGCACCGCCATGCCACCGCCCAGGGTGAACTTGACCGAAGAGAAGTCGATCTCGTCGAAGCCCGGGGTGTTGAGCAGACCGTTGAACAGCGTGTTGACGCCGGTGATGGCGGTGAAGCGGGTGCCCTTGAGCTCCTTGACGAAGCCCTTCATGTCGCGCGGGTTGGTGATCAGGTGATTGCATCCACCGAACTTCATGAAGACCAGGCCGTTCGCGGTCAACGCGAAGATGTGGTACAGCGGCAGTGCGGTGATGATCACTTCCTTGCCCGGCTCGATGCCCGAGGTGGACAACCACGCCGACGCCTGCTGCATGTTGGCGATCAGGTTGCGGTTGGTCAGCATCGCACCCTTGGCCACGCCGGTGGTGCCGCCGGTGTACTGCAGGAAGGCGATGTCGTCGTGGTCGATCTCGACCGGCGGAAGCGCATGGCGGCTGCCCAGCTTGAGCGCCTGCTTGAAGCGGACGGCGCCCTTGATGTGGTAGTTGGGCACCATCTTCTTGACGTACTTCAGCACGAAGTTGACGATCGCGCCCTTGGCGCCGAGCAGGTCGCCCAGGCCGGTGGTGACCACGTGCTTGACCGGCGTATCGGCGATGACCTGCTCGACGGTGTCGCCGAAGTTGTCGACCACCACCAGGGCACTGACGCCCGCGTCGACCAGCTGGTGCTTGAGTTCGCGCGCGGTGTACAGCGGGTTGACGTTGACCACGGTCAGGCCGGCGCGCAGCACGCCGAAGGTGGCCACCGGGTACTGCAGGCAGTTGGGCATCATCAGGGCGACGCGGTCACCCTTCTTGAGCTTGAGCTCACCCAGCAGGTAGGCGGCGAACTGGGTGACCAGCGCGTCCGTCTCACCATAGGTGAGCACCTTGCCGAAGCTGGAGTAGGCGGGACGGTCGCGGAATTTCGCGACGGAAGCGTCGAAGACCGAGGCTACCGAATGGAATTCGTTGACGTCGATTTCGGCGGGAACGCCTTTCGGATAGCTCTGCAGCCAGGGACGATCCAGACTCATATTCCCCCTCCAGGAATCGTGATGATGGGTGCGGCGCGGACAGTATCCGCCAGAACCGCTCACCGCAGCATACCGTTCCGTAGGGAAAACGCGAAGGGGGCGGACTCTGTTCGGCCGTAGGCGCCAAAAGCCGCCGTGCATGGCCCGGCGCTACCGAAGGCAACGCGCGCCTGGTAGCGCCGGGCCATGCACGGCGGATGTTTCCGATGGCCGAGGACTCAGCCCTTGTTTCGTACCGGTGCGCCGTTGGCCTTGTAGTACGGCGCGGTGCTGCGGGCCAGCGGGGTGCGGCCACGGATCACGTCGGCCAGCTTCTCGGCCATCATGATGGTCGGTGCGTTGAGGTTGCCGGTCACCACCTGCGGCATGATCGAGGCATCGACGATGCGCAGGCCTTCCAGGCCGTGCACGCGGCCCTGGCCGTCGACCACCGCCATCGGGTCATCGGCATGGCCCATCTTGTTCGAGCACGACGGGTGGTAGGCGGTCTCGGCGTGCTCGCGCACGAACGCGTCGATCTGCGCATCGGTCTGCAGCGCATTGCCCGGGGAGATCTCGCGGCCGCTGTACGGCGCCAGCGCCGGCTGCGCGAAGATCTCGCGGGTGATCCGGATCGCGGCACGGAACTCGCGCCAGTCCTGGTCGTGCGACATGTAGTTGAACAGGATGCTCGGATGTTCGCGCGGATCCTTCGAGCGCACATGGATGCGGCCGCGGCTGGGCGAGCGCATCGAGCCGACGTGCATCTGGAAGCTGTGTGCCTTGATCGGGTTGGAGCCGTTGTAATTGATCGCCACCGGCAGGAAGTGGTACTGCAGGTTCGGCCAGTCGAATTCGGCGTCGCTGCGGATGAAGCCACCGGCCTCGAACTGGTTGCTGGCGCCGATGCCGGTGCCCAGGAACAGCCACTCGGCACCGATGGCCGGCTGGTTGTACAGCTTCAGTGCCGGTGCCAGCGATACCGGCTTCTTGCACTCGTACTGCAGGTACATTTCGAGGTGATCCTGCAGGTTGGCGCCGACGCCCGGCAGGTGGTGCACCAGGTCGATGTCGAGGCTGCGCAGCAGATCGGCCGGGCCGACGCCCGAGCGCTGCAGGATCTGCGGCGAGGCGATGGCGCCGCCGCACAGCAGCACTTCGCGGCGCGCGGTGGCACGCTGCGGGTGGTCGTTGTGCAGCCACTGCACGCCTACCGCACGCTTGCCCGAGAACAGGATGCGGTCGGTCAGCGCGTGGGTGACGATGGTCAGGTTCGGGCGCGGCTTGGCCAGGTCCAGGTAGCCGCGGGCGGTGCTGGAGCGACGGCCCTTCGGGGTCACCGTGCGGTCCATCGGGCCGAAGCCTTCCTGCTGGTAGCCGTTGAGGTCGTCGGTGCGCGGGTAGCCGGCCTGCACGCCGGCCTCGACCATCGCAGCGAACAGCTCGTTGTTGCCGGCCTTGGGCGTGGTCACGCGCAGCGGGCCTTCGCCACCGTGGTAGTCGTTGGGGCCGATGTCACGGGTTTCCGCCTTGCGGAAGTACGGCAGGCAGTCCAGATAGGTCCAGTCTTCCAGGCCCGGCATGCTGGCCCAGTTGTCGTAGTCCATCGCGTTGCCGCGGATGTAGCACATGCCGTTGATCAGCGACGAGCCGCCCAGGCCCTTGCCGCGGCCGCAGTCCATGCGGCGGTTGTTCATGAAGGGCTCGGGATCGGTCTTGTACGCCCAGTTGTAGCGCTTGCCCTGCAGCGGGAAGGCCAGCGCCGCTGGCATCTGGGTGCGGAAGTCGAGCCGGTAGTCCGGGCCACCGGCTTCCAGCAGCAGCACGCTGACATCGGCATCTTCGGTGAGGCGGGTGGCCAGCACGTTGCCGGCCGAACCGGCGCCGATGATGATGTAGTCGTACTCGTTATGGGTGCTCATGGGTGTCTCCTGCAGGCCGGGGCGCGCTGCATGCAGGCGTCCCGGCGGAATGTCGGATCGGCGCGGTGGCCGGACGAAGGTGCGCGCTCAGGGCGCGCCGATCAGAACACGCTGGCGTAGTCGCCCAGCTCCACCTGCACCGACTTGATGCGGGTGTAGTGGCCGAGGGTGGAGAGGCCGTTCTCGCGGCCGACGCCGGATTCCTTGTAGCCGCCGACCGGCATTTCGGCCGGCGATTCGCCCCAGGTGTTGATCCAGCAGATGCCGGCTTCCAGGCGGTGGATGATGCGGTGGGCGCGGCTGACGTCCTTACTGACCACGCCGGCGGCGAGGCCGAAGGTGGTGTCGTTGGCACGACGCACCACTTCGTCTTCGTCGTCGTAGGCAAGGATGCTCATCACCGGCCCGAAGATCTCTTCCTTGACGATGGTCATGTCATCGCGGCAGTCGGAGAACACGGTCGGCAGCACGTAGGCGCCATTGGCCAGCGCGCCTTCGGTGGCACGGCCGCCGCCGGTCAGCAGGCGGGCGCCTTCGGCCTTGCCGCTTTCGATGTAGCGCAGCACGTTTTCCATGTGCGGGAAGCTGGTCAGCGGACCGAAGTTGGTCTCGGCGGCCATCGGGTCGCCGATGCGGATGCGCTTGACGCGCTCGACCACCGCGGCTTCGAACGCGGCCAGCATGCTGCGCGGCACGAACACGCGGGTGCCGTTGGTGCAGACCTGGCCGGAGCTGAAGAAGTTGGCCATCACCGCGATGTCGGCGGCGCGGTCCAGATCGGCGTCATCGCAGATCACCAGCGGCGACTTGCCGCCCAGTTCCATGGTCACCTCCTTCAGTGACGAGGACGCGGCGCTGGCCATGACCTTCTTGCCGGTGGCGACGCCGCCGGTGAAGGAGATCTTCTCGATCACCGGGTGCTCGGTCAGCCACTGGCCGATCTCGCGGCCCGGACCCTGCACGACATTGAACACGCCGGCCGGCACGCCGGCTTCGGTGTAGATCTCGGCCAGCCGGATCGCGGTCAGCGGGGTCACTTCCGACGGCTTGAATACCATGGCGTTGCCAGCGGCCAGGGCCGGGGCCGACTTCCACATGGCGATCTGGATCGGGTAGTTCCAGGCACCGATGCCGGCGACCACGCCCAGCGGCTCGCGGCGGGTGTAGAAGAAGCTCGACTCGCGCAGCGGCAGCTGGATGCCTTCGATGGCGGTGGCCAGGCCGGCGTAGTACTCGACCACGTCGGCGCCGGTGACGATGTCCACGGTGGTGGTTTCGGCCAGTGCCTTGCCGGTGTCCAGGGTTTCCAGGTGCGCCAGTTCGTCGTTGCGCTCGCGCAGGATCTCGACGGCGCGGCGCAGGATGCGCGAACGCTCCATGGCGGTCATCGCGGCCCACACCTTCTGGCCTTCGGCTGCGCTCTGCACGGCGCGCTCGACGTCGGCCTGGCTGGCGACCTGCACTTCAGCGATCACTTCACCGGTGGCCGGGTTGACGGATTTGAAGGTCTTGCCGCTGGTGGCATCGACGCGCTGGCCGTGGATGTAGAGCTGTTGGACGGGCAGGGTGGTCATGGGGCGTACTCCTTGGAAGGGGGCGGGTGCTGAAGCGCTTATAGCGCGACAGCCTGCAACTGGAAGTCGATATAGCCGTAAGCGATGCGCCGGGACTTCTCGGCATTGAACTGGCCGCCGACCAGGCTGCCGCGCAGCCACAGGCCGTCGATCATCGCGGCCAGGCCGCGGGCGGCCAGGCGGGCCTGCGGGTGGGGCAGCAGGCGGTTGAACTGGTGGCACAGGTTGGAGAACAGGCGCTGGTCGTTGGCGCGCTGCAGCCGGGCCAGTTCCGGCTGGTGCATGCTGGCGGCCCAGAAGGTGAGCCAGACACGCATGGCGGTGCCGTTGATCTGGCTGTCGTCGAAGTTGCCATCGACGATGGCGCGCAGCTGCTCGCGCGGGTCGTCGCTGGCGTCGGCGCGGTAACGGGCGACCGCGTCCTTCAGCTCGCGCAGGATCTGCCGCATTGCAGCATTGAGCAGGCCGTCCTTGTCGCCGAAGTAGTGGGCGACGATGCCGCTGGACAGCCCGGCCTTCTTCGCGATGGTGGCGACGGTCGCATCGGCCATGCCGATCTCGTCGATGGTCTGGAAAGTGGCCCGGATCAGCTGCTCGCGCCGTACCGGTTCCACGCCTTTCTTCGGCATTGTCTCTCCACGGATTGCGACCCGAAGGATCGGGCTGCCCGCCATTATGCTTTTTATTGATTGAACGTTCAATCAATAAACCCTAGGATGCGCTCGCGCCCCACGCCATGGGCCCGGTTTACCGGTCCGGCCCCGCCCATGTGCTCCCTCGGACTTGATGAGACGACCCCATGTCTTCCCTGGCTCATCCCAAGCGTTCGCCCCTGCGCTTGAACCGTTTTGTCTTCTTCAGCTCCTCGGTGTCGATCGGCATCCTCGGGCTGCTCACCGTTCTCTATCCCGAAGGCAGCGAGCACTGGCTGCAATGGGCGCAGGCCGAAGTGTCGGCCGCGTTCGGCTGGTGGTACATGCTGCTGATCGTGCTGTGCCTGGGCTTCGTGCTGTGGCTGGCGTTCTCGCCGTATGGCCGCATCCGCCTGGGCCACAACGAGGAATCACCGGCCTTCGGCTACGTCGCCTGGGTCTCGATGCTGTTCTCGGCCGGCATCGGCATCGCGCTGCTGTACTACGGTGCCTACGAGCCGCTGGACCATTTCCTGCATCCGCCCGGGCAGCCCGGCGGAACCGTGGCCGCCGGCCGCGAAGCGATGGTGCTGACCTTCCTGCACTGGGGTCTGCACGGCTGGGCGCTGTACGCGCTGGTCGGCGTGGCACTGGGCTACTTCGCCTACCGCCGCGACCTGCCGCTGGCGCTGCGCTCGGCGCTGTACCCGATTTTCGGTGAGCGCATCCACGGCCGCATCGGCGACATGGTGGATGGCTTTGGCATCCTGGCCACGCTGATCTCGATGGTGACCAACCTCGGCATCGGCGCGTTGGTGGTGCAGTCTGGCCTGGTCTACCTGTTCCACATCCCGGATACGCCGCAGGTGCTGGTGGCGATCGTGCTGGTGATGATGGTGGTGGCCACCATCGGTGTGGTCGCCGGTGTGGAAAAGGGCATTGCCTGGCTCTCCAACCTCAATGTGCGCCTGCTGTGCGGCCTGCTGCTGTTCGTGCTGATCACCGGCCCGACCCTGCACCTGTTCGACGGCCTGATCCAGAACACTGGCGACTACCTCGGCGCGTTCGTGCGCAAGAGTTTCGACATGTACCTCAACGACCCGAAGGGTCGTGAGTGGATGGGCTCGTGGACGCTGTTCTACTGGGCGTGGTGGATCGCCTGGGCGCCGTTCGTCGGCCTTTTCGTGGCGCGCATTTCGCGTGGCCGCACCATCCGCGAAGTGATCATGGGCGTGCTGCTGATCCCGCTCGGCTTCACCCTGGCCTGGCTGTCGATCTTTGGCAACACCGCCATCGACCTGGTGCTCAACCATGGCCAGGCGATCCTGGGTGACGTGGCCCAGCACGATGCGGCGATGACGCTGTTCAAGCTGCTGGAATACCTGCCCGGCGCGCCGTACGTGGCCGGTGCCGCGGTGGTGATCGGCTTCGTGCTGTTCCTGACCCCGGTCGATTCGGGCACGCTGATGATCGCCAACCTGTGCACCCGTCGCGTTGACGATGGCGTGGAAGATGGCCATGACGCGCCGATCTGGCTGCGCGTGTTCTGGGCGGCCGGCATCACCGTGGCCAGCGTCGGCCTGCTGCTGGCTGGTAATTTCAGCGCGATGCAGACCGCAGTGGTGCTGTGCGGCCTGCCGTTCTCGTTCACGCTGGCGTTCTACATGTGGGGTCTGCTGAAGGCGCTGCGCACCGACCCGGACGCACCGCGTCTGTAGAGCCGAGCCCATGCTCGGCTGCTGTTGGCGCAGAAGCAGCCGAGCGCAGGCTCGGCTCTACAGAGGGCATCGCAAACGCAAAGGGCCGGATCCGCAAGGATCCGGCCCTTTCCTCAATCGGGCGCAGCCGCGCCGTTACTTGCTGGCCAACTGGCGCAGTACGTACTGCAGCAGGCCGCCGTGGTGGGCGAGGAGGCGCGCTTGCGAACCACTGGTTCGCGCGTCCCCGCAGCGCCCCCGCGCTGGCGCGGGGGCCGGGCTTCCGCCCTCTGGTACCGCAGGACGGTTCAGCGACCTGCTAGCTGGCGCAGCACGTACTGCAGCAGGCCGCCATGACGGAAGTACTCGACTTCCTTCGGGGTCAGCAGCATCACCGAGACTTCGAAGGTCTTCCTGGTGCCATCGGCCTTGGTCGCGGTGACCGTGGCGCGCTTGCTGGCACCGTCCTGCAGGCCGGTGATGTCGATCACTTCCGAGCCGTCCAGGCCCAGAGACTGCGCGTTCTCGCCGTTGCGGAACTGCAGCGGCAGCACGCCCATGCCGACCAGGTTGGAGCGGTGGATGCGCTCGAAGCTCTCGGCGATGACCGCCTTCACCCCCAGCAGCAGGGTGCCCTTGGCGGCCCAGTCGCGCGACGAACCGGTGCCATATTCCTTGCCGGCCAGCACCACCAGCGGCACCTTGTCGGCCTTGTACTTCATGGCCGCATCGTAGATCGCCAGCTTCTCCGGCTGGCCACCACCGGCGGGGTAGTACAGGGTGTTGCCGCCTTCCTCGCCACCGAACATCAGGTTCTTGATGCGGATGTTGGCGAAGGTGCCGCGGACCATCACGTCATCGTTGCCGCGGCGGCTGCCGTAGCTGTTGAAGTCGGCCGGCTGCACGCCGCGCTCCTGCAGGAAGCGGCCTGCCGGCGAGTCCTTCTTGATGTTGCCGGCCGGGGAGATGTGGTCGGTGGTGATCGAGTCGCCGAACAGGCCCATCACGCGCGCACCGTGCACGTCGTCGATGCTGCCGGTCTGCATGGTCATGCCATCGAAGTACGGCGGGTTCTTGATGTAGGTGGAGGCATCGCTCCACTCGTACAGATTGCCGTCCGGCGAAGCGATGGTGTTCCAGCGGGTATCACCCTTGAACACATCGGCGTAGTTCTGCTTGAACATCTCCGGGCCGATGGTGGCAGCGATGACGTCGCCGATTTCCTTGTTGCTCGGCCAGATGTCGCGCAGGAACACCGGCTGGCCATCACTGCCGGTACCCAGCGGCTGGGTGGTCAGGTCGATGTCGGTGGTGCCGGCGATGGCGTAGGCCACCACCAGCGGCGGACTGGCCAGGTAGTTCATCTTTACTTCGGGATGCACGCGGCCCTCGAAGTTGCGGTTGCCGGACAGTACCGAGGTGACGACCAGATCGCCGGTGGCGATGCCAGCGCTGACTTCGGTCGGCAGCGGGCCGGAGTTGCCGATGCAGGTGGTGCAGCCGTAGCCGACCACGTAGAAGCCGATCTTCTCCAGTTCCTTCAGTACGCCGGCCTTTTCCAGATAGTCGGTGACCACGCGCGAGCCCGGGCCGAGCGAGGTCTTCACCCACGGCTGGCGGTTCAGGCCCTTGGCGGCCGCGTTGCGGGCCAGCAGGCCGGCACCGATCATCACCGCCGGGTTGGAGGTGTTGGTGCACGAGGTGATGGCAGCGATGACCACTGCACCATCTTTCAGGCGGACCTTGCGGCCTTCGGTTTCGATGTCGGCGTAGCCCTTGGCCAGCTGCTCGTTGCCGACCGCGGCGCCACCGCCTTCGTTGACGAACGAGGAGACGTCATCGCTGCGCTTGTCGCGGTTGGTGGTCAGGCCGACCAGTGCTTCGCGGTAGTTCTTCTGCACGTCTTCCAGCAGCACGCGGTCCTGCGGACGCTTCGGGCCGGCCAGCGACGGCTTCACCGTGCCCATGTCCAGTTCCAGCGTGGTGCTGTACTGCGCGTGCGGGCTGCCCGGCTCGTGCCACAGGCCCTGCGCCTTGGCATAGGCTTCGACCAGATCGATCTGCTCTTCGCTGCGGCCGGACAGGCGCAGGTAGTTCAACGATTCGGCGTCGATCGGGAAGATGCCGCAGGTGGCGCCGTATTCCGGGGCCATGTTGCCGATGGTGGCGCGGTCGGCCAGCGGCAGGTGCTGCAGGCCGTCACCGTAGAACTCGACGAACTTGCCGACCACGCCCAGCTTGCGCAGCATCTGGGTGACGGTCAGCACCAGGTCGGTGGCGGTGGCGCCCTCGGGCAGCTTGCCGGTCAGCTTGAAGCCGACCACCTGCGGGATCAGCATCGACGACGGCTGGCCAAGCATGGCCGCCTCCGCTTCGATGCCGCCCACGCCCCAGCCCAGCACGCCGATGCCGTTGATCATGGTGGTGTGGCTGTCGGTGCCGAACACCGTGTCCGGATACGCAACGGCCTTGCCGTCCTTGTCGGCGGTCATCACCACGCGGGCCAGGTTCTCCAGGTTCACCTGGTGGACGATGCCGGTGTTCGGCGGCACCACCTTGAAGTTGTCGAAGGCCTTCTGGCCCCAGCGCAGGAAGCCGTAGCGTTCCTGGTTGCGCTGGAATTCGATCTTGCCGTTGAGGTCCAGTGCGTCCGGCTTGCCGAACACATCGACCTGCACCGAGTGGTCGATGACCAGTTCGGAGGGAATCTGCGGGTTGATCTGCTCAGGTGAGCCGCCAAGCTTGACCACCGCGTCACGCATCGCGGCCAGGTCGACCACGCAGGGCACGCCGGTGAAGTCCTGCAGGACCACGCGCGCTGGCATGAAGGCGATTTCGGTGTCCGGCTCGGCCGCCGGGTTCCAGCGGGCCACGGCTTCGATGTGGTCCTTGCCGACGGTGATGCCGCCGTCCTCGTGCCGGAGCAGGTTCTCCAGCAGGATCTTCATCGAGTAGGGCAGGTGGGAGATATCGAAGCGCTGGCCCAGCGTGGGCAGGCTGAAGTAGTCGTAGGTCTTGCCGCCGACGTTCAGCTGGCTGCGGGTGGAGAACGAATCGCTCATGCGGGGTAACTCCTTCTTGCGGATGGCTTGCAGTGGCCCGCGCATGGGCGGACCTGCTTGCGGTCGCCGCGGGCCTGGCGGCCCCGGTGGTCCCAGTATGAACCCCAGACTGAATGGATTCATCCGGGCCGGGTTCCGGCCTGCGGCATCGGTTCCAGACTACAGGGGACGGTGTATGGCGTATGTCACGTTTGTGGCCGATCCTTTGCGAGGCAAGGGCTGGCGGGGTGCCGGTCCTGTTCAGGGTGGAAGTATGCCCGGGGAAGTATGTATAATTTGTGCATACTCTGGAGGGCCTACCCATGGAAGCCACTGTTGCAGAGCGCGGACAGATCACCCTGCCCAAGGCGGTGCGTGATGCCCTCGGCCTGACCAAGGGCACGCTGCTGAAGGTCGAGCTGGACGGCAGCCGCATCATCCTGCGCAAGAGTGTTGACGATGCCATTTCACGGGCGCGCGGCAAGTTCGCGCTGGACGGTTTCGAATCGTCCGACGCAGCGGTACGCGCGGTGCGTGACGAGGAATAAGCCGTGATGATCGCCGTCGATTCACCGGTGCTGGTCGAGCTGCTCAGCAATGGTCCGCAGGCCGATGCCGTGGAAGCCATCCTCCGGCAGAGCCTGGTCGGTGGCCGCGTGGTGGTCTGCGGTGCGACCCTGGCCGAGGTCTGCGCATCGCTGCGCGGCGGCGCTGAGGTGCTCGAAGCACTGGAAGAAATGGGCGTGCATTTCAACCCGATGGAAGCCAAGTCGGCGCTGCGCGCCGGCGAGATGCACCGCCGCCACCGCCAGCGCAGCGGCAGCCGCCGCAGCCTGGACGAATTCATGGTCGGCGCTCACGCACTGCTGCAGTGCGACGGCCTGATCACCTGGAACGATACGTTTTACCGCGACTACTTCAAGGGCCTGAAGCTGATCGTGCCGCAAGCCTGAGCCCACTTTGTTTTTTCAACCTACGCATTACCCGGGAGTTGTCATGTTGGAAGCCTACCGCCACCACGTCGCCGAGCGCGCTGCGCTTGGCATCCCGCCGCTGCCGCTGAGCGCGCAGCAGACGGCCGATGTCATCGAACTGCTGAAGAACCCGCCGCAGGGCGAGGCCGAGTTCCTGCTCGACCTGCTGACCCACCGCGTGCCGGCCGGCGTCGACGATGCTGCCAAAGTCAAAGCCTCGTACCTGGCGGCGATCGCCCTGGGCAGCGAGCAGAACCCGCTGATCAGCCGTGAGCGCGCCACCGAACTGCTGGGCACCATGCTCGGCGGTTACAACGTTGCCCCGCTGGTACAGCTGCTGGACGACGCCAGCGTCGGCACCATCGCCGCCAACGGTCTGAAGAAGACCCTGCTGGTGTTCGATGCCTTCCATGATGTGCAGGAAAAGGCCAAGGCCGGCAATGCCAACGCCCAGGCCGTGCTGCAGAGCTGGGCCGATGCCGAGTGGTTCACCAGCAACCCGGAAGTGCCGCAGAGCCTGACCGTCACCGTGTTCAAGGTGCCGGGCGAGACCAACACCGACGACCTTTCGCCGGCGCCGGACGCGACCACCCGCCCGGACATTCCGATGCACGCCCTGGCGATGCTGAAGAACAAGCGCGACGACGCGCCGTTCACCCCGGAAGAGGACGGCAAGCGCGGCCCGATCCAGCAGATCCTCGACCTGAAGGACAAGGGCCACCTGGTTGCCTACGTCGGCGACGTGGTCGGCACCGGTTCCTCGCGCAAGTCGGCCACCAACAGCGTGCTGTGGTGGACCGGCGATGACATTCCGTTCATCCCGAACAAGCGCGCCGGTGGCGTCTGCCTGGGTTCGAAGATCGCTCCGATCTTCTACAACACCATGGAAGATGCCGGTGCACTGCCGATCGAGCTGGACGTGTCGAAGATGGAGCACGGCGATGTGGTCGAGCTGCGTCCGTACGAAGGCAAGGCGCTGAAGAACGGTGAAGTGATCGCCGAGTTCCAGGTCAAGTCCGAAGTGCTGTTCGACGAAGTGCGCGCCGGTGGCCGCATTCCGCTGATCATCGGCCGTGGCCTGACCGGCAAGGCGCGCGAAGCGCTGGGCCTGGCCCCGACCGACCTGTTCCGCCTGCCGGTGCAGCCGGTCGATACCGGCAAGGGCTTCTCGCTGGCGCAGAAGATGGTCGGCCGCGCCTGTGGCCTGCCTGAAGGCCAGGGCATGCGCCCGGGTACCTACTGCGAACCGAAGATGACTTCGGTCGGCTCGCAGGACACCACCGGCCCGATGACCCGTGACGAGCTGAAGGACCTGGCCTGCCTGGGTTTCTCGGCCGACCTGGTGATGCAGTCGTTCTGTCACACCGCCGCCTATCCGAAGCCGGTGGACGTGAAGACCCACCATACCCTGCCGGAGTTCATCTCCACCCGTGGCGGCGTCTCGCTGCGCCCGGGCGACGGCGTGATCCACAGCTGGCTCAACCGCATGCTGCTGCCGGACACCGTCGGTACCGGTGGTGACTCGCACACCCGTTTCCCGGTGGGCATTTCGTTCCCGGCCGGTTCGGGCCTGGTGGCCTTCGCCGCTGCTACCGGCGTGATGCCGCTGGACATGCCGGAGTCGGTGCTGGTGCGCTTCAAGGGCAAGATGCAGCCGGGCGTGACTCTGCGTGACCTGGTCAACGCGATCCCGCTGTACGCGATCAAGTCGGGCCTGCTGACTGTGGCCAAGGCTGGCAAGAAGAACATCTTCTCCGGTCGCATCCTGGAAATCGAAGGCCTGCCGGAACTGAAGGTCGAACAGGCGTTCGAACTGTCCGACGCCTCGGCCGAGCGTTCGGCGGCCGGCTGCTCGGTGCGCCTGAACAAGGAGCCGATCATCGAGTACCTCAACAGCAACATCACTCTGCTGAAGTGGATGATTGCCGAGGGTTACCAGGATCCGCGCTCGCTGCAGCGCCGTATCGAGAAGATGGAAGCGTGGCTGGCCAACCCGGAGCTGCTGGAGCCGGATGCCGACGCCGAGTACGCCGCCGTCATCGAGATCGACCTGGCCGACATCCACGAGCCGATCGTGGCTTGCCCGAACGACCCGGACGACGTGAAGACCCTGTCCGAAGTGGCCGGCGCCAAGATCGACGAAGTGTTCATCGGTTCGTGCATGACCAACATCGGTCACTTCCGTGCGGCTGCCAAGCTACTGGAAGGCAAGCGTGACCTGCCGACCCGCCTGTGGGTGGCCCCGCCGACCAAGATGGATGCCTCGGAGCTGACCAAGGAAGGCGTGTACGGCACCTTCGGCGCTACGGGCGCACGCATGGAAATGCCGGGCTGCTCGCTGTGCATGGGCAACCAGGCGCAGATCCGTGAAGGTTCCACCGCGATGTCGACCTCGACCCGCAACTTCCCGAACCGCCTGGGCCGCAACACCAACGTGTACCTGGGTTCGGCCGAACTGGCCGCGATCTGCTCGCGTCTGGGCCGCATCCCGACCAAGGAAGAGTACATGGCCGATGTGGGCGTGATCGCTGCCAGCGGCGCGGAGATCTACCGCTACATGAACTTCGACCAGATCGAGGAATACCAGGACGTGGCCAAGACGGTCGCTGCCTGAGGGTAGTGCCGGCCGCTGGCCGGCATCCCGTTGAAACGAAGAACCCCCGGTGAAAGCCGGGGTTTTTGTCTGCTGCATCCGCTATTGCACGGTCCAGTCTGCGTTGCCCTGCAACCGACGGCCGCCGATCAGCACGTTGCCGCGCTCACCGGAAACATCCATCTCGAACCAGGGCAATCCATCACGGCTATGTGGACGCACATAGGCCTCGCGCTTTGCGCGGTTGAATTCGATGTAGTAGCGGCGATGCACGTTGGGGTACGGCGGGATCGACGCGCCTTTCCAGCTGACGCTTACCGCGCCGGGGTCTTCGCGACCCACCAGCATCAGCATGAAGAACACATCACCCTGCTTGGCCTCGAAGTAGAACAGATCGCCACTGGCGCTGGCGGGTGCCAGTGGCAATGAAAGCAGTACGGCCGCCAGGGCGGCCTTCCATGCCTTTGATCATGTGCAGCATTCCTTGTGCAATACCGCTATCAAAGCACACATGCGGGTAGCGCGTTGAAACGAAGAACCCCCCGGTGAAAGCCGGCGCCTTTTTTTGTTGCCTGATGGCCTGTAGCGCCGAGTCCATGCTTGGCTGCTGTTCGTGCGATGCGCGATGAGTCGAGCGCGGCTCGACTCTACAAAGGCATCCACGCATGGCGTGGATCTACTGCGCGCGCGCCCTTGAGCGGGGGCACGCAATCAGCCGCGGGCCAGGGCCAGCAACCGCTCGGCAATCCGCTCCAGCGGCACCTGCTCTTCGGCAGCGCCGAGCTTGAAGGCGGCACCGGGCATGCCCCAGACCACACTGGTGGCCTCGTCCTGCACCAGCGTCGGGGCGCCGGCCTGACGCATCTCCAGCAGGCCGCGTGCGCCGTCATCGCCCATGCCGGTGAGGATGGCGCCGATGGCGTTGCCGCCGGCGTTCTGCGCGACCGAGCGGAACAGCACGTCCACCGCGGGCTTGTGCCGGTTAACCGCAGGGCCGTCGTCGACGCGGCAGCGCCAGCGCGCACCGTCGCGGATGATCCGCAGGTGCTTGCCGCCGGGCGGAAGGTAGGCGTGGCCGGGCAGCACCGCTTCGCCGTCGCTGGCCTCGCGTACGGCCATTGCCGAGTGGCGGTCCAGGCGTTCGGCGAAGGCGCTGCTGAAGCTGGCCGGCAGGTGCTGGGTCATCACCACGGCCGGGCCATCGGCGGGCATTCCTTCCAACACCACGCGCAGGGCCTCGGTGCCACCGGCTGACGAGCCGATCGCGATCAGGCGGTCGGTGGTGCGGAACTGCGGCGCGGCGGGGCGCATCGCAGGAGCGGCTTCCAGCAGGAGCTTCGGTGCGGCAGCGCGCACCAGCGGACGCACCCGCGAGCGCGCCGCCATCTTGACCTTGGCGATGATCTCGTCGGCGTAGGCCTGCAGGCCGCGCGCCACGTCCAGCTTCGGCTTGGAGACGAAATCCACCGCGCCCAGCGCCAGTGCCTGCAGGGTGGTGTCGGCGCCGCGTTCGGTCAGCGAGGAGATCATCACCACCGGCAGCGGGTGCAGGCGCATCAGGTTTTCCAGGAACGCCAGCCCGTCCATGCGCGGCATTTCCACGTCCAGCGTGATCACGTCCGGGGCCAGGCGCTTGATCTTCTCGCGCGCCAGCAGCGGGTCGGCGGCGGTGCCGACCACGTCGATGGACGGATCGCTGGACAGGATCTCGGTGAGCATCTGGCGTACGACGGCGGAGTCGTCGACGATCAGGACCCGGCAGGGGGCGTTGCCGGTCAGGGTCATTCGAACAGCTCCACGCCGCCGGTGACCGGGGCCTTGGACAGGCGTGCCCGCACGGCCGATTCGGTCGCGGCCACTTCGGCTTCGTGTGCATGCGGCAGGCGCTGCACCACCACCCGGCCGGTATCGGCGAAGAACCAGATCTTGCGCGGATGGATGCCGCACAGGTCCTCGGCGATGATCGGAATGTGCTCGGCCTGCAGGTACTGGCGCACGAACTCGGCGTTGCGGGTGCCGACCGGATTGCTGGTGAAGCCCTTGAGTACGTTGGCGCCGCCGAACACCTTGGCCTCGATGCGCTTGCGGTGCGCGCCACGCTTGAGCATGTCGTTGATCAGCAGTTCCATCGCGTAGCTGCCATAGCGCGCAGGTGCGCCGTCGCCGGCATTGCCCTCGGGCAGCAGGAAATGGTTCATGCCGCCGATCTTCAGCACCGGGTCGCGCAGGCAGGCGGCCACGCAGGAGCCCAGCGTGGTGGTCAGCGCGGTGGTGTCGTCGACCACCAGGTACTGGGTCGGCAACAGCTTGGCCGCAATGGTCTTGAAGCGCGCGTCCTGGTAACGCATCACATCATCGGTACGCAGCGAGGCGTTCATGCGCCGGCCCTTGCCGCACGGCGGTACAGGGTGCGCCCGCAGGGCTGGATCAGGTCGGCGGCGTGCAGGTAGTTCTCCGAGTGGCCGGTGTAGAGCAGGCCATCGTCGGACAGGTGCTGCACCAGCCGGCCCAGGATCGCGCGCTGGGTCGGCTTGTCGAAGTAGATCATCACGTTGCGGCAGAACAGCGCGTCGAACGGGCCGCCGACGTCGTAGCGCGGGGCGAGCAGGTTCAATGGGCGGAACTCGATCAACTCGCGCAGCGCCGGCAACACGCGGCACTGGCCCTCGTTGGGGCCGCTGCCGCGCTGGAAGTAGCGCCGGCGCAGGTCCGGATCGAGGCTGGTGACGCGATCGATGTTGTAGACGCCACGGCCGGCGGTGGCCAGCACCTGGGTATCGACGTCGGTGGCGATGATGCGTACCGGTGGCTTGAGGGTACCGAAGGCCTCGCAGGCGGTGATCGCCATCGAGTAGGGCTCTTCGCCGGTGGACGCCGCGCACGACCACAGCAGCAGCGGCGTGCGGCTGGAGCGCTGTTGCAGCTCCTCGCGCAGCTTGTCGAAGTGGTGCGGCTCACGGAAGAACGAGGTCAGGTTGGTGGTCAGCGCGTTGGTGAACGCCTGCCACTCGTCGCCGTCTTCCTGCTCCAGATGGTCCAGATACTGCTGGAAGCTGCGCATGCCCAGCGTGCGCAGGCGGCGCGACAGGCGGCCATAGACCATGTCGCGCTTTGCCGGGGCGAGGGCGATGCCCACGCGCTGGTAGATCAGGTCGCAGACGCGGCGGAAATCACGGTCGGCGAACTCGAATTCGCGCGGGCCGGTGACGATGGGAGTAGGACTTTGCACGGGGGACGTGTCCATCGGCAGAGGCGGCGGCCGAAGCCGCCGCGGGTGGGTCTCAGAATTCCTGCCAGTCGCTGTCGCTGGCGACGAAGGTGCTGGCGTTGCTGCTGCGGCGGACCGGGGTGGGCGTGCTGGCCGGCTGTGGACGTGCCACGGTGGTGACACGGGCCGGTTCCACGCGTGCGGCCACGGCCTTCACGGCGGCGGAGACCTGGTTGTCCAGGCGGAAGATCGCCACGGCGTCGGCCAGCTGGCCAGCCTGTTCTTCCATCGCGCGCGCGGCAGCGGTGGCTTCTTCCACCAGCGCAGCGTTCTGCTGGGTGGTTTCGTCCATCTGCACCACGGTCTGGTTGACCTGCTCGATGCCGGCCGACTGCTCCTGCGAGGCCGCGGAGATCTCGGCCATGATGTCGGTCACGCGCTGCACCGAGGCGACGATCTCGCCCATGGTGCTGCCGGCCTGGTGGACCAGGCTGGAGCCTTCGGCGACCTTGCCGACCGAGTCATCGATCAGGCCCTTGATCTCCTTCGCAGCGGCGGCCGAGCGCTGGGCGAGGGTGCGCACTTCACTGGCGACCACGGCGAAGCCGCGACCCTGTTCACCGGCACGCGCAGCCTCCACCGCGGCGTTCAAGGCCAGGATGTTGGTCTGGAAGGCGATGCCATCGATGACGCTGATGATCTCGGCGATCTTCTTCGAGGAGGCTTCGATGGCCGACATGGTGGTGACCACCTGGCCGACCACGCTGCCACCCTGCGAGGCCACACCCTGCGCGCCGATGGCGAGCTGGTTGGCCTGGCGGGCGTGCTCGGCGTTCTGGCGCACGGTGGAGGTCAGCTCCTCCATCGACGCGGCGGTTTCTTCCAGATTGGCGGCCTGCTGTTCGGTGCGGCGCGACAGGTCGCTGTTGCCCGAAGCGATCTCACCGGCGGCCAGGGTGATGCTGGAGGCACTGGCCTGGATCTGGCCGACGATCTGGGTCAGCTGCGCGACGGTGGTGTTGGCGTCGTCCCGCATGCGCGCGAACACGCCCTGGTAGTCGCCGTGCATGCGCGCGGTCAAGTCGCCTTCGGCGATGGCCGACAGCAGCTGCGAGAGCTTGCCGAGGTTGTCATCGCTGACCGCCATCATCGCGTTGAGGTTTTCCAGCATCAGGCGGAAATCGTGATCGAAGCGCTGCGCATCGCCACGACGGCTGAAGTCGCCGGCAGCGGCGGCACTGGCCAGCTGCTTGATCTCGGCATTGATGCGGCCGAGGTTGGCCTTGACCGTGTCGACGGTGGTGGTCATCGCGGCCTTCTCGCCGGGATAGCGTGCGATGTCGCGGCTGAGATCACCGACCGCGTATTGCTGCACCACGTCCAGCACGTCGTGCAGGGTCTGCACGTGGCCGCCAACCAGGGCGTTGGTTTCCTGCACCATCAGCCCGTACTCGCCGGGGAAGGCGCTGGCGTCGATGCGGTAACTCAGTTCGCCGCCGTCGTGGCGGCGCGCCATCTCGCGCTGGCCGCTGATCACCGCGTGCAGCTGCTGCTGCATGCCCGACATGGCGTCCAGCAGGCGGCCGGTCTCGTCATGCGGCTGCGGGCCGATGTGGCTGTCCAGCTTGCCGCGGGCGATACCCTCGGCGACGGCCGTTGCCTGCTTCAGCGGCACGGCGATGCGGTTGCCGATGAGCCAGCTCAGGGCCAGCACGATCAGCACCAGCACGCCACCGGAGACGGCCATGATGGCGGTGAACACCAGCGCCTGCTTCTGCACGTCGTCCATGTAGACGCCACTGCTGACCACCCAGTTCCAGGGCGCGAACAGGCCGGCGTAGGCCACCTTCTCGACCTCGCCCTTGCTGCCGGGCTTGGCCCAGCGATAGTTGACGAAGCCGCCTCCGGCCTTGGCCGCTTCGACCTGGTCGTAGTAGATGCGTACGCCGTCGTCGGTGCGGAAGTCCTTCATGTCCTTGCCGACCAGGTCCTTGCGGAACGGGTGCATCAGCAGGCGGTAGCCGGTGTCGTAGATGTTGAAGTAGTAGGCATCGTTCTCGGCGCGCATCACTTCCAGCGCCTGCAACGCCGCGCTCTTGGCAGCGTCCTCGCTGAGCTCGCCGGTACCGGCCAGGCGGTGGTAATGCTGGAGGATGCCGTAGCTGAGTTCGACCTGGGTCTTCAGCGCGGTCTTGCGGGTCTCGGTCAGGTCGAGGTACTGCATGCGGGCGGCGATCACCGAGAGCGCGATCACGCCGAGCGCGATGAGCAGCGTCAGCAGGTTGAGCTTGCGCCGGACGGAGAGGTTGCTGAAGTAGTGTTGCCAGCGATGCATGAGATTCATCGAGCAGGACCAGGTCGAAGCGGGCGGGCGGCGCCGAGCCGGTCAGCGGCGGGACACGCCGTGACAACCCCGTTATCGGCCGATGGGCCGGGGGATTGAGGTGCGGTGTCCGAACGTATTCAGGTTTCCTTGCAGCGGCGGCGGGCGTGGGCGTCCGGTAGCGCGTAATCCAGTAGATCCACGCCATGCGTGGATAGGAATTCGTAGCATCCGTTGCCTGCCCATCGTCATCCAACCGCCGGCAGCCCTCAGAAATCTGCAACTCCGTTCATAGCCGGAGGCCGCCACCCGGCCCACTGTGGGAGGCCACAGTGTGGAGCGGGCAGGCATTGGACGGATTTGCGGAGTTCATGGTGGAGCGACAGGGCGATCTGAGGCGCATTGCGCGGCATACGCGGGGTGAGTACAGCGAAGATGATGTGATCAGTGAAGCCTGGTTGTTGGTAGCCACATGGGAGCAGTCCGACAGGCGACCGCTGAATCTCAAGGAGCGCGACGATCAAAGCCAGCTGATCAGCCATCTCTATCAGAGGCTTGTGCGCTATACCGAGCTGAACGTCCGGCACGCCGTGCGCTTGGATCATGCGCCGGGGGACGACGCAGGGAGCCATCCCTTGCTGGAACGGTTGAGCGCCGATGGAGATGACCCGCTGAGCGTAATGGAGGCCCGCGAAGCGGATCCGATTCCTCCGGCCGAGGGGGAGTTGCACTACTCGGTCGCCAGCATCTATCTGGTGATGCTGGAGCACCATGATTTCCGTATGTCCGCGTTGGCTCGCTTTCTACGCTTGTCCATTTCCCACACCTATCGTCGCTGTGCATACGCGAGCCAAGTGTCTGCATGGCAGCATGCGCTTGTTCTAGCGCCACCGATAAGCATGGAAGGCTTGAGGCCATGGCGTCGATTCCGTGCCTGCCGCGCGCCCAGGCAGCTCGAGTTCGATTTCGATGAGAGGCTTGAGTTGCGTTAGCGGAGCGCACGGCATCGTGCAGTTGAGGAGCCTGGATTCTGCAGAACGAAAACGCCCCAGCGCAGGGCCAGGGCGTTCTCGTGCGTCAGGTCAGGCAGGCATCAGAACTCCTGCCAGTCTCCGTCGGCCAGTTCGGTGGCCATCGGGCGACCACCGGCGGTGCGGCGGGCTGGCGGGGCGACCGGGGCCGGCGCGGCAGGTGCGGCAGCACGCGGGGCCGGGGCAGCGGCGATGCGCGGGGCAGCCACGGTCTCGGCTTCGTCGACCACGAAGATCGACACCGCTTCGCTGAGGTGGCCGGCCTGTTCTTCCATCGCACGTGCGGCGGCGGTGGCTTCTTCCACCAGCGCGGCGTTCTGCTGGGTGGTTTCGTCCATCTGCACCACGGTCTGGTTGACCTGCTCGATGCCGGCGCTCTGCTCCTGCGAGGCTGCGGAGATCTCGGCCATGATGTCGGTCACGCGCTGCACAGAGGCGACGATCTCGCCCATGGTGGCGCCGGCCTTGTGTACCAGCGCCGAGCCGTCGTTGACCTTGCCGACCGAGTCGTCGATCAGGCCCTTGATCTCCTTGGCGGCAGCGGCCGAACGCTGGGCGAGGGTGCGCACTTCGCTGGCAACCACGGCGAAACCACGACCCTGTTCACCGGCACGCGCAGCTTCCACTGCGGCGTTCAACGCCAGAATGTTGGTCTGGAAGGCGATGCCGTCGATGACCGAGATGATCTCGGCGATCTTCTTCGACGAGGCTTCGATGGCCGACATGGTGGTGACCACCTGGCCGACCACTTCACCGCCCTGCGAGGCGACGCCATGCGCGCCGATGGCGAGCTGGTTGGCCTGGCGGGCGTGCTCGGCGTTCTGGCGCACCGTGGAGGTCAGCTCCTCCATCGAGGCGGCGGTTTCTTCCAGGTTGGCGGCCTGCTGCTCGGTGCGGCGCGACAGGTCACTGTTGCCCGATGCGATCTCGCCAGCGGCCGAGCTGATCGCACGGCTGGACTGCTTGATACGGGTAACAATCTCGCTCAGCTGCGCGGCAGTGGCGTTGGCGTCGTCGCGCATGCGGGCGAACACGCCCTGGTAGTCGCCATGCATGCGCACGGTCAGGTCGCCCTGCGACAGTGCGGCAAGCAGCCCGGAGATCTGCTCGATGCTGCCGGCGTTGGCGTCGAGCAGGCCGTTGATCTGCTGGGCCAGCTGCAGGAAGAAGCCTTCCTTGTCGCTGGAATCAATACGGCCGGACAGGTCGCCGGCAGCAGCCTGGGCGATCACGCGGGCCACTTCGGCTTCCACCTGCGCTTCCTGGGTACGGTCGCGCCATTCCACCACGTAGCCGACGGTGTCGCCGCCTTCATTGCGGATGGTCGAAACCACCTGGGCGAACTGGGCATCGCCGTACTGCATCGGGCGACGGGCGACGCCGTGTGCCTTCAGGTTGCCCAGCAGGGTCTGGTCCATCTCGCCGCGGTGCTCGAGCACGGTGACCGGCTTGCCGATCAGCGAAGCCTGCGCATCGAAGTCCGGCAGATCGCGGCGGACTTCGTCCTGGTACTGGCTCAGGGTCTGCTGCAGGGCGCGGTTGCTGTAAACGATGGTGTTGCTGGTGTCGGTCAGGTACACGCCGGTCGAGCTGTAATCCAGCGCGGTACGGATGCGCAGGTTCTCGCGGGCGACGGCCTGGTCGGTTTCGATGCGCTCGCGCAGGTCGCGCTGCATGCGCTGCATGGCCTGCATCAGTTCGCCCACTTCATCCTGGCGGCTGACGTCGATGTGGCCATCGAGCTTGCCGCCGGCCACGTCGTTGGCAACCGACACGGCGCCGCGCACGCTGCCGACCAGGGCGCGGGCGAACAGCCAGACCAGCACCAGGCCGAGCGCGGCGCCGCCCAGCAGGGCGATCACAGTCAGCACGGCCGAGGCGGAATAGGTGGATTCAGCCTCTTCGCGCGAGGCACGGGCGAGGCGGTTGTCTTCGGCGATCAGCGCTTCCAGCGCCGATGCGGCCTTGCGGTGCTTGGTGCGGGTCTCGCCGACGAAGGTATCGATGGCGTCGTCCGGCAGGTCCAGTTCCAGCATCTCGGTGACGCTGTCATAGGAGGCCAGGGCGTCCTTCCACTCCTTTGCGAAGGTGTCGAACAGCTTCTTCTGCTGTGCGTTGTCGACCAGTGCCGGGTAGCCCTTGATCGACTTGTCCATGCTCTCGCGCAGCTCGACAGTCTGCTTGCGTGCATCGGCCTTGACGTCGTCGCTGGCGCGGATCAGCTGCTGGTAGGCGGCGTTGCGATATTCACCCAGCATGCCGCGCATCTCGCCGGCCATGCGGATGCTCTCCATGCGCGAACCGGCCAACTCGGTGGTGACATTGTTGAGCGAGTGCAGGCCGCGATAGGCGACGATGCCCTGCAGCAGCATCACCAGCAGGAGGACACCGAAGGTCAGCAGCAGCTTCGGCATCAGTTTCAGGTTGTTGATCCACGGCATGGGCGTTGCGAGCTCCTAAGGCAGACGCGTCCGGGCATCGGGCCCGGTTGCAGCAGAAACCACGCCGGCACCAGGTCCGGCGTGGTTCGACGGACAGCGGATTACTTGATGTTGGCCAGCTTCAGGCCGGCCGGCGAGCTGACTTCGATTTCCGCGCGCGAGGCGTCGCGCTGGATCTTGCCGATCACGCACACGGTCTTGCCTTCCAGGGTTTCCAGCGGGAAGGAGAACTTGCCGCGGTTCTCGCCGGCGATGCGGGCCGAGAAGGTGTGGCGCGGGAAGGCGCCGCCCATGTACAGGAAGGTCGGCTGGCCTTCGGAACCTTCTGCGTAGCGGGCCTTTTCAACTTTGCCGCAGACCATGCCGTCCTTGCCGACCGAGCGCGGGGCCAGTTCCGGCGGGATCATGTCGGCCGACTGGGCGAACGCGGCGGAAGCGGTGGTGGCCAGGACAGCGGCCGAAACGAACGCAAGCAGGGACTTCATCGAGGTGTATCTCCGGGGATGGTGATGGTCGTTCCGGTTCTGCGCGCTCCTGCGCGACCGGCTTCTGTCCCCCTATCGGCACTGCCGGAGGGAACTGAAGGGTTTTGTGACCAGAACGTGAAGCAGGTCCGTTCGATCAGGCAGCGGCGTCTTCAACGACGTTGGCCTGACCCATATCGGCGCTGTCCAGCAGGGTCTCGATGTCGAGCAGGATCAGCATGCGGTCGTCCTGCGTGCCGATGCCGGAGATGAAGCGGGTATCGACGGCGGCGCCGAATTCCGGGGTCGGGCGGATCTGCTCGGCCGACAGCGGGATCACGTCCGAGACGCTGTCGACCACGATGCCGACCACGCGGTCGTCCACGTTCAGCACGATCATCACGGTGAAGGCGTCGTAGCGGGCGTTGTCCAGGCGCAGCTTCAGTCGCAGGTCGATGACCGGCACGATGGTGCCGCGGAGGTTGATCACGCCCTTGATGTAGTCCGGGGCATCCGGCACGCGGGTGACGGCGTCGTAGCCGCGGATTTCCTGCACCTTGAGGATGTCCACGCCGTAGTGCTCGGCACCGAGGGTGAAGCTGAGGAATTCGCCACCGGCGTTGGCGGTGGAGCTGGTCTTGTCGTTCATCGAGGGGTCCTGGTTCTGCCGGAAGTCCCGGTGTCAGGCTCGATATCGGCCCCTTGGTTGGGGACTTTAGGTGTCGGGGGAAGGCATCCACGCATGGCGTGGATCTACCGGGGAGGGTGGGGGCATCCACGCATGGCGTGGATCTATACGGGAAGCGGTAGTGCCGGCCGCTGGCCGGCAACCTGGCAACAATGTGGATACGACCAGTGCCGGCCAGCGGCCGGCACTACCGGTCGGGAGGCCTTACAGCTCGCCGTTGCGGCGCGCCTTGCGCTGGCGGTCGATGCGGAAGATGTAGCGCTGGATGGCGCTGTCGGCGCCGCGGGGCAGGATGTCGAAGCGCATGCCCACGCGCTTGATCTCGATGCCGTTGGGTTGGCGCTGCGGCAGCAGGTTGCAGACGACCAGCTCGATCTCCAGGTCCGGGCCGTCGGGCAGCGACAGCACCGCCGGGTAGCGCTTCTGCAGGCTGAACACTGCGCAGTCGGTAGGCACGGCTACCGCCAGGCCGCCGCCGCTGATGTCCACCACCCGCATCGACAGCGCTTCGGCACGGCTCTCGCCGGCGGGGATCAGCAACTGGGGCGAATCGGTGACGGGCGTCTCCAGCCGGTACATCTCACGTCGTTGCAGATGGACCAGTTCGTCCGGCAGAGGGGCACGGAAGGCGACGTGGCCGTCGTTGTCCACGCGCTGCAGTGCCTGCAGGCGGAACCGCACCAGCACGCGTTCGAGCTGGGCAAAGCACAGCAGATGGTCGGCCTGTTCGGCGGCGCGGTTGGACGCCTCCTGCGGGCTGCCATCGAGCAGCAGGGTGTCGTCGTCCTCGTCGAGTTCAAGCAGCGCGGTCGGGAACGAGCGGTCGCGGCCGTCGATATGCGCATTGATCAGTGATCGCTGGTCGATCAGCGATCGCAGCAGCTGCCGCAGCTGGCGCGGATTGCGGACCAGGAAACGTTCGTCAGCGGCATCAGCCGCGTGGACATCATGCACTGCAGTGTCGTTGCCGTCGGACATGGAATCTACGGTCAGGGGCGGGCGCCAGCACGCGTTGGCGCGAGGCTCGATGGGGATATCGGCCACTGTGCCGGATTATGAAGTGAGAATTGCATCACTTTCCATGAGTGTAGGGTCGCGTAAGGGTCAGACCCCTTTCCCGCGGGAAAGGGATCTGACCCCGTGGTTCTGCGTGGATGCCTCCGCGTAGGTCAGAACTCCTGCCAATCGCCGTCCGCAGCCAGTGCTGGCTGCGCCGCCGACCCACGCAGCGGACGAGCAGGGGCGGGCCTGGCAACCGGCGCGGCGGCCGCCACCTGGCGTGGCAGCGGTGCGGTGGTCAGGCGTGTCGGCGCGACGGTGGCGCCCTGTGATGCCAGCCGGAAGCGGGCCACGGCTTCCCCCAGCTGCACGGCCTGGTCTTCCATTGCACGCGCGGCGGCGGTGGCTTCCTCCACCAGCGCGGCGTTCTGCTGGGTGGTTTCGTCCATCTGCACCACGGTCTGGTTGACCTGCTCGATGCCGGCCGACTGTTCCTGCGAGGCTGCGGAGATCTCGGCCATGATGTCGGTCACGCGCTGCACCGAGGCGACGATCTCGCCCATGGTGCTGCCGGCTTGGTGCACCAGGCTGGAGCCTTCGGCGACCTTGCCGACGGAGTCGTCGATCAGGCCCTTGATCTCCTTCGCGGCCGCAGCCGAGCGCTGGGCGAGGGTACGCACTTCGCTGGCGACCACGGCGAAGCCGCGGCCCTGTTCACCGGCACGCGCGGCCTCAACCGCGGCATTCAGTGCCAGGATGTTGGTCTGGAAGGCGATGCCGTCGATGACGCTGATGATCTCGGCGATCTTCTTCGACGAGGCTTCGATGGCCGACATGGTGGTGACCACCTGGCCGACGACCTCTCCGCCCTGCGAGGCGACGCCATGCGCGCCGATGGCGAGCTGGTTGGCCTGGCGGGCGTGTTCGGCGTTCTGGCGCACGGTGGAGGTCAGTTCCTCCATCGACGCGGCGGTTTCTTCCAGGTTGGCGGCCTGCTGTTCGGTACGGCGCGACAGGTCGCTGTTGCCCGACGCGATCTCGCCGGCAGCCAGGGTGATGCTGCCGGCGCTGGCCTGGATCTGGCCGACGATCTGGGTCAGCTGTGCAACGGTGGTGTTGGCATCATCACGCATGCGTGCGAACACGCCGTTGAACTGGCCGTCCATGCGTGCGGTCAGGTCGCCAGCGGCGATCGACTGCAGCAGCTGCGAGAGCTGGCCGAGGTTGCCGTCGGCCACCTGCATCATGCTGTTGAGCTGCTCGATCATCACACGGAAATCGTGATCGAAACGCTGTGCATCACCGCGCTGGCTGAAGTCACCGGCGGCGGCGGCCGAGGCCAGCTGCTGGATCTGCGTGTTGATGGCCAGCAGGCTGGCCTTGGCTGCATCCATCGACTCGTGCAGGATCGCGCGGCTGCCCGGCAGGCGACGTGCGTCCGGGGTGAGGTTGCCGGTGGCGTACTGGTTGAGCACGTCGATGGCATCGCGGATCGCATCGAGGTGCTCGAAGATCACGGTATTGATGCCCCCGGCCAGCTGGCCATACACGCCCGGGAAGTCTTCCGGGATGCGGTGGCTGATGTCCGGGCCAGCGTGCATCTGTGCCATCAGCTGGGTCTGTTCGCTGAAACGGCGAAGCATCGCGGTCATCTCGGCCGTGGCGGCCAGCATCTTGCCGGCTTCGTCCTTGCTGGTGGCCTGGGTGCTGACGCTGAGGTCGCCGCGGGCAACCGCCTGGATGGCATGCACGGCCTTGCCCAGCGGGCCAGTGACGGCGCGCGAGATGACCGTGGCCAGCGCGGCTGCGACCAGCGAAAGCAGCACGATGCAGCCGATGATGGCGATCATGCTGGTGCGGTGGGTGGTATTGGCAGCGGCAATCTTGCCGTCCATCAGGCCGGCGATGTGGGTGCCGAGGGTCTTCATCGCGGCGAACAGGTCACGACGGGCCGGGCGCGACTGTTCGTCGGAGATCTGTTGCGCCAAGGCACCATCGCCGGCGGCCACGGCCTCGCGCATCGCCTTGTTGGCGGCGAAATAGCGCTCCAGCTGCACGTTGGCCGCGCGATAGAGTTCGCGTTCCTTTTCCAGTGCGGGCAGCGCCGAGTACGCGGCCAGTTCGTCATGCACGGCCTTGGCGGTGTCGTCCATGCGCTTGTTGTAGTCGGCAACCTTCTCCGGCTGGTCGAGCATGCTCAGCAGGGCCAGTTCGTAGGTGCGGAACTCGCCCAGCTGCGAGCGTGCTTCGCCCAGGTGCTGGACCGACGGAATATCGTTGCTGGCCATCTCGCCCAGCTGATTGTTGGCCTCGCTCAGGCGCAACAGGGCGAAGGCGCCGAGGACCAGGGTCATCAACGTGGTGAGGGTGAACCCCACGGCCAGCTTGCGGGCGATGGGCAGATCTTGGAACCACTTCATGCAGGGTGCTCCAGGTGGGCAGGGTGCCGGCGTCGGTGCGTCGGCTGGGGGTGGTTGCAGAGCGAACGGGGGTGCCCGGTGGGGGTTCGGTGACGGCCGTCAAAGCGAGATAGCGGCGTGCTGCGGGCGGACTTTATGGACGCAGATCACATTCGGTTGCGTAGGGATGACGACGCGAAAGTGCTGCAGTGGCGGGGCTTTCGCTTGCATGAGGTGGTTGCATGCGCAAGCACGGTGCCGACGGAGTTCACGGATGGGGTGGGGGTC
>NZ_JBJNRH010000015.1:68828-95581 GCF_045809185.1 Nocardiopsis yanglingensis | reverse complement strand
ACTGACATCGATCCCGATCCCAAACATGAGGTAACTCCGCTAGGCTGACAGGGCCGAGAGCTCCCCCCGCTTGCCCAGTCTTATCAGTGCGAGCGCCAACTCGATCAACTGTTCGGGCGGATCAGGGAGAAACCGGCGCGGAGATCCTTGCTACAGAGCGATCGAAAAGACCTAGAGCCGAACGGTCGTCCGCGCCGGGCTCTCGGCACCTAAGGTGCCAGAGTCGGAAGAGATAAGAGCCGAGCCCACGCTCGGCGCCTTCCGTCTGCATCCACGCATGGCGTGGATCTACTGCAGCAGCCTCGCGTGGCCCCGGCAACAGCTGCGGTACCATGCCCTCCCCCGAACCGCCCCGGTACCCGCCGTGCCCCACTACAACGGCCCCCTGCTGACCCGCGACAGCGCTGACACCCTGCGCCGTGCCCATGACAAGGGCGATGCCGACTGGCAGGGCTCGCTCGACCTTGGCCGCGGCCAGGACAGCGTGGCGCTGGATGCCGACGGCTTCCACTTCCGTGGCCAGCGCTACCCGTGGCCGGGCAAGCTGAAGGACCGCACGCTGTACTACTGGGACGGCGAGGACTTCGCACCGATCTCGCGCTACAGCGGCTCGCTGATCAAGCTGGTGCCCACCGAATGGGGGGCACCGACCTTCGAGATCGACGGCATCAAGATGCTGCCGACCTCCAAGCTGTCGCCCTTCGAGGACGCGCGCCGCAAGGTCGAGCTGGTCGCCCCGGCCGGCAAGATCATCCTCGATACCTGCGGTGGCCTGGGCTACTTCGCCGCCTGCGCGCTGGAGGCCGGCGTCGGCCAGATCCGCTCGTTCGAAAAGAACGCCGACGTGATGTGGCTGCGCACGCTCAACCCGTGGTCGCCGGATCCGGACTCGGCCGCGGCCGGTGGACGCCTGCAGTTCAGCCACGGCGATGTCTCACAGCAGATTGAACAGGTGGCCAGCAACAGCGTCGACGCAATCCTGCACGACCCGCCGCGCTTCGGCATCGCCGGCGAACTGTACTCGCAGGTGTTCTACGACCACCTCGCCCGCGTCATCCGCAAGGGCGGGCGCTTGTTCCACTACACCGGCGTGCCGAACAAGCTGACCAGCGGCCGCGACGTGCCACGTGAAGTGGCCAAACGTCTGGAAAAGGCCGGCTTCAAGGCCGAACTGGCGCTGGACGGTGTGCTGGCCGTCAAGCGCTGAGCCTCACTCCGAATCCACCTTCGCTAGCTTCATCACCCACTTCGGCACTTCCGGTTCACCGGCGTAGAAGCCTTTCGGCTTCTTCTCGGCCATTGCCCAGCGGTGCAGCCAGCTCGGGCCATAGCGACCGCTGTAGCCCTCGGCGCCGCGCGCGTAAGCAGGATCGCGCATCGCCTCATCCAGTGAAATGAAGCGATAGCCGCGCCGCTTGGTCGCCGCCACCAGTTCGGCGAAGGTGGCTGCATTGAGTTCGTTGGCATGCATCAGCCAGACCTGCGGCAGCGCGTAGCCCAGCAGCGCCTGCGACTGCTTCTCGTAGTAGTCCAGCTTGTTCAGCATGTAAGGCACATAGCCCTTGCGCAGCTGCGCCAGCGTCGCCTCGCGCTCGGGTGAGTCGGGCTGTTCGTTCATCACATTGGCATAGGCGAAGGCCCATACCCACTCACCATTGTCGACCGTCACCGGCGCCACGCGGTAGCCGTGCGCCTTGAAGAACACATCCATCTCCGCGCGTTCTTCCGGCGTGCGCCCGGCACGCAGATAGGGGTGACGCATCCATTGCGGCTTCAGTCCGCGCTCGGCCAGCAAGGGCCGCAGCACCGTTTCACCACGCAGGAAATCCTGCTGGAACGCAGGCACACCCTTGGCGTTCAGATCCATGTGCGAATACGTGTGGTTGCCCAGCACATAGCCGGCGTCCAGCCAGTCGCGCAGCATCTGCACCCGCGCCGGCTGCACCTGCCCGTCGATCTCGAGCTTGTTCTCGTTGACGAAGCCGACCACCGGCACGCCCGCCTGGTGCAGCTGTGCCATCAGCGCTTCATGCCGCGACTGCAGGTCCGGCGGAATGATTTCGTCCACCCGCGCCCAGGGCAGGTCGTCGATGGTCACCGCGATCCGGCGGTCCACCTCGGCGGCGTGTACCGCCAACGAGCACAGCAGCAACGGCACAGTCCGCAGCAACCAACGCATCAGCACTTCCTTGCAGTAGCGAAGTGCTGACTTTAGCGCGATTGCGGGCGCGTTGTTGGTCACACACCCGCTATGGGCTGGGCGACGGCACCTGACGCTCGCGCACGATCGCTCGCCACAGCATGAATCCCGCAGCCATCGCCATCAGCATCAACGCGACCAGCACCAGGGCAAGATCATCGGGATTGCGCAGCAGCGGTGCGTGCTCGCGGGTGAGGATGCCGAACACCACCTGTTGCGCCTGTGCCAGCGGCAGCCGGCCCTGCTCGCCCAGTTCCACTAGGCACGCCGCTGGGGACAGTTTGGCTACGCTGATCCATGCCATGTCGTACAGGTGCAATGCCCTGACGGCCAGTGCCAGGATCGCAGCGTGCAGCGCCATCAACCCCCAGTTGGCGCGTCGCAGGCGTTCCGACAAGCGGCCCAGGCGGTAGACGCTGATCGACATCGCGCCCAGCAGCGCCAGTACCACACCCGCCATCGGAATCCACTGCAACGGTTGCCACGGTGCAAGCGCAGTGGACCGCGCCAGCAGTTGTTCGGCCACCTGCATGCGCGCGACAGGATCGGGCCCACCGCATGCATCATCCACCGGCTCCAGCAGCAGTCCCACGCGGTAGTGGAAGAAGCCGACTGCAAGGGCGACCGCCAGCAGTGCCACCACCTGCAGTGCCAGCAGGATCGGGCCGGGACCACAGATACGACAGAAGCGGGTAGCAGCAGAGACCATCGGTTCATCCGTGACAACAAAGGACCATCCTAACCAAGCCCCCTGTGCTTGTCGGCTGGCGGATACGACAACCGCCGCGCGGTCCCGGTAGGATGTGAATGAGCATGGATGGTCGTATGTAGAGGTATTGAGGATGGTCACGCTGTATCTGTGGGTGCGAACGCTGCTTCCGCTGCTGGCGTTCGTGATCACGTGGATGCTGCTTTCGCGCCTGATCAAGGCCCGCGTGGCGCGCCTTCCACGCGTCCCTTTGAACCTGCCCGAGCACAGCAGCAGCCCGCGCAGGAAGGACCGGCGCCTCTACGCGCGCAAGCTGCGGCGCAGACCGGGCCTGCGCACCGCAACGCGCCCGGCCACCGCGCCGCGCAGCTGGAACCTCGCGGCGGTGTTCGTTTCACTCTCCGCATTGATCGCCGCCGTGCTGGTCATGCCGGACGGCGCGCGCTTCCAGGTCATGGTCGAGAGCCTCACCGGCTACCCGGCCACGATTGCTGAAGTACGTGTTCCCGCCGCCGGGCAGCCCCTCGTGCTACAGGCGTGGCAGCCAGCACTGGTGCAGCTGTCACGGCCGGTAACCATGCGCTACCCGATCGGACGTACCGGCGGCGAGCATGATGCGCGCGCCACGCTACCGGTACAGGTGAGGCATCAGGGCGATCGCCTGCAGGTGGCTACGGCGATGCCGGTGGACGCCGAACGGCTGCGTGCGGAGCTTGCGCGCCTGGCGGGAATGCCGAGGGAGTCAATCACCATTCGCCAGCGCGAGATCTCACCCTGGCTGGAACCCGGCTGGAAGCCGCTGACCGACCTGTAGAGCCGAGCCCATGCTCGGCTGCTTTTGCAGTAGATCCACGCCATGCGTGGATGGATGCAGAGCCGAGTCGAGCATGGCTCGACTCTACAGATCACGATCCGCGCGGCAGCTTCGCCGCCCACATGTTGTCCACGAGATTCGGATAACGCCGCCCGTTCTCTTCCGCACGCTGCCGCGCCGCCTCCTTCTGGGCGGGTGACAGCGGCTGTGAGGTCTGGCCCTTGGGGTTGGGCTTCTTCCACGGCGGTGTCTTAGGTTCGCGCATCGCGGCAGCTTACCGTTTCAGGAAGTTCAGCAGTGCCAGATTGAAGTGATCCGCATGGCTGGTGTTGCACCCATGCGGCGCACCTTCAAGAATCACCACTTCGCTGCCCGGAATGGCTCGGTGCGTGCGCTCGCCAGAACCTTCAAACGGCACGATGGCATCGCTGTCACCATGCAGGATCAAGGTTGGCACCGTGATCTTCTTCAGGTCTTCGCGGAAGTCGGTGGTAGCAAACGCCTTCATGCACCCCAGCGCTGCGTTCTGGTCGGATTGATGGCACAGCGCGATCGCCGCCTGACGCGTCTCTTCGGTCACCATCAACTGGCCATTGGCGCTGAAGAAATCGCGGGTGAAGCCATCGAAGAACGCCTCGCGATCCTTCTCCAGACCGCTGCGCATTTCATCGGCCTTTTCCTGGGTGAGCGGCCCTTCCGGATTGTCGTCACTGCGCAGCAGATACGGCGGCACCGCAGCAGCAAACACCACGCTGTGCAAGCGCTCCTGACCGTGATTGGCCACATAGCGCGCCACCTCACCGCCGCCCATCGAGAAGCCGACCAGGGTGACGTCACGCAGGTCACGCTCCTCGATCAACCCGGCCAGGTCCGCCGCCAGCGTGTCGTAGTCGTAGCCCTCGGCCGGCTTGTCGGAACGGCCAAAGCCGCGCCGGTCGTAACTGATCACCCGATGCTGCGCATCGCGAAGGATCGACACCTGCGTCTTCCAGGCATCGGCGGACAACGGCCAGCCGTGGATCAGGATCACCGGGCGGCCATCGCCACCGGTGTCTTCAACGTGCAGGCGGATGCGGGAAGCAGTCATGGGAGCTCCTGTGGAAGGGGAGGCTTTCAGGCTATTGGCGGGCCCCTATCGCGACCGTGATGGAATCGCCGGTCGCCATGACATCGCCTGCACAGGCGACGCCGCCGGGGCCGGGCCGCCAATGCGGGCATTCACTCCGAAGAAGGGCCGTTTCATCGGAAGCCGGCTGCAGCGGCCCAAACGCCATGCGAGCCTGCGTGAACCATCCCCGGGAGTTTCGCCATGCTGCTGCTCACCCTGCCCCTGCTCGCCGCCGGTCTCGCTGCCGCACCGTCGCCCGCCGATGACCTGCGCCAACAGATCCGCCAGGCCGACACCCAGCTCTTTGCTGTGGCCTTCGAGGCCTGCGATGCCGACAAGGCCGCCGCGATGACCACCGGAGACATGGAGTTCTTCCATGACAAGGACGGCAAGTCGGCCAGCAACCGCGAGGACTTCCGCCGCAGCGTGGCCAGCATGTGCAGCAATGCGCGCAAGGGCGGCTGGAGCCTGCGCCGTGAGCTGGTGGAACCTTCGCTGCAGGTGTTCCCTCTGCATGACGAGCGGGCGCTGGAGATCGGCGACCACCGCTTCCATGAACGTGGCAAGGACGGCGTGGAGCGCTGGGTGGGCCAGGCCCGCTTCATCCAGATCTGGCGTCGCGTGGACGGGCGCTGGTTGGCCGAGCGGGTGATCAGCTACGACCATCGGCCGGCGGACTGACACCTCGGGCGCGCTTCACGGGCCGGATCTATACTGACCGGGCCCACTACGACCCACCGCTACCGTTCGATCGCCATGGCTGAGATCACCAACAACCACCCCGACTACGGCCTCAACCAGCAGATCCGCCAGGGCGTGGCCACACTGGACGCCCAGCATGGCCGTCCGTTCGACCAGACCAGTGAGCGACTGACTGCCAGCCTGACCGTGCTCGCCCGCGAGCAGGGCCTGCAGCAGGTCGACCATGTGCTGGTCAGCAATGCCACGGGCAATCATCCGGCTGGGCACAACATCTTCGTGGTGCAGGGCGACCCGGCCAACCCCGCGCACCTGCGCGCGATGATGCCGACCGCCGTGGCGGCGCAGACGCCGGTGGAGCAGTCGATGCAGAAGCTGGGGGTGGCCCCGGAGCAGCCCGCCATGGGGCAGCTGCCCGAACAGCAGGCCCGTGAGCAGGAACAGCAGCAGAACCCGGCACACCGCCTGGGTTGAACCGACTCCAGCGTTGCTGGCGGCCCAGCGCGAGAATGCCGGCTCGCCGTGGCGCTTGCCGCCCTAGGCCATGCGCGGCCCGGACTGCTCCTGCACTTGGCGCTGCTGCAGCTCATCCTGCGTGCGCGACTGCGCAGACTGCGACAGCTGTTCGGCACGCTCGAACGAGGTTTCCGCCGGTGTCTGCGCGGCCACCGCAGTTGGCATGCTGGCGCGCAGCTGTGCCGGGTCGTCGCGCTCGCCCTGCACGATGAAGATGTTCTGCGCCACATCGGCCTGCGCCGTGCGATCGCTCAACAGCACGTGGTCGACCTGGGTCAGGCCGTTCGCCTTGGCCAGGGCGTACAGGCTGGCGCTGATGTTCTCGCTGGTGGCATCGAAGGCGCGGCCCCGCTCTGCATCGAGCAGGGCCACGCCCTGGTGGATCTGCGATAGGAGCGGATCATTGCTGTGGCGGGCCAGATGATCACCGCTTCGTTCGCCCATGCCCTCAGCGTCGCTCAGGATGCGTTGCTGGAAGCTGCGCGCGGGCAAGGGATTGGTTTTCTTCTGATTGAGCTCGCTGTCCGGAAACGGCGGATCAATGCTGTCCACACCATGGATGTTGCGCAGCGGTCGGAATCCATCCTTGCCTGCGCCCTTGCTCTCCAAGGGAATACGGACATCGGGAAGCAATTGGCCAATGCCACCTCCCAGCGCGTTCACGTCGATGCTTCTTTTCCGCTCGATGCCCGCGTGGTTCAAGGCTTCCCAGGTGAAGTCAACGCAGTTGTGGCGCACATCCTGATAGTGCTTGCTGAAGCCGAATTTCTCCGGGTTCGAGCCGAACTGCTGGAGCTTCCTGTACTGCTCTTCGCTGATCTCGAGGGTGCGCGTATAGCGCGGGTCTTTATAGACCGATGCGTCATCCTCCATGATGGTGCCGGGACCGTTCACGCTACCGTGCTCCTTGGGAGCAAATCCATAGCTCCTCGCAGGCTCGCCTGGTGCGTGCAGGACGTAGAACATATGGCCGGGGGAGGACGTCTGCGGAACGCCCTCAGCGTCGACCGCTTGCTTGTGCGTCCTGGGGTCAATCAGCGGTGTACCAGGTGCAGCGATAACGATCTCTACGGTGTAGCGTGGCTTGTCCATAAGTTGATTCCTTCGTTCCTTCCCGTAGCGAGGTTGACTACTTGCCTGGCGGTCGGGCTGCATGTACCCGCAACTGAGCCGAGTAGTGCTGCAACTCCGGCGTCGCCTCTACAGTACGAACCCGCAAGCGGTAGCGGGTATCAGGCTCCACTGGCAGAGCAACCAGGCTCAGGGTGTACTGGCCATCGCTCCCCATGTGCGGTGACGTATACCGCCATTCGCTGGATGCGTGCCATTCTGGAAGCGGCTCACCCGCATTGATCACCCCGGCTTGGTAGCTGTCGTAGGTGGGAACATCCTTCCAGACGTCAGCGCCCCATTGTTGCAGGCTCACCTCGAACGGGACCCTCAATGTACCCACGTCAGGCCCGTCGGGCCTTTGGGTCTCCTGGCGCTGCAACTCCAACTCCACTGCATAGGTGCGATGTGGAATGTAGTTTCGAGCGTTCATCTCGAACTCGAAATTCACCACTTGGCCCGTCTGATCCACAGCGATCGGCTGCGCCAGGTCCAGTGGCTCGGGTGGGATGGGATCACCCCCGGAACAGGCACCAAGTGCGCCCGCCAGCGTGAGAAACAGGACGGCGTGCAGCCAGCGGTGCATACCCAACATGATTCAGATCCTTTGGCTCCCTGCCATGGACTTCAACCCTAGCGGGCGGCCTCCGGCACTGCAACCGGGCAAAGAAAAAGGCAGGGTCCATACCCTGCCTTCTTCACGCAGCAAGCCGCCGGGCGTGGCCCGGCGTCATCGCATCACAGCTGAATCCGCGCCACGCTCTCGTCGGCGCCCTTGTCATCCTTCTCGCCGTTCTTGATGCTCACGAACAGCACGTTGTTCTTCGCATCCAGCGCCAGGCTGTTCGGGTGGGTCGGCACCGTGTAGGTGGCCACCTTCTGGTAGCTGTCACTGTTGTAGGCCGTCACCGTGCCGGCTTCGCGGTTGGTCACGTACAGGCGCTTGCGCGGTGCATCCAGCAGGATGCCCAGCGGGCCGGCATCGGTCGGGATGCTGGCCAGCTCCTTGCCGGTGCTGCGGTCGAGCACCAGCACGCGCTGGCCCGGATGCTTGCTGACCAGGCCGCTGCTCTTGGCCTGGTAGCCACGCAGGAATTCCGAGCCCTGGTCGGTCACGAACAGGCGCTTGCCGGCCGGGTCCAGCGCGATGTTCATCGGCTGCTCGGCGGCGATCTTGTGCTGTGCCACCACCTTGTTCGAATCGGTGCCCACCACCACCAGATCGGCCAGCAGGTTGCTGATGTAGACGCGCTTGTTGGCCGTATCCAGCGCCAGGCCCGGCGCCTTGGCATTGCCCAGGCCGTCGATGGTGTTGATCACCTTCAGCGTGGTGGTATCGATCACGAACAGCACGCTGCTCACGTCCGGCTGGCTGCTGTGGCCGGTCACGTACAGGCGGTTGGCCGCGCTGTCGACCACCAGCTCGCGCAGGTCATGGGTGTAAGCAGCCTTGCCGTCCTTGCCGGTCTTCTTCTCCATCAGCTGGATGGTGCCGACGGCCTTGTTCTGCGCGGTGTCGACCACCGTCACCGACAGGTCCACGGTGTTGCCCACGTACAGGCGGTTGTGGGCGTCATCCAGCACCACGCCGAACGCCTTGCGCTCCAGCGGGATGCGGGTTTCCACGGCCAGCGTGGTCGGATTCAGGCGCAGCACCTGGGCCGGACCGGCGTCATCGCCGAAACCACCGGACGAGGCTACGAACACGGCGTTCTGCTTCGGGCTGTAGGCCAGCTCGTACAGGCCCTTGGCCACAGCCTGGCGCTGCACCGCGGTGGTGGCGCTGGCAGCAGGTGCGTTGTCGGCGAATGCGGAGGGCGCGCCGAGGCTGAGCGAAACGGCAACGGCCAGGGCGGCCGAGCGGAAGAGAGGATTACGGAACATGCGAGCGTCCTTGAATGGGCACGGGAGGGTGTCCTGGCTCGCTGGGCCGTTCTACGACGGCCCGACCTGCATCTGTCTGCGCGGGGTGGGCTGGCTGGGTAGCGGGGGAATGGTAGCAGGTGGGGGGCGTGGCGTGCGCCGGCGCGCGTATGGCAAGCGCGCGGATTACTGCTCCTTCAAGCGGAGCGAATCGGCCACATCGGTCTTGGCCGCCACCTCGGTGGCGATGCTGGCGCGGCGGTGCCCCGGGTCGTTGCGATCGCCCTGCACGATGAAGATGCTCTCGGCGGCATGGCTGCTTTTGGTCGGCTGGCTGAGCAGCACGTGGTCCACCCGCGAAAGATTGTTCTGCTTGGCCAGCACCAGCAGGCTGGCACTGATGCGCTGACTGGCCGCATCGAACGGGCGCCCATGCGCGGCGTCCAGCTCGGCCACTTTCTGGATCAGCTGCGAGAACAGGCGATGGTCTGGATGCGAGGGGTCCAGCAGCGTGCCGGCCACCTCAATCGGCGTCGGTGGCGGCTCATCGCTGGCGCGGTCGCCCTGGCGATGATGTTCGGCCTCGCGCTCGGGCATCGCGTGGTGGGTTTCGGCATTCAGATCGCTGCCTGGGAACGGCGCAGCAATGCACTGGATTTCCGGCAGATTGAACAGCACCGCGAACTCGCCCAGGTTGCTGCCGCCGTCCAGCGGCGCCGGCAGCGGATGCAGGCCGGCGTAATGCAGCGCCGCCCAGACGAAATCGCTGCAGCGGTTGATGGTGGCCGGGCGATCCACATCGAATTCGAACTCGCCCGGTTCCTCGGCGAAATCACGCAGGCAGCCGTAATGCTCCTCGGTGATTTCCAGGGTGCGGCTGTAGTACGGGTCCAGATGTTCGTCGGCATCATCGTGGCGCACCTGCGCGTACTGCACGCCGGTGCGGGCCTCGCCCGGCGCCTGGCGCGGTGGTGCGAAGCCGTAGCTGTGGGCCTCGTCGCCTGCTGCCACCTGCAGGTACATGTGGCCGCGCGGCGAGATGCCCCCGCTCTTCAGTGGGGTGCCGGGGGCGGCCAGGTACAGCGTTGCCGTGTAGCGTGTTGCCTGCTCCATGCCTGTTCAGCCTTGATGGGTGCTGCGGTCCTGGCCGGATGATGGCATAGGTGGGATGGGCGGTAGGTGGAGGACAAAGTTGGGGCCACGACTGGCATGCTGAATGTGTGAACCAGCCAGCAATCCAAGAAGCTGACTGCTTCGCTACTTGGGCCTGCGCAGGTAGGCAATCAGCAGTTCGGGGTAATACGGATCAAGCTGCGTCAGAGGCGAATGCAGTTGCACTTCAACCCGGTATCGGCCCGGCGAGGGATTGCGTGCCCATGCGAAGGCCAGCTGTGCGTGGGTATCACCGGCTCGTTCCAGCCCAGCATTCTGCAGCGCCAGTACATCAGCATCGTCCAGCCACGCGCTGGTTACTCGACCATCGGCGGGGATGGGAATCGTCCGGGTAGGTTCCCCGATGATGGATTCCAGCCGGTGCAACGGCACGTCCGTCCATCCACCCAATTCCAGGCGCTGCATGGAGACGTTGGCCTGGAACCCGGATGCCTGAACATCGACCAGAGCCTCCAATGCCGCGATGTCGTCCGTACGATTGACCCGAATGCCGATCATGAGCGTCGGAGAGGAATTCTTGCTGGGAACATCCACATCGAATTCCACCGCCAATGGTTCATCCATTGGCGAGGTGGGCATGGCGCGCACAAGCGGCACCAGATCCGGACGAAGGGCCTCTGCGACCGAGCCTGCGTCGCGAGCCGCCTCGGGTCGGCACCCCGTAGCCAGAAGAACGAGCAGTCCAGCGAGCATGCAGATCCGGCGCTTTCCTTGTGGCTTCATCTTCGGTCCTTTTCGCAGGTCGCCCAGTGCAGCTCACACGTTGATCATCCCCCGCTGGCCGCACGAATCTGGATGTCGTGCTGCACCCGCTGATCTTCCAGCTGCTGGTCCATCTGATTGGCAAGCGCACGCTGATGCGCTTCACGGCTGACAGAGTCGAACTGTTGCAGTGACTCTTCAACTGATGTCTGCGCCGCCAGCTCCGTCGGCATCGCAGCACGCTGATGGGCCGGATTGCTTGGCTCACCCTGCACCACGAACAGCGTGTGCCCGGCCGGGTGTTCGCGCGTAGCGTTGCTCACCAGCACATGGTCCACCCGTTCCAGGTCGTTGTCCTTGGCCAGCACCAGAAGGCTGGCCGTCATGCATTTGCTGACTTCATCGAAGCTGCGGCCGTGCTTGGCGTCCAGCGCTTCCACGCCCTCGCGGATCTGCTGATACAGCGCATGATCGGGGTGACCGGGCTGCGTGGGGTCCTGCAGCGCCCGATTCGGAGCCGATGCCTCATCCGGTGCGGGCGCGGCCGGTTCAGGGCCTGGCGCTGTCTTGGGCTCGGCAGGAACAGTGACAGCCGCAGTGACGGGCTGGAGGTCATCCAATGGAGCCGGTTCGGGCTCTGGCACGTGCTGTGCCACTTCCTGCTCCAAAGGCCATGGATCGCGCGCAGGCTCAGCAGGCAGCGGCTCCTTGAAGGGCACCGGTTCCACCTCTTGAACTGCCATGTCCTGCTTTGGAGTGGGAGCAACCGCAGGCACCGGGGCCATCCGCTCCGGCTCCGGCTCCGATGCCTGCTCTGTGCGCTGCGTGGGCATCGCCTGCGTTGCCGCGTCCAGAGGCGCGGCAGCGTGTGGCATCGCGCGCTCAGGCACGGCCGGGTGCGCCTGCATAGGCCCGGTGGGCTCCGGCGTCTGTGAGGCGGTACGGTTTTCGGTGGGCGCCTCGCTGTTTGGATGGGGCTGAGGTTGAGGCTCCGCCTCACGCCGCGGCGGATCGCGCGGCTCGGCGTGCCGCTGAGACTCGGGCCTATCCTGTGGGGCGGGCGAAGGCGGTTGCGGGACCGTTATCGCTGGCGACGCTGCCGCAACCGTCGCAGGCGAGATGGGCTGCGCAGTGGCCGGCTCTTCCGGCCGCACTTCCACGCTCCCGTCCTGCTCAGATGGCTTGTCACCGTGCGCCACCTGCGCGGCCACTCGTGCAACCTGTCCTGCATCCACCTGCGCAGCACCTAGCCGATTTGCCTCCTGCAGTGCCTGCCGGTACGCCTCCTGCTCACCCGCCGACAGCGCGGCAATGCGCAACTCGGGCGAGTCCGGCAGCGGCGCTTGCTCATTGGCACGCGCCCGCACCTCATTCCATGCGGCCTGCAGCTCCTGCGTGCTGGTGGTCGCGACGGCGCGCGCCACGCCATCCTGACCCACCTGGTAATGGTTGATGGGCCTGGAGGCGCCCGCGTTGCCCTCGGCTACAGGCCCCAATTCCTGCAGCGTAGGACCCGAAATGCCGTGCTGCTCGCGCGTGCGCTCCGTGGCCAGCGCAATGGCCTGCTCCCACGCTGGTGACAGCGCGACGCCCGCAGCGTAGTAGCTATGGCGCAGCTCGTTCTGGTTCACTTCCGCCGCAGACGGCAACGGTCGCGCGTCCAATGCGGCAATGGTCTGGTTGAACTGATCGAGCGACGGCTGCTGGATGGCTCGGGTCAGCTCCAACTCCAGCGCCATGTTCCCCGGCGCGATCTGGCCAGCATGGCTCCATTGTCCTGCTTCATCGCGCTGGTAGAGCTGGTTGTCCGAGCCCCGGATGGCGTCGGGCCTGGCACGCGCCTGCTCCACCGCTTCCGGCACCAGCGGCACGAAGTTGCTGGCGCGGGTTGCGGCGTAGGTCTCCAGGTAGCTGGCGGCAATTGCGGCCTTGCCCTTGGCGATGTTGTTCTCGATGCGCTGCACCGCCTCGCGATTCAACTCGTTGGCGCGCTCAGGGCTGGCGGCCTGCGTCTCGTACACACCCCTGTCGTTGGCGCCGGACACGCCAACCTTGACCTGCCGCGTCCACTGTTCGGTCTGCGCATCGCGGTGCCAGTTGGGATTGTCCAGACGGCCCTCGCCGTCCTTCGCCGGGATGCTGAAAGGATCCTGCGGCGGCGGTGCCTTGCCCAGCGCCAGCTCTACCGCTTTTACATGGGCGTATGCGCCCAGCTCGCGGGCCTTCTCGTAACTGGCGCCCACACTGCGCTCAGCCGGATTGCCCAGGCCGTCGCCCGCGCTGTCCATGACCGCTTGGCGCTGCCAGTTCAGGCCATTGAACTGCCATGTGACATCGGACTTGTCGGTCTGCCGGTAGACGGCGCGGTTGTCGAGCAGATCGGCGCCCCTGTCGAACGCCTTGCTCATCAGCAGCGCATCGCCCGCGACGATGGCCGCAGGGACGAAGCTGGAGGTGCCAATCACCGATGCGGTGGCCATGCCACCGATCCAGCCACCGCCGTTGCGTGCCAAGGCATGAGTAAGCTCGGACTGGGCGGCGGTGCCGTTGCCCTCTTCCAGCAACTGCGAGGTGCGGCGAGCAGTGATGACGGCGTCGGCGCCGGAGGCGAGCAGGCCGCCGGAGCGGATCAGTTGGCTGGTGGAGGCTTCGCCGAGGAGGAGGTCCAATGTCGCACCGCCTTGCTGCGAGCGCGGGCTGCGAATGCGATGCCCGGCTTCCTCGCCGAGCACGCGCTCGACCGTCTGGATACCCGGCTCTGTCAGAACAACTCGGCCACCGTGGTGGGCATTGGAAATGGCAAGCGACAGGCCGCTTCGCTGCAACTCAATGTTTCCACCGCGAGTCAGTGGCTTGGCGTCATACTCGATTCTATTGAGCGTAGTCACGATACCACTTTCGGAATGAGTGACAGCCACCCAGCCAAGGTCGACCCCGGTGAAACCTTTCAAGGCTTGGATCTGAGCGATATGCGTTTGGTGGTACTCAGGAACTCCGTCAAAAAAATCCCGGATCCGTTTGTTCGTGATCGCAGGCGTGCTTCCCAGCGGAGTATTCGTGTTGAGATCGCCGTTGATCAACCCGACCTTGACCGTGTCTCGCAATGCTTCTACACGCGCCATCACTCTATCGAGGGCGTCAGAGTCATTCAGCAGCGCGGCCTTACCGTCTCGCGTTCTCTGAATCTCGTTCAAGCGCCGAATCATTCCGTTCTGGTATTCACCCAACGGTCCGCCACTGTGCGGCGTAATGCCCATCGCATCTGCATAGGCAGGGTTTGCGGGGAGGAACAGCCGGTTTTCCTGGGAGTGAATATTGAACCGTCCCGCCTCCTGCAGCTTTGCGAGCAACGGGCTGTGCCTCAGCGTCTGCTGCTCAATCGCGTGATGGTCCTGCAAATGAGTGGAATGTCCGGCCACAAATCCTCCTTGACTCAAGCATCGCCGAGTCTCAGCAGTTCACCGCGTCGTAGAACCACAGACCGTTGGACGTACCGCTGGCGATCAATCCCGCGGCTTCGACCGCCTCCTTGAAAGTGCGGTCGCAGAAGACGCCTTCGTAGTAGGGGAGCCGGAACACGTGAGCATCGCCGATTACCTCCCTCCTGAACGCCAAGCGGACGTCGCCCGTCAGATCGTAGTATTTCCCCTCTTCATAGTCGTCACTAACGATGATCTTCAGTTGGGATGCTGCCTCATCCAAGGCATCGATGGTCCTAATGACATCGCAAAGGAAATAGGGGCCACCCATTGCTCCATCAGCGAGTCGATAGTCAGTCTCCCTGAACGCAAAAGCACCTGGGTCCACGGCCACCATCACCTCACGGAGACGCCCGGAAACGAGCCAATAGCCGCTCATCCCAGCTTCAAGATCCTCCGGTGGCCACCCTTCGCTTGGGTAATACACCAGGCGCGGGGTCTCGCGCAGAGGCGGGAAGCCCCCCTGATCGGGACGCAAGAGGAAATTTGGAGGCGTCTTCAGGGAAGACTCGTTCTCAAAAACGACGCCATGCCCTTTGCCGCGCCGTCGGGCATCTGGGCGCAACTCGAAGAACTCGCCCTTCTTTGGCAGATTCGAAGTCATTGCTTGTCTCACCTCAGAATCAATCTAAATAGGCGTTCGAAGAGCTTATCAGAGGGTGTCAGCCTTCCACGTCTTCTTCGAGTCATTCCCGCGTGCTCACAGCCTGAAGTCCCCTCCGGAAAGCCAACCGCGCACTGGGCCGGCATAGCGCACTGCTGCTTTTCTCCGACGCGTGGCATCAGGCACTAGGAGGAAGTACTCGCCAGGCACAGAATGGGGCGGCTTCGACGGTTCCATGCTTTTTCCTTTCATCCAGATGTTTGCACTCCAACGTAGAGACATAGCCGGGTTTCGCGAAGGCATCGGCTGTCAGTTATGTGAAGGCCAGCCACTCATGAATTCTCTGCCGGCATGGGCTACACCCTAAATATCCGCGGCATCCGTCAACCACACGCCGTCGGCATCGCTGTCAGTCTCTATACCGGCTGCAGCCACGGCGTCCCTAAACACGCGGTCACAGAACACAGAGCCGGAGAATGGAGTCCTGAAGACGTGGGCCTGCCCCAGCCTCTGCCGGTCGAACGTCACACTCGCACCGCCGCCCAAGTCGTAGAACTTCCCGTTGATGAATTCCTCGGTGGTGTCAATGAAGAGCTTGGACGCACCTTCGTCCAACGCGTCAACGACCTGAACCACGGTGCAGAGGAAGTGGCGATCACCCCGGCTACCGTCTTCCAGACGATAGTCGGCTTCCGCAAAGGCGAAGGCGTGGGGATCGACGGAGACCATCACGTCATGCAGCCGCTCAGAGACCAGCCAGTAGCCGCTGAACCCCGACTCCAGATCCCCAGGCGGCGGTCCTTCGCTCAATCTAAGTACCAGGCGCGGCGGCTCGCGAAGGGAGGGGACGCCGCCATCCTCCGGCAGCAAGATCATGCGAGGAGGAGACAACAGGCGATCCAGGTTCTCGAAGACGACCCCGCAGGCAGGGCCGCTTATCGCCCCTGGCTCAAGGAGAAAGAACTCCCCTTTTTGGGGATGGCGGATTGAAACCGAATCCATGCACTGCCTCCATCTCATTGTCGCTCCGACGGCGGAGCGAAGTTCCCCACCTATTCCCGATCATGTGAAGGCCATCCGTGAATGTTCCCCCGAACATGCCGCAGCCCTTTTCTACCTTGACTTGCACGGGCCGGCAATCGGACCAGAATGAAATCAAATGATTGTCGAGCTCCTATTCCATCCTGTGAGATCTACCGCGGCCAAACTCAGCTCCCCCTCTGGAGGACGACCGTGACCACGTTCGACACCGCGTGGCTGGAAGCCTTCGACAAGGAGCTCCTCCATCTATTCGCCATCGACCATAGCGACGCCGGCATGGATGAGTACCTGCTGGGCTGCTACGCAGACCTTCCGCCGCGCGAGGCTGCACTGGCGTTCGGCAGCGACTACGACCTGGAGCGTGACGATGCCCTGTGGCCACGGCCGGGCGCGCCTGTGTGATCCGCGCAGCAGGCCAGCACACCGGCATTCAAGGCAGGCGATGCCAGGGGATGGCCGCTATGCTTGTAGCGCACCGGAATGGAAACCACGTATGCCCCGTTTGAACACCGCCCTGGCGCTGAACCTCGTTCTGATGCTGCTGGGCGCCGCACCTGCCATGGCCATGGCGGCAGACCCGCAGGTTTCCACTGAAGTGTTCGTAGAGCGCGGTGACAACCCCACCTTCAAGCTGCAGCAGGCGCCTGCCGTTGTGTATTCAACGGCCCTTGCCACACCGCCCGATACCTTCCTGCAGGCTCCCATGGCGGTGCTGTTGATTGCTCAACTGGATGAGCTGGGCCACGTTTCCAACGTGATGGTGGCGCGGTCCAGCGGATCGCGGGAGCTTGATCGTGCTGCCCTTACCTCAGTGGACCAATGGCGCTTTGATCCGGTCGTGGTTGAAGGCGTCGCGCTGCATGCGCGGGTACGGGTCCGTCTGACCTTCGCGCCCACGGCCGAGGCGTCGCCCGGCTGAATCGCTGGTCCAATCTGTCGCGATTGGCCCTAGGCCATCGCCCTTGCTGCGGGCGCTCCTGCGCTTGGGGCCAATAGCGCCAAGCTCTTCAAGAACGTTGCGGCGCAATCGCTTGCCGGCTTAACACCGTGTGCGACAATGCCGAAAGCGTCAGGACTGGCGATCGCCGGTTCTGCAGTTTCTTGGCATTTGGCAGCTGCGCGAGTATCTCTTGGCGTGCCACCGGAAAAGGGTGGCGCGGGACTCGAAAACCCGTGTTTATGCCAGCTGTATGCGCTTGCCAGCCGACGTCACCTTTTGTGTGGCGTCGGCTGGCAATCCGTTCGCGTTCCATGGCGGGCGGTGCGTGGGGGTCTTCGGACCCGCCGGTCTGGCATTTACCGGTTTTCGAGCCCGCACCGTCCGCCACCTTTATTGGTGGCGCTGCTATCTGTCCTGTACGGAGCATTGCCATGAACACATCGGACTTCCGTTCCCTGCACGCGCAGTACGATCCGGACAACGCTGAGCCCGAGCGCGAATCGTCCGTCGATCCCAACGCCTTCGTAGCCACGCTGCATCGCATCGGAACCGGTGCGGCTGCGGACGGCCAGCCTTGGCCCGAGCGGCATCAACTGCCTGGGCGTTGCCTTCAGCTGGCGGACGCGGATTGCGCGCTGGCGGGGCTGCGTGTGGTGGCGGAGCTGATGCTGGCTGCGGAGCGGACTCGGCAGAACGGCGCGCCGGAGGAGTATCTGGGGGATCGGGTGATGGAGGGGTTGAAGATGGCGTGTGTGGCGTTGACCGCGCAGGTGATTGAGCGGTTGCAGGTGCGGGAGTAGTCCAGTTGGACTTGGCCATCTGTCACGTGACTGCTGGTCACGCACGCGCTATCGGCGGACCGTTCGCCATCTGGTCCATCCCCTATCAGCAGAGCGTCCAATGAAGCCTGTGATCTACTGCGCTGTGCTGCTGGCGGCGCTGTCTGCCACGATCGCCAGCCGGCACGTACCCAAGGCAGGCTTGGAGCTACGGACGTTTCGGAAGGTGTCCGACACTGAATTTTCTGTCATGCGCGAGGAGGCTGTTCGGCTTGTGCGCGGGGGTTTGGTACTGCACGCGCGGTATGCCGGAGGGAGGTACTTCGAGGTCAGTTGCGACGGCAGGCCCGTGATGCTGGTGGACAACTCGTTGGAGCAGCTTGTGATTGTGCTGTATGCGGATAGGGTGATTGATGTTCCGTGCGTTGCGCCGCTGCTGTCGCATTGGAGTAGCCGGATTGTGCTGGAGTAGTCGTTCAGTGCAATCTATGACTACGAATCAGATCATTCGGATCCTCACTAACCCCATCGACGGCATGCGGCATTCTTGCTTCGTAGAATGTCAACATTTTCGTCTATCGAGAGTTACTCGAGCTAGCTTTTCCTCCCGTCCCACTGATTATTCCAGCTTTGGAACGACAGCGACCATCGTTAGGAAGTCAACTTTGCGGGTTCCGCAAAGCATCCCCGATTCGGAGATGCCTGCAGCCGGCGATTATTGCCTACTTACGCAGCAGTACGGCCCGATGATAATTCAGGTACGAGACCTGCGCCGCCGAGAACGGGACGCTCGGAATCTTCTGCACCACATCCCACCTCAAGCGCACCGCCTCCGGCAAATGCTTGCTCAGAATTAGCCGGCCGTCATCTTCAAACGAAATGTATCCACGGTCGAATAGCCGATCGATATGCGGCGACAACATCAGTCCATTGCTACCATCAAGGCGCTCAGAGTTGGTGCTCTTCGCCCAGGGCTTAATGTGGCTAGCGATAAGAAATTTGGGCTCATTCGTGCCGGTAACGCGGCAGACCTTTTCGATGTCGCTCACGTTCTTACGGTAGATCCCCTGTCCCACCCTGGCATTGATAAGCTGCGCCTTCACTGTCTCGCCAATATTCTTGTCCTCCTTGATCTCCTTGACTCGCACCTCGTCCTGCCAAGCGCTCAGGTCATCAATGTCAACGTTGAGCAGCGAAAACAGCTCAGTAGCCATTTCCTGGGGCACTGGGAAGAGGTAGGCCTGGTTGGCTTTGCCATCTGGCTTCAGCGGCGAATACTTCGCCGGAAGACGCGGCCCAATCTTCGCCATGTGCTCGCTCACCTTTAACGGCGATTCCACCAGGTGATAGTCCACCGGAACGGCCCAGCCGTCCCTGCGCCATTCGTTGTCCGTCTTTTTGAAGTCATCAGGGCGATCTCTCGCGTAGTGCGCGCCATTGACGATCGCGACAGCCTTGATTTGAGCGTTGGCAAAAGCGAAGACCACATCACCTGGACGCACCTGGGTCATGTGCTCATAGAAGGGATTCGGCTTCCCTTCCACATTGGTCTTCGGCGACCACAAGTAGCCAGCCTTAACCGCCCGATCAAACGTCTGCTTCTGGTTCACCCACCAGTACGCCATCCCTGCCCCCCCCTGTCTCATCTAATTGATGCGGCCTATTGGCCTTCGAGACGGGATAGTACCTTTCGATGTCGCAATCGGCACGCTTTTGCCCAATAGAGTACTAGGCACGGATGCGCCGGCTTCCTTCTTTAGCTTGACGGGATGAGATGCTCACAATCGGCTCCCTCCGCGCTCTCGCCCACGTCCTCGTGGCTGGCGTTGATAGAGTCTCGAACCACACGTTGTCTATCGCGTTCAGCGCCAGGCCGCCAGGTGGATGGGCACCGGGTAGACCGCTTAGGAAGTGGTGCGGATGCGGACAGTCAGCCTTGGCCGGAACGGCATCAAATGACTGGGAGCTACCTTCTGTAGACAGATGCGAATTGCGTGCTGGCCCGACTGCGCATAGTTGCAGAGCTGATGTGGACTGCTAAAGCCACACGGCAGAACGCTGCTACCGAAGAGCACATTGGGAAATAGGTGATAAATCGGTTTGAAATGGCGTCTGCCCTATCGATTGCGCGTGTTGCTGAGTGGTTTAATGTGCACGGACAGTCCAACCTCACCTAATGTCTCCATAGGCTAAAAGCGTTCGCCACCAGTTCGGATTTGAATGCGGGCACTGCCCTCATGCCGAGGAAATCAATTCCAACAAATGAGCCATTAACATGCCACCGGACCGAAGCCGAGCCACGCCTTTAAGTATTCTAATTTTGGGGCTAGCCACCTGCATCAGGCACTCTCAATCCACAAGCGCTTTGCGTTCTTTAACCTCAAAGAAATTTCCGCGACAGGAACAGAAATCAGAGAAATTATAACCACTAAATACGAAGCCCCAGGTCAATTTCAGAATTTAAATCCTGCTCCCACAAACTCTTTATTAAGCAAATCTCATCATGCGATAGCAGCTCCCTTCCAACCGCCTCCTCGAGCAATTGGATTTCCTTGAATATTATCTTCCGACCCTCCACGGTAAAGGGTCCAGGGCCAGCAGCTCCGTTCCTCCGGACCGGCCAACGATAATTTAAATTCCCTCTAAAAACTTGCAGCCAGTCTCTAAAGTCTAAATATGGCTGCAACCAGGCCTTTCCATTCTTGATCATACTTTCGGTCGACTTGTCCCTCCTAACCACAGTGCAGGTCCAACAGCCAAACCTTCCAGAAGCACATGGCGGAGCCAGCGGAGACTTGACCATTGGGCACTCCTCGGTTGCCCCCCTATAAAGTTCTTCTAAAGCAATTGAATCAATCGACGACGGAAGAGAAATTGACTGTGCAGCAGCCCATACCATCTCGAGATCAAAGTCCAGCACTGGGAGGAAAAGATCTCGCTGAGCACCTTCGCGCTGAACCTGCCATATAGCGCGCTCATTCCCACCCTTCGCTAGCGATCTGTCACGCTGGTGACTTTCGCCAAAGCGCAGGCCAAGAACTACTGCAGCATCGCCGGGTGATGAATTAATAAAGCGCTGAACTGGAAGCACCCTAAGTCCTTTCGTGCACCACCGGAATCGATTGGTCGGGGGGGCATACCCACGACCAACCACCCTAGCAAAGAACCCTTCTTTCAATGGAGCCTTCAGAATCTCTATCCGCAAATTCGGGAATATCGCAGGAAGCTCCCTTCGCATTCCTTCCAGGGTCTTCTTTGCAAACAGATCGAGCTCTGGATTCTCAACTCCAGTATCACAATAGATTACGGTGATACTGTCATTCTCGCAGCCAGACTCTATGGATGCGGCAAGAAATACTTTCAATGCAGCGGTCGAGTCTTTCCCCCCAGAGTATCCAATTATCCAGGATCGACCTCGGCTACTCCGAATTTCTCTAGCACACCTTGAAATGGCGCTACTGATCATTACCCCCCCAGACCAACATTAACGCTTCTTACAAGCTGAGGAACCAATCGTCGAGCAATAACGTTGAGCTGACCATCTACAAGCTCAAGATGGCGTTTGATTGATTTTCTCCATAACAGATAGCAGAGCACCACTGCGACTAGAGAAACGTGCAGGACCAGCCCACCCTTTCCGCCGAGCGCAAGCCCCGAACCCAGGATCGATGCAGCCAGCGATATCCATATACCACAGTACGAACTCGTCACAAGAAGGCCGTTAAAGAAGACCCCCTTGCTCTTTATCTCGAGAGATTTGTCAGAATCGAGCAGCGCGTAGAAATGAGGGGAAATCTCCGACCATGATTTCCCACGCAGATCTGGCACAACCGAAATGAGCCGATCTCTAACCCGCTCATTGACCCCTCCAAATGCCGCTTCGGAAGCCCATTTCCCCACGAGCAAACCGTAAATTCCTCCTGCTATATACCCACACAGGAGAAGCTTGGATGCGTCCATCTTCCAAAAAGAAAACTCGTAGCCCAATGTGAGTGTGCACGTCAAATCAAAGTAAGCCAGGATCATTAGTCCCGGCGCCAATGCTCTGAGCGACTTTAAGAGCGCGTATTCCATGAAGCCCCCCTATCCATTGCGATAGGGTACAGCTTATCCCGCCCCCGTCTCGTGAGGAGCGACGTTGCGACGCAGAACGAATTCACCCGTGACCATGAAAAAGGGCGACCAATGGCCGCCCCTTTTCACGTCAATTGTTTGACGAAATCAAACCCCAACAGGATTAGCCTTCTCCGGATCAATCTTGTACTGCTTGATCGCCCGGGCCACATCCTTCGCGGTCATCTTCCCTTCCTTCGCCAGCGCCGCAATCGCGGCATGCGCGATGTAGTAGCGGTCAACCTCGAAGAACCGACGCAGGTTCGCACGCGTATCCGAACGGCCGAAACCATCGGTACCCAGCACGGTGTACGACATCGGCACGAACGCGCGGATCTGGTCCGCATACGCACGCACGTAGTCGGTGGCGGCAATTGCCGGGCCCTGGCGGCCTTCCAGCAGCTCGGTCACGTAGGCCTTGCGCTGCTCACCTTCCGGATGCAGGCGGTTGGCACGTTCCACGTCGAAACCATCGCGACGCAGTTCGTTGAAGCTCGGGCAGCTCCAGATATCGGCGGTCACGCCGAAGTCCTTGTCCAGCAGCTCGGCGGCGGCAATGGCTTCGCGCAGGATGGTGCCCGAGCCCAGCAGCTGCACGCGCAGCTCGCCCTTCTTCGGCTTGCCGGCGTCGGTCAGCAGGTACATGCCCTTGACGATGCCTTCGGCCGCGCCTTCCGGCATTTCCGGGTGGGTGTAGTTCTCGTTCATCAGGGTGACGTAGTAGTACTCGTCAATCTGATCTTCCATCATCGCCTTGGTGCCGTGCTGCAGGATCACCGTCACTTCGAAGCCGAAGGTCGGGTCGTAGCTGCGCACGTTCGGGATGCCACCGGCTACCAGATGGCTGAAGCCATCTTCGTGCTGCAGGCCTTCACCGTTCAGCGTGGTGCGGCCGGCGGTACCACCCAGCAGGAAGCCGCGGGTACGCATGTCGGCGGCCTGCCAGGCGATGTCGCCCACGCGCTGGAAGCCGAACATCGAGTAGTAGATGTAGAACGGCAGCATCGGCACGTTGCTGACCGAGTAGCTGGTACCGGCCGCCATCCACGAGCTGATCGCACCCGGCTCGCTGATGCCCTGCTGCAGCACCTGGCCGCTCTGGTCTTCGCGGTAGAACATCAGCTGGTCGGCGTCCACCGGCTTGTACTTCTGGCCGAACGGCGCGTAGATGCCGATCTGGCGGAACAGGCCTTCCATGCCGAAGGTACGGGCTTCGTCGGCCACGATCGGCACGATGTGCGGGCCCAGTTCCTTGTCGCGCAGGGTGATGTTCAGGCTCTGCACGAAGGCCATGGTGGTGGAGTAGCTGCGCTCGCCGCTGCTCTTCAGCAGGCGGTCGTAGGCTTCCAGCTTCGGCGCCACGAAGGTCTTGTCGGCCTTGCGGCGGCGCTGCGGCAGGTAACCGCCCAGCGAAGCACGGCGTTCCTGCAGGTACTGCACTTCCGGCGAATCCGGGCCAGGGTGGTAGAACGGCACCTGGCCGTCGGCCAGCTGCGCGTCGGTCACCGGAATGTTGAAGCGGTCGCGGAAGTGGCGCACCGCTTCGTCGTCCAGCTTCTTGGTCTGGTGGGTCGGGTTCAGTGCCTCACCGGCGCTGCCCATGCCGTAACCCTTCACGGTCTTGGCCAGGATGACGGTCGGCATGCCCTTGGTGTTCACGGCCTGGTGGTAGGCGGCGTACACCTTGTGCGGGTCGTGGCCACCACGGTTCAGGCGCCAGATGTCGTCGTCGCTCAGGCCGGCCACCATCGCAGCGGTTTCCGGGTACTTGCCGAAGAAATGCTCGCGGGTATACGCGCCGCCGAAGGCCTTGCAGTTCTGGTATTCGCCGTCGACGGTTTCCATCATCAGCTTCTTCAGGACGCCGTCGCTGTCCTTGGCCAGCAGGGCATCCCAGTAACCGCCCCACAGCAGCTTGATCACGTTCCAGCCGCCGCCACGGAACACGCCTTCCAGTTCCTGGATGATCTTGCCGTTGCCGCGCACCGGGCCGTCCAGGCGCTGCAGGTTGCAGTTCACCACGAAGATCAGGTTGTCCAGGCCTTCACGGCCGGCCAGGGCGATGGCACCCAGGGTTTCCGGCTCGTCGCTCTCGCCGTCGCCGATGAAGCACCACACCTTGCGGTCGGACTTCTCGATCAGGCCACGGTTTTCCAGGTAGCGCATGAACTGCGCCTGGTAGATGGCGGCCAGTGGGCCCAGGCCCATCGACACGGTCGGGGTCTGCCAGTATTCCGGCATCAGCCACGGGTGCGGGTACGAGGACAGGCCACCGCCGTCCACTTCCATGCGGAACTTGTCCAGCTGCTCTTCGCTGATGCGGCCTTCCAGGAAGGAACGCGCGTAGATGCCCGGGGCGCTGTGGCCCTGGATGAACAGCAGGTCGCCCGGGTGGTTTTCGCTCGGGGCGCGCCAGAAGTGGTTGAAGCCCACGTCGTACAGGGTGGCGCCGGAGGCGAACGAGGCGATGTGGCCGCCCAGGTCACCCGGCTTGCGGTTGGCGCGCACCACGGTGGCCATCGCGTTCCAGCGGATGATCGAACGGATGCGCCATTCCAGCTCGGCATTGCCCGGGCTCTTGGCCTCGAGCTGCGGCTCGATGGTGTTGACGTACTCGGTGGTGGGAGAGAACGGCAGGTAGGCGCCCGAACGACGGGTCAGTTCCACCATGCCTTCCAGCAGCTGATGCGCGCGCTCGGAGCCCTCGACATCAATAACGGCCTTCAACGACTCGATCCACTCCTGGGTTTCCACAGGATTCGGGTCGTTGTTCAGCACCTCGTTCAACCAGTTCATTAGCGCTCCCATAACCGCACGCACGCGCGCGACTGTTGTATAGATTTCTAGACCGCAAAGTGTAGCGCACCAAGGGCTTTCGTCACTTGGCTACGCAGGCGTATGGATGCAACCGGCCAGTGTCCGCAAGGGGCTTGCCGGGCCCGCTGAAGGCCCTGCGGCGGGCCTTGTTGGCTGCGCGGGCTGTCGCTTGCGGGCCGCTGCGCCCATGCGCAGGACGCAGTGTTACCGCTGCCGATGACGGTTGTAGGGCAGGGTGGCGAACCTGCCCGCGAGTGCCCCGGCGCTGGCGCTGAACCGGCGACAACATGTCGCAGCCGCCTCTGGATCGGCGCTGGCATTGGGCCCAGGGTAGACCGTGAGTGAGGGGCCTGGGCGCCCCGCTCCCTTCCACAGCATCGCCGGGGCGCCCTGCAAGGGGCGCCCCTTTTGCTGTGCGCGCGGCCGGCCATGGCCCAAAACGGACCTGCTTGTGGCCGGATCGATGATTGTCGTCTTCGATATATCGATATATCGTTTGCACACTCGTTTACCGATATATCGAAATGAGCCGTACCGCTTCTCCCAGAGCCCGTTCCACCGATCCGGAAGTGCCACGCCGCAACGGCCAGCCGCGGGTGCTCAGCCGCGGCGACCTGCGCCTGCTGGTGCTGGCCCTGATCGGCGAGCAGCCGCGCCACGGCTACGAGCTGATGCAGCTGATCAGCAACCAGTTCATGCAGGCCTACACGCCCAGCGCCGGCACCATGTACCCGCTGCTGGCCAGCTTCGAGCAGGCTGGCTGGATCGAAGCCGAGGAAGTGGACGGCAAGCGGATCTTCCGCATCACCGCCGCCGGCGAGTTCGAGCTGAAGGTGCAGCGCACCCAGGTGCGCCTGGCGCAGCGGCGTGCCTTCGACCGCGCCCGCGAGATCACCAAGGCCTCGCTGCCGCCGCCGCTGGCCGGTGCCCTGCGCGAGTTCAAGCGGGCGCTGGTGCATCACCACGGCCGCTGGGCCGAGGGCGAGGCGGAAGAAGTGGCGGCCCTGCTGACGCGGGCGTCCGCGCTGCTCAACGGTACCGCCGGTAGCGAGAGCCAACCCTTTTCTTCTACGACCCAGCCAGACTGACTCCAGCCAGGTCGCCCCTACGCCGCGCGCCCCCGCGCGACACCTTTACAGGTAGCCCCATGACCGAACACAACAACACGCGCCTGCGCCTGGATGTGCGCTTCCGTGAACTGACCGTGCTGCGCACCGAAGAGGTCACCCCGCACATGCGCCGCGTGGTGCTGGGTGGCGACGATCTGGCCGGCTTCGATTCGCCGGGCGCCGACGACCACATCAAGCTGTTCTTCCCCAACAGCAGCGGTGAGATGGTGCTGCCAACCATGACCGCCGAGGGCCCGCGCTACCCGGAAGGCAAGGAGCATTCGCCGGCCCGCGACTACACCCCGCGCTGGTGGGACCACGAAACCGGCGAGCTGGCCATCGACTTCGTGCTGCACGACCAGGGCATCGCCGGGCCGTGGGCCGAGCAGGCCCAGCCGGGCGATGTGCTGGTGATCGGCGGCCCGCGCGGCTCGTTCGTGGTGGCCGACAGCTACGACGCCTATGTGCTGATCGGCGATGAAACCGCGCTGCCGGCCATCGCCCGCTGGCTGGACGTGCTGCCGGACGGCGCCGAGGTGCAGGCCTTCATCGAAGTGAGCGATGAGGCCGAACGCCAGGACCTGCCGCAGTACGAGAACGTGCGTATCCACTGGCTGGAGCGCAACGGCTTCCCGGCGGCCAGCAGCACGCTGCTGGAAGACATGCTGACCGACTTCGAAGCGCCGGATGGCGATGTCTTCTACTGGATCGCCACCGAATCGCGCCGCGCCCGGATGATGCGCAAGTTCATCGAAGGCCATCTGGGCGTACCGCGCGACTGGATCCGCTCGACCGGCTACTGGAAGGCCCACCCGGACGAAACCGACGGCGATTGACCCAAAGACGGTAGGTGCGGACCCTGCTTGGTGGGTGCGGACCGTTGGTCCGCACGCCCTGCAACAGGTAGTGGCGGGGGGGGGGCGGCCCCCCCCACACACAAAGGGCGGCGCCCGGCCACGGCGGGCCCGCCCGCCCCC
>NZ_JBJNRH010000015.1:56631-68818 GCF_045809185.1 Nocardiopsis yanglingensis | reverse complement strand
TGGGGCGGGCGGGGGGCGGCCAACCTCTTGCACCTTCGCCCGCAACCTGCAGGTGCCGGCCAGCGGCCGGCACTACCGCGTTGGATGCCACCTGCCGCGTCCACCCGAACCGCTGCGCGGCCCAGATCTCCAGCGCCACCAGCAGCGCGATGATCAGCAACGGCAACAGTAACCCGAAGTACACGCCGGGCATCATGCCGTTGATCTGTGCCTTCACCAGCCGCAGCACGCCACGGGTGTGCAGCAGCTCATCCACATGCATGGTCAGCGCCTCGCGCACCACCTTGGGCTCCAGCCCGATCGTGCCGGCCTTGTCCACCAGCGTGTCTTCCACCATGCCGCGCAGCAGGCCTTCGCGCACTTTGCCGATCACCCAACCGGTTCCGCGCGCCAACGGGCCGTTGCCAAGACGATCAAGGCCAGGCAACGGATGTTCGCTGAGGTAGGCCGAGGCGATGGTGTCGGCCACATCGCCCACCGTGCCCTGGCTGCGCAATGCCTCGCGCATGCGCGGGTCGTCCAGTGAATCGGTAAAGCCTTCGCTCCAGCCTTCCACCAGGGTCTGCAAGTGCGGCTGGAAATGATCGAGCTGCTTGAACAGCGCGCGGTGCGCGCCAGCGGTGAAACCCAGCTGCAGGCCGAAGAAGGCGGTGGCCAGCGGCAGCAGCACCACGTAGCTGGCCAGCAGCCAGTGATGCCAGCGCTTGCGCCGCTGCAGCCAACCGCGGCGGTGCAGCCAGCGCCAGGCGAAGATGCCCAGCACCAGGCCAAGCAACGTGCCGAGCAGGCTGCCACCGACCAGATCGAGCACGCTCAGGCCCGTCCAGAATTCGTTCAACCAGTACTGCGTGTCCTGCATGGGTCTTCCTTCCGTGGATGCGGCTGCGCCTGAAATGCCAGCCAGGTAGAGTCGACTGTTAGTCGACTATCGCGCGCAGCGCGGGGGTTTCCGGCATCGCGCCAATAGCAGTCGACTGACAGTCGACTCTACCAAAGCGAAAGCCTCCCGGCCCGGAGCACGCCAAGCAATGCGACAATCGCGCTCCTTTCCTGCAGCAACGAGGCCCACATGGCCAAACTGACCCTGGCCAGCGTGGACGCGCTGCGTACCCGCTTTGCCGATGATGCCGCCTGCGATACCGCACTGGCTGCCTTCGCCGACACCGCTGCCCTGCGCGTACCGCTACGTGAGCTGGTGGAGGCACAGCACCGCTACCTGCAGGCCGAATTCGAAGTGGCACAGGTGGCCGACGTGCTGCGCCGCGACCAGAAGTACGCGCCGGTGGGCCGGCCTTCGATCAACATCGTGCAGCTGCGCAAGCAGCAGGCCGCGACCAAGCAGGCTGCGCTGATCGCGCGCCAGGTGGTGGCGCAGGCCGCGCAGACTTTCGTGCGCGTGAGCGGGCTGGCGGTGAAGGCCAAGCAGAGCCCGAGCGAAGCGTGCGTTGCATGGTTGGGCGCGTTGCGCTGAGGGATCGTGCGGACCAACGGTCCGCACCCACCAAATGCAGGTCCGCCCCCACCAGATGCAGGTTGGCACCTACCGGTTAGTGCCGGCCGCTGGCCGGCAACCCCATCGGCATCGGGCTCCCCGCATGCAGCCGGCCAGCGGCCGGCTCTACCAGAACCCAAAAAGAAGGCCCGCTTTTCAGCGGGCCTTCTGCCTTCTCACGACGAGTGAGCGGGATGCATCAAGCCGCCGGCTTTTCGCCGGTGGCTTCGGTGGTGATGCGGATCTTCACTTCATCGCTGACGTTCGGGGCGTAGGCGCCGACGCCGAAATCGCTGCGCTTCAGGGTGGTGGTGGCATCGAAGCCGGCGGCCGGAACCTTGGCCATCGGGTGCTCGCCGCCGCCGTTGACGGTGACGTCCAGGGTGACCGGCTTGGTGATGCCCTTGATGGTCAGGTCACCGGTAACGGTCAGCTTGTTGGTGCCGGCGGCTTCCACCTTGGTGCTCTTGAAGGTGGCATCGGCGAACTTGGCGGCGTCGAAGAAGTCGGCGCTCTTCAGGTGCTCGTCGAACTTGGCGGTGAAGCTGTTCAGGCCGCTCAGCGGCAGCTTCACTTCCACGGTGGACTTGGTCACGTCTTCGGCGTTGTACACCAGGGTGCCTTCGACGTTGCCGAAGTGCGCGCTCGGGTTGGAGAAGCCGAAGTGGCTCCACTGCGCCAGCACGTCGGTGTGGCTCGGGTCCAGCTTGTAGGTGCCCGAGGCGATCTTGATCGCTTCGGCGGCCGGCGCAGCAGCGGCGGCATCGGCAGCCGGGGTGGCAGCCTGTTCGGTGGTGGCCGGGGCGGCGGCATCGGCAGCCGGGGCAGCGGTGTCGGCCGGCTTGGAGCAGGCGGCGATGGCCAGGGTCAGGGCCAGCGGCAGCAGCAGTTTACGGGTGGCGCTCATCTCAGGAACTCTCCGGATCGTAGGGTGGGTACAGCAGGGACCGCCAAGGGGGCGGCCCGGAATCGATACAGCGACTTACGCGATGCGCGCCGCTTCGTCGAACGACAGGCGCGGCAGACGCGGGAACAGGCCCGCCGAGTCACCGTAACCCAGGTTGACCAGGAAATTCGACTTGATGGAGGTGCCGGCGAAGAAGGCTTCATCCACCTTGGCCGCATCGAAGCCGGACATCGGGCCGGCATCCAGGCCCAGCGCGCGTGCGGCCAGGATCAGGTAGGCGCCCTGCAGGCTGCCGTTGCGGATGGCGGCTTCGTGGCGGCCTTCCTGCGGGCCGTCGAACCAGGCCTTGGCATCGGTGTGCGGGAACAGGTACGGCAGCTTCTCGTGGAAGTCCAGGTCGAAGCCGATGATGACGGTGACCGGGGCGGCCATGGTCTTGTCGTGGTTGCCTTCGGACAGGGCCGGGGCCAGCTTGGCCTTGGCTTCCTTCGAGGTGACGAAGACGAAGCGGGCCGGCGTGGTGTTGGCAGCCGTCGGGCCCCACTTCACCAGGTCGTACAGTTCCTGCAGCAGGCTGGCCGGGACCGGCTTGTCGAGGAAAGCGTTCTGGGTACGGGCAGTACGGAACAGCTGATCGAGGGCAGCAGCGTCGAGCGCGTGGGACATCGGTGGATCTCCAGGGCGGCTAAGGGAAGTCAGTGCCCGCGGGCGGCGCGGGGCGAATCGACGAGCCGCAGTGTAGAGTGTCGCGACTGTTGCAACACCCAGCAGAGCTGAAACGAATTAATGCCACAGGTGAAACGATCGAGTGCGCCCTGGACGGTCACGGACGGCCGCGCGGGCAATGTCCGCCAGGCGGTCGCGCTGGCCTCTGCGCTGCGCCAGGGCACCCATCGGCCGCTGGTCCTGCAGCCCCGCGCGCCTTGGCGTTGGCTGTCGCCGCGGCGGCTGCCCGGTGATGTGAACGGCTACGGCGAGGCCTTCGCGACACTGGCCGCCGAAGCCCCGGCGCTGGCGATCGGCTGTGGCCGCCAGGCCGCCGGTGCCCTGCGCGTGCTGCGCGCACGTGGCAGCCAAGTGGTGCAGATCCTCGACCCGCGCATTGGCGCCCGCCACTGGGATGTGGTGGTGGTGCCCGAACACGATGCCCTTCGCGGCAGCAACGTGCTGACCCTGCTCGGCAGCCTCAATCCGGTGGACGATGACTGGCTGGCCTGGGGTCGCGCCGCGTTCGCTGGCTTCAGTACCCTGCCCGGCCCGCGCACCGCGCTGCTGGTGGGCGGGCCGACGCCGCTGGCACCCTGGGACGAGACCGCGATGGTGGGCGTGTTCCAGGCGCTGGCCGAGCAGATCCGCAGCGAAGGCGGCAGCCTGCTGGCCACCACCTCGCGGCGCACGCCACCGGCATTGGCCGAGATCCTGCGCGCGACATTCGCCGACCTGCCGCATGTGATCTGGGGCGATGGTGGCGACGGAACCAATCCCTATGGCGGCCTGCTCGGCTGGGCCAACCGCGTGGTCGTCTCGCCCGATTCGGTGAACCTGCTGTCCGAAGCCTGCGCCACGCGCATGCCGGTGATGGTGGCGCTGGCCGATACCGCGCAGGGGCGGCTGGCGCGTTTCCAGCAGCAGCTGCGCGAGCGCGGGCGGCTGCAGGCGCACTGGCTGGACTGGCAGTACGACCGAATCGAGCCGCTGCGCGAGACCGCGCGGGTGGCGGCGGAAGTGAAAGCGCGGCTGGCATTGGGGTAGTGCCGGCCACGCAGCGATTTCTGAACATTTCGATCTGCCCGCACCGTTAGAGTCCAGCTTCCCCCATCACGCTGAACGTCTTCATGCGCACCCTGCTCCTGCTGCCCCTGGCCCTGCTCGCTGCCTGCTCCACCACGCCCACCGAGCTGGACCCGATTTCTTACCAGTGCCAGCAGCAGCTGGATGCATACCGCGATCAGCCAGCGCTGCGAGATCCGAAGACTGGCGAGCGCCCACCACTGCCGATCGCGCCGATCAGCGACGCCTGTGACCGGGAACTCAAGCGCAAGGGCGTGGACCGCCCGCTGCGCTGACCGGCGTATGATCGGCGCGCGGGCCTGCCCGCCGTTGAAGGTATCGACATGGATCGTTTTTCCCGCCTGCCCCGCGCCGCGTTGCTGATTGCCAGCCTGCTGGCGACCGCACCGGCCTGGGCCAACAGCACCGAGTGCCGCGAGCGCTACCCGAGCGTGGCCTCGCAGGCGGCGATGCTGGACGTGGCCTGGACCGCCGCCGAGCGCCTGGATGCGCTGCCCGACGTAGACGTGGTGGTCGCCGCACGCGGTGGCCAGGACCTGAGCCGCTATGGCCTGCGCCACAGCCACCTGGCGTTCCTGCTGCGCGAGGACGATGGCCGTTGGCGCGCGATGCACCTGCTCAACCGCTGCAAGACCGACAGCTCGCAGCTGTACCACGAAGGGCTGGGCAACTTCGTCGGCGAAAGCGGCGGCCATACCGACCTGCGTATCGGCGTGCCCTCGGCGCCGCTGCGTGCCGCGTTGAAAGCGATGCTGGTGTCACCCTCGATCCAGCCCAAGGCGCTGCACGAAACGAAGTACAACGTGGTTGCCTACCCATTCGCCACCGACTACCAGAACTCCAACCAGTGGGTGCTGGAAGTGCTGGCCGCGGCGATGGCACAGGCCGAAGGCACGCCGGCCATCGTCAAGCGCGAGCAGGCGCAGCAGTGGCTGCGCCAGCAGAAGTACCAGCCCAGCGTGCTGCACATCGGCCTGGGCAAGCGCGTGGGTGCGCGCCTGTTCGTAGCCAACGCCACCACCACCGACCATCCGGCCGGCGAACGAATCTCCGGCAACTATTCGGTGGTGACGGTGGAATCGGTGTTCGACTTCCTGCACCAGCGCAGCCAGCTGCAGCAGGAACTGGTGATCCCCCATGTGCCGGTGGCCGGTGCCACCGCAGCCTCGCCCTGAATCCAGCAAGGAGAACGACATGCGCGCCCTGCCTGTTTCCCTGATGTCGATGGTGCTCATCGCCGGCCTGTTCGGCGTGGATGCCGCCCATGCCGAACGCCGCATCATCATCCTGCAGGACCCGGGTCCGCAGGGACCGAGCCTGGAAATGTCCGCGCCCCTGGTTGCTTCAGCGCGCGCCGCCGCTGCCAGGGAAGCCCAGGATGCCGGGCTGCCGCCCGGTCACGGCGCAGCCGTGAAGCTGCCGCAGATGCAGGTGAGCGCCATCGCCACCACCGTCGACGGCCGCCGCGAAGTGCTGCTGCGTGATGCCAACAACCCGCAGAACACCGCCTCGATGCAGTACCCGCGCAGCGTTGGCGATCCCGCCGTACAGTTCAGCGTGGGCCAGACCGTGAACTTCGAGCCGGCTGGCAACGACCAGGGCTGGCAGCTGAGGGACAACCAGGGTCGCCCGCTGGAATACCTGCCCGAGGCCACCGGCCCGCGCGACATCTTCGATACCCGGCGCTGAGCCGCCGTCCCCACGTTGACCAGGAGGTCTCCATGTTCCGTTGCCTGCGCGTTCCCGCTTCTGCCCTGCTGCTCTCCGCGCTGCTGGTGCCCACCGTCCATGCCGGCGCCGCGCCACAGTTGAACAGCAGCGAGGCCAGCGTGCTGATCACCTCGCTGATCGTGGTCTCGGTGCCGCTCGCTGCGTCGGCGGGCCTGTCCGAACTGTCGAAGGCGCCGTTCAAGGCCAGCGAGCGCCGTGACAAAGCCCACCGCACCAAGGCGGTGCCGCTGCCGCCGATGGAAGTGAAGAAGGTGGAGACCACGGCGGCAGGCGAGCGCCAGGTGCAGCTGCAGGTGCCCGACAAGGCCGACCAGACCGCCACGCTGCGCTGGCCGGCGCGCGTGCATGAGGACCAGACGGCGGCCTTCGTGGTCGGCCAGCAGGTGCATTTCGACCCCACCGAGGCTGGGGCCGGTTGGACAGTGAAGAGCGCGCAGGGCCAGGCGTTGGCCTATGTGCCCACCGCCTATGCCGCTGGCGATGTGATGAGCGAAGCGCTGTAAAGCTGAACAACCGGTTTTGGCTTTGCCGCGGGCCGGGCGGATAATGGGCGATCCCCTTTGTCCCCTGGCTCGCCATGTCCGTGCGTCCTGCCCCTCTTTTTGCCCCGCTGACCCCGCGTGCCCTGGTACTGGCGGTACTGGCGATGGGCGCGGTGGTGCTGCTGTCCAACGTACTGGTGCAGTACCCGATCAACGATTGGTTGACCTGGGGTGCCTTCAGCTATCCGGTCGCATTCCTGGTCAGCAATGTGATCAACCGCCGCTTCGGCCCGGGCCCGGCGCGCCGCGTGGCGTGGATCGGTTTCGCGGTGGCGGTGCTGCTGTCGATCTGGGTGGCCACCCCGCGCATCGCCATCGCCTCATGCTCGGCCTTCATCGTGGCCCAGCTGCTGGACATCACCGTGTTCGACCGCCTGCGCCGTGGCAGCTGGTGGCGCGCGCCGATGGTGGCCACCACCTGCAGCGCGACGGTGGATACCACCATTTTCTGGTCGATCGCGTTTGCCGGTTCGGCGCTGCCGTGGGTGAGCTGGGCCGCCGGCGACCTGGCGGTGAAGCTGGCCATCGGCGTCTGCCTGCTGGCCCCGTTCCGCGCGTTGTTGTGGAAGATGGCGCCGTTGCGCACCACCAGCTGACCGGCATCGCCCTGGTAGGTGCCAACCTTGGTTGGCGCCTACCTTGGACCCGGTGGGTGCCGACCGTTGGTCGGCACGTTCCATCAGAGTTCATCGCTGCCGACAGATTGTGCCGACCAACGGTCGGCACCTACCAACGGCGACCATCGCCAGGCCATTGATCCGGTAGTTGCCAACAGCGGGGCATCACCGGGCCAATATTCTGGTGGGTGCAACCCTTCAGGCGAACGGCAGCTCTGCAGCTCTGCACGCCGCCGTAATCGCCGCACATGCCTCTTCAATCGCGGGCGTGGTCGGTGCCAGTCGCGGGCGCCGGTCCAGCGTGCAGGCCAGGCCCACCTCCAGCAGCGTGGCATGTGCTCCATGCAGCGCCCGCGCCGTGTCTTCCGGCAGAAAACCGGCAACCGCCAGCGCATCGATCAACGACGGCGTATCGCGCGGCTGCAGCAGCGCCGCATGCCGCGCACTGCGCGCCAACACGCCGGTCTGCAGCAGGAACTCCAGGTCCACCACGCCGCCCGCGCCCTGCTTCAGGTCCAGCCGCGCGGCATCGCTGCGGTCCAGCTCGGTGCGCATGCGGCCGCGCATCTTCAACACATCGGCATACAGCGTGGCCGGATCGCGCTCACGCCCCAGCGTCTGCGCACGCACCTGCTCGAAGTCGGCCAGCAGGCTGGCATCGCCGGCCACGCCACGTGCGCGCACCAGCGCCTGGTGTTCCCAGGTCCACGCACGTTCGCGCTGGTATTCGGTGTAACTGGCCAACGAAGACACCAGTGAACCCTTGCCACCATCCGGGCGCAGGCGCACGTCGATGTCATACAGGCGGCCGGCGGCGGTCACCGCACCGAGCAGCGCCATCACCTTCTGCGCCAGCCGCGCATACCAGCGCCCCGGCTCCAGCGGACGCGTGCCATCGCTGGCATCCACGCCGGCCGGATTGTCGTGCAGGAACACCAGGTCCAGGTCGGAACCGAAGCCCAGCTCCAGACCACCCAGGCTGCCGTAGCCGATGATTGCGAAGCGTCCACCGGGAATCTCGCCGTGCGCGGCATGCATGTCTGCTTCGGCCATCGCCAATACGGTGACCACCACCGCCTGCGCCAGCTCGGCCAGTTGCCGCGTGCTGTCCACCGCGCCCTGGCGGCCATCCAGCGTAGCCATCGCCATGCGGAAGCTGAGCGCCAGCCGCGTCTCGTTGAGCCAGCGCAGCGCGGATTCGGGATCTTCCACCGCCAGCACCTGCTGGCACTCGGCCAGCATGCCGGCGGCATCGGGCATCGGCCCGGACACGCGCACGTCCAGCAGTTCGTCCAGCAGCAGCGGATACGCGGCCAACCGCTCGGCCAGCAGCGCGCTGCGCGCCAGCACATCGACCAGCCGCGCCAGTGCGCTGGGCTGTTCGTCGAGCAAGGCGAGATAACTCGTTCGGCGCAACACCGCCTGCAGCAGGCCAAGCACGCGCTTGAGCGCGGCATCCGGTTGTGGCGAGCGCGTTGCCGCATGCAGCAACGCGGGCAGTACGCGATCCAGCCGCGCACGCGCGGCATCGGACAACGACTTCACGCCGGTGCCCTGGGCGAAATCGCGCAGCGACTGGTCGGCGCCATTGGCGTCGAGGAAACCGGCTTCGGCCAGCAGCGATGCGTTGCTGCCTTCGGGCAGGCTGCGCCAGTAGTTGGCCAGTGCATCGGGCGCGGCCTGGCCCTTGCGCGGCGCCAGCAGTGCGGCGAATTCGGTACTGACGCGCTGCTGCTGCACGGCCAGTGCTGCGCGCAGCACCTCCCAATCCGGGTAGCCGAGGCCGACGGCGATGCGCTCGCGGTCCAGCGCGTCGCTGGGCAGCACGTGGGTCTGCGCGTCGCGCAGCATCTGCAGGCGGTTTTCCAGCCGGCGCAGGAACAGGTAAGCCTCGCGCAATGCGCTGCCATCCTCGGGCGCGATCTGCCCGGCCGCCACCAGTGCCTCCAGCGCCACCAGCAGCCGACGCTCGCGCAGCGCGGGCTCACGGCCACCACGGATCAACTGCAGCGCCTGGCACAGGAATTCGATTTCGCGGATGCCGCCAGCGCCGCGCTTGATGTCCTCGTGCAGTTCACGGCGCGCGACTTCGGCGGTGATGGCCGCCTTCATCTCGCGCAGGCCGTCCAGCGCGGTGAAGTCCAGGTAGCGGCGGTACACGAATGGGCGCAGGGTCTGCAGCCACGCCTCACCGGCATCGATGTCACCGGCCACCGCGCGGGCCTTCAGCCACGCATAGCGCTCCCAGTCGCGGCCCTCGCGCTGGAAATACTGATCCATCGCCGCGAACGAGAGCGCGACGCGACCGGCGCTGCCGAACGGGCGCAGGCGCAGGTCGACGCGGTGGCTGAAGCCATCGACAGTGGTCTCGTCCAGCAGCTTGGCCAAGCGCTGGCCGAGACGGGCGAAATACTCTTCGGCCGCCAACGGACGCGGTCCATCGGATTCACCGCCCTGCGAATAGGCGTAAACCAGGTCCACATCGGAACTGAAGTTGAGCTCGCCACCGCCCAGCTTGCCGAGGCCGAACACCACCAGCTGCTGTGGGTTGCCGTGTTCATCGGCGATGACGCCATGGCGCTGGGCGAATTCCTGCTGCAGGGCATCCAGTGCCAGCCGCAGGCAGTCCTCGGCCAGGGTGGTGGCACCGGCGAGGGTCTGCGGCACGTCGTCGAGGCCGGCCAGGTCGCGCCAGATCAGCCGTGTGGACATCGCGGTGCGCCAGCGCCGTATCTGCGCCGGCCAGTCGCTGGGCTGCAGCGGATCGAGCACCGGCGCCGGGATCGGCGGGCAGCCGGGAGCGGCCAGCTGTGCCAGCAGCGCCGGTTGCCGCACGAGGGTGTCCAGGGCGAAGTCGCTGGTCACCGCCAACCGGGTCAACAACGGCAGCAGGTCGGCCGGGAAGGGCTCGGGCAGGACCTGGGCCAGACGCGCCAGTGCGCGGTCGACAAGAGGCTGCAGGGACGCGGGAAGGTCGGCGGGGGCGAGGGTCATGGGCTGATTGTATCGACCCGTTAACTTATTTTATCGACCGTTTACCGCCGGCCGCGCCCCCGCTAAACCTATGACCCGGTTGTGCCGGCCGCTGGCCGGCAGATCCGACGATTCCGCCGCAGCCTCCCGCAGTTGCCGGCCAGCGGCCGGCACTACCGATAATGGAGACCGCGCATTCATACTGGATGACAGGCAATAAAAAAGCCCGCTTGCAGCGAACTGCCAGCGGGCTCTGCTCCCTCCCCCACGTCGGGATGCAGGTCCATCCTGCGGGCTGCGAAAGCACTTTGCACGCTGCACTGCAAAACAAAACCGGCGGGTTTGGGTGCTCCCCGGGGAAAAGCCATTCCACGAAGGTAGAACCCCCCGTACGGATGAGGATGGCCGATAATCGGAATTCCCCCCAGCAACACGTGTCGTCATGTCTGTTGATCGCATCGCCAACGCGCGTCTCCGTGACCGCGTGGTCTCCGCAGAGGCCGCAGCCGCGCTGATCCAGCCCGGTGAAACCGTGGCCATGAGCGGCTTTACCGGCTCCGGGTATCCCAAGGCCGTCCCCGTGGAACTGGCCCGTCGCATCGAAGCGGTGCACGCCCAGGGCCAGCCCTTCCAGATCAGCCTGATGACTGGCGCCTCCACCGCGCCGGAACTCGATGGCGCGCTGGCCAAGGCCGATGGCATCGCCATGCGCATGCCGTTCCAGAGCGACCCGGATGCGCGCAACCGCATCAACGAAGGCAAGCTGGATTACATCGACATCCACCTCAGCCACGTGGCCCAGCACGTGTGGTTCGGCTTCTATGGCGAAATCGATACCGCCGTGATCGAAGTCTCGGCCATCCGCGAAGATGGCTCGCTGGTGCCCTCCACCTCGGTGGGCAACAACAAGACCTGGCTGGACCTGGCCAAGAAGGTGATCGTCGAGGTCAACGAATGGCAGCCGGCCGGCGTCGACGGCATGCATGACATCTACTACGGCACCGCGCTGCCGCCGCACCGCAAGCCGATTCCGCTGGTCAACGCCAACGACCGCATCGGCGACACCGCGCTGCGCTGCGACCCGGACAAGATCGTGGCCGTGGTGCGCACCAACGGCCCGGACCGCAACAGCCCGTTCAGCCCGATCGATGCGACCAGCGAGCAGATCGCTTCGCACCTGATCGAGTTCCTGCAGCACGAAGTGAAGAAGGGCCGCCTGCCGCCGAACCTGCTGCCGCTGCAGTCGGGCGTGGGCAACATTCCGAATGCGGTGCTGGCCGGCCTGGCCAAGAGTGGTTTCCGCGACCTGGCCGCGTTCACCGAAGTGATCCAGGACGGCATGCTCGACCTGCTGCGCGACGGCGTGCTGAGCTACGCCTCGTGCACCGGCTTCGCGCTGAGCCCGCAGGCCAACGAGACGTTCAAGGAGAACATCGATTTCTACCGCGAGCGCATCATCATGCGCACGCAGGAGATCTCCAACCATCCGGAACTGGTGCGCCGCCTCGGCTGCATCGGCATGAACGGCATGATCGAGGTGGACATCTACGGCAACGTCAATTCGACGCACGTGATGGGCACGCGGATCATGAACGGCATCGGTGGTTCCGGTGACTTCGCCCGCAACGGTTTCCTGTCGGCGTTCCTGAGCCCGTCCACCGCCAAGAACGGCACCATCTCGGCGATCGTGCCGATGGCCAGCCACGTGGACCACACCGAGCACGACGTGTCGGTGATCGTCACCGAACAGGGCCTGGCCGATCTGCGTGGCCTGACCCCGCGCAAGCGCGCGCAGGTGCTGATCGACAACTGCGCGCACCCGGATTTCCGCCCGCAGCTGCAGGACTACTTCGATCGTGCCAGCCGCGAGAGCTACGGCAAGCACACCCCGCACCTGCTGCCGGAAGCGTTGTCGTGGCACCAGCGTTGGCTGGATACGGGCACGATGAAGGGCTGACTGCGTTGGGGGTCGGATCCCTTTCCGCAGGAAAGGGCTCTGACCCCAGGCACGGACATCGGGTAGAGCCGGGGGGGGGGGGGGGCCCCCCCCCCCCCCCCCCCCCCCCCGCGCGCCCCCCCCCCCCCCCGCCCCCCCCCCCCCGCCCCAGCCCGCCCCCGCCCCGCGAGGTGGCCC
>NZ_JBJNRH010000015.1:54970-56621 GCF_045809185.1 Nocardiopsis yanglingensis | reverse complement strand
GGGTCTGGGGTTTGCCCGGGCGGGGGCCGGGCCCCCCACACCCGCGGCCCCGCGCCCGGCTCTACCCTCACGCGGTGCGCAGCGCCGCCAGCGACTCAGCCTGCAGCCGCTCGTAGATCTCGAACTCGTCATTCACCGCCACGCCCAGCGCCTGCTCGAAAGCCTCACGGTTGGCATGCGCGGCATAGGCACGCTGTTCTTCACCGCCCAGGTTCGACTGGAAGATGCCCGCGGCACTGACCGGCAGGAAATCCTCGTAGACGATCGGGTCGGCGGTGGCCAGGCCGGCGGCCACCAGCACTTCGGCCGGCAGATCAGCCACGCGCTCCGGCGCGGCGCGGCCGGCGTCGGTCAGCTGGTAGCGGTAGTAGCCCAGGCCTTCCTGGCGCAACGTGTCGTGGTCATCCGGGAAGCTGGCGAACACCGCCTGCAGGCGCTGGCCATAGTCGCCGCCGGTGCTGCCTTCGCCACCGGCATCGCGTGCCTGCGACAGCAGCTGGTCGTACAGCGCGCGGCCCTTCGGGGTCAGGGCAAGGCCACGCTGTTCGATCTCGCCGAAGCGCGCGGTATGGGTGCCGGCATCGCCACCCTCGCTGTCCGGGAAATGCACGGCTTCTTCCAGTGCCTTGAAGCTGGTCTGCCGCAACAAAATCGGACAGGCACGGCGCGGCGGGCCTTCGATCACCGCCTTGGCGGCCATGCCGTGCTCGATCATCGCGGCCTGCGCGGCGTCGATGTCCAGCGTGCGCGGGGTCAGGTGGTTGATGTGCGGGCCACGGAAACTGACCACGTCGGCCACCAGGCGATGCGCGTTGTGCAGCGCGTGGTAGGTCGGCAGGTCGACGGTGGCATCGCCGTGCCAGCGGAAGGTTTCCAGTGCTTCATCGACGAAGCGCTCGGCATCGGCCTGCGACAGCCCGCCATCACGCTCGGCCTGGTCGATCAGCGCCAGCGCGCCCTCGGTGAAGATGCGGCGGCGTGCAAGGATCTTCGCCGATTCGGCACGCAGGGTTTCGTCTTCGATCAGCTCCAGGCGCAGCAGCGAGGTGAACACGCGGAACGGGTTCTGCGCCAGCGCGGCGCCGGTCAGCGGCCGGAACGCGGTGGAGTGCACCGGCACGCCAGCCACCGACAGGTCGTAGTAGCCGACCGGATACATGCCCATCACCGCGAACAGGCGGCGCAGCGTGGCCAGTTCCTGCACGGTGCCGACGCGGATCGCGCCATGGCGTTCTTCATCCAGGCGTGCGCGCTCGTCGTTGCGCTGCAGCTGCGCGGCCAGCGCCGGGTCCTGGTCAAGCACCTGCGCGTTGATCCGCTCCACCAGTTCCACCAGCGTGCCGTACAGCGGCACTTCGGTGCGGTACATGCGGGACATGGCCTGCGCGAACAGGCGGCGGATCACATCAGGCGAAACGAAAGAGGCGCTCATCAGTCACTCGATTACGGGAACGGGGAACAGCTCGAACCCGTATTGTCGCCGGAGCGCGGCGCGGCGGCGATATGCAGAGCAACATGGCGCCCAGCCCGGTAGGCCTGGTGGGTGCGAACCTTGGTTCGCACTGGTTTGGGGGGGAAGGAGCAAAAGGCGTGCGAACCAAGGTTCGCACCCACCACAAAAAGGCACCGGCCGGCATTAACGCATGTGCAG
>NZ_JBJNRH010000015.1:42326-54960 GCF_045809185.1 Nocardiopsis yanglingensis | reverse complement strand
GCCGGGTGGGCGTGGTGGGTGCCACCTTTGGTTCGCAGTGGTTGGGGGGGGGAAGGAGCAAAAGGCGTGCGAACCAAGGTTCGCACCCACCAGAATCAGGCAGCGGCCGGCATTACCGCTTGAGCTGGCGCTTCAGGGTGGCATCCAGGGTGATCGGCCGGTCCCAGTGCTGGTAGCTGGCCACGATGGCATGGCGCACGGCGCGGTAATGCAGGTTGTCCGGCTTGGTCGGCATGCGCTTCACCACCGCTTCCCAGCCGCCCTCCGGGTCCTGGCTGAAGGCGCGCACGCTGTCGCGGCAGGTCTGGTCGCTGGCCTTGGCCCAGAAGCAGGCGAAGTAGATGTCCCCGGCCTGCCAGCCATGGGTGGTGAACAGCGCGCTGATGTAGCCGCGCGGCACGCCGGCATAGCGCGACACCTCATCGAGGAAGGCGTCCGGGTAGCGTTCGGCGTAGTGGTTGATGTCCTGCAGCTGGGCATCGACCCAGCTGTCACCGGTTTCCACCTCGTAGGCTGCCGAACGCTCGGCGGTCTGCTGGGCCAGCACGGTGGCCGGCACCAGCAGCAGGGACAACAACAGCGCGCGCAGTCGGAGGTTCATGCCCCGATTCTGCCGCAGCCGCCGGGCCCTGTCAGGCCGCCGCAGCGGCCTTGGCCTCGATCGCCGCCAATGCGGCCGGCCAATCGTGGGCGGTGTCGGCGGTGACCATGCGCGGTTCGTCGTCGGCCACGCCGTGCTGGGTCTCGTGGGCCCAGGTCACTGCGTACGGCGTATGCACGCCCCAGCCGCCCAGGGTCACCACCGGCTCGATGTCCGAGCGCAGCGAGTTGCCGACCATCACGAAGCGCTGCATCGGCAGGTCGAATTCGGCCAACACGCGGGCGTAGGTTTCCGGGTCTTTCTCGGAAACGATCTCGATGCGCGGGAACAGCTCGGCCAGGTTGGCGACCTTGATCTTGGCTTCCTGGTGGAACAGATCGCCCTTGGTGATCAGCACTACCGGGTAGTGCTCGGCGATGGCCGCCACGGCTTCGCGCACACCGTCGATCAGCTCGACCGGATGGCGCAGGGTGTCGTGGCCGATCTCCAGGATGCGCTGGATATCCTTGGCCTCGATGCGCTGGCCGGTGATGTCGATGGCCGCTTCGATCATCGACAGGGTCATGCTCTTCACGCCGTAGCCGAAGGTACCCAGATGGCGCTGCTGCACTTCCAGCAGGTGACGCGCGGTCTGGGTGTCATGCACGTCGACGTAGCGCGACAGCAGGTCAAGATAATCCTGCTCGGCCTTGCGGTAGTAGTCCTCGCTCTTCCACAGCGTATCGTCACCGTCAAAACCGACCAGGCCGATGGCGCGCGACGGCGCAGGCGTGGGGGTATTCATCGGCCAAGGATACAGGGGCGGCGATGACGAGAAAAACCCGGGCGGCCGCAGCCGCCCGGGTCCCCATGCACCGGTCTTCCCGAATCAGGCGTCGATCAGCGGCCCTGCGCCGTGCCGGCACCTGCACCGGCCTGCTGCGCGGCCACGTAGGCCTTGTACTCATCCGCGCTCAGTTCGCCGTCCTTGTTGGTATCGGCCTGGTCGAACACCTGGGCGAGGCCGGCATTCACCTGCGCCTCGGTCTTGCTGATGGTGCCGTTGCCATCGGTATCGATGCTGGCCCAGGTCTGGCCACCGCCATTGGCCTGCGCCGAAGCCGCTGCGGCCGCATTGGTCGCCTGGTCAGCCGCCTGCCCTGCCTGTGCCGCCGACTGCTGCGCCTGCGCGGCCTCATTCTGTGCCTGCGCAGCCTGCTGCTTGGCCGACTGGGCCATCGCCGGAATGGCCAGCACGCTGCCGGCGGCGACGATCAGGGCGATCAGGGGCTTGCGGTTGCGAATAGTCATCAGGGGTGTCTCCTACCAATTGGGTGGTGTTGCGCGGCGTGTTGTCTCCGCACGGCACCTACCCTGCCACCGCCTTTCTGAATCGATTTTGCCCCGCGACCGGCGTCAACACGCACGATTAACCACTCACCTCCACGCATGCTTTAGCGCGGTGGTTAGCAGCAAGTGAGCAGCTCATAAGATGCGCATTCAGCGCTGCCGGATTTAACCGGCAGCGAACGAAAAACCTGCGTCAGTCGACGTTCTGCGCCGATGACCGCGAACTGAACACCACCCAGCCGAGGGCAACACCGGCGAGCGCGCCGGCGATTTCCAGCACCACGCGACTGCCGAGTTCGTTCGGGTCGTGGATGGTGGCGAGGAACAGGCGCGCGTACAGCGGCGATTCCAGCCGCACGATGCCCATGTAGAACAGCTTCCATGCATCGATGCCGGCGGAGATGATCACGGCGATGACACACGACCAGCCGATGGCGTGGCCGACCGTCCAGTGCAGAAGCCGGCACAGCTGCGACCACAGGAAGTACACCAGCAGCCCGACCAGCAGCGCGATGGCGCCGGCCTCGAGGGTGCCGAGCAGGCCGAAGTGCAGGGGAAGGTTCATCGGGTGGGCTGGGATGAAGAGGCGGCCAGTGTAAGGGATCTGCCCCGGACACGATCCGGTAGCCACGGTAGATCCACGCCGTGCGTGGATGGATCTCCATCGAAATCGAATATCTCGACGATTGAACGAAAAGCATCCACGCTTGGCGTGGATCTACCGTGTCGACCAAGGTCGACACCTACCAACAGCAGCGACCCTCTGCCGATATCCCTACCGCACGGGGACGTCGTATGCGGTGCCCGGGTCCGGCTCGGGCTGCAGGGTGTAGTGCCACCACTCCTGCGGATAGTTGGCGAAGCCCCGCCGCGCCATCGCGCGCACCAGCTGCTGGCGGTTCGCCTGCTGCGCATCGCTCAGCCCGCTCGTCTGGGTATGCGCGCGCGGGCCAAAGAAATCGAAATCTGTGCCCATGTCCAACGGCGCACATGCACCGCTGCGGCAATCCAGCAGGCCAAGATCAACCGTGGCTCCGCGACTGTGGCCGGAGCGCTCGGCGATGTAGCCGTCAGCCAGCAGCCGCGGCTTGTCCAGATCCGGGTACTGCAAAGCCTTGCGCGAGCGCTCGCGCGGGTCGTTCACCCAGGCCATGAAGGCCTGCACCGAGCGCACCGGGCGATAGCAGTCGTAGATCCGCAGGCCAAGCCCATCCGCGCGCAGGTCCTGTTCCACCTGCGCCAGCGCCTTCGCCACCGGCGCCAGCAGGTAGCAGGACGGCGCCTCGTAGCCCGGTACGCGCGCGCCGGTGAAGTTGTTGGCGCCGGCGTAGCGGATGTCCATGTCGATGCCTGGCGACAACGTGCGGATCTCCACCAATCCGGCGCTGGCCGCATCGGTGGCCGGTGAAACACGCGGCGGCTCAGCGGCGCTGGCGCTCGCTGCCAGCGCAGTCGCCAGTACGAGTGAAATGCAGGTCCTGGAAGTCATAGCTGAAGTCGATGTCCGGGTAGATGGCGCGCAGGTCCAGTGTTGGTGCCGGGCCCTCGCCCGGCTGCAGCCACGCCTGCGCCTCGTCACCCAGCGTATCCCAGCGCAGCAGCCAGCGCCCCTGCAGCTGCAGCACTGCTCCCTGCAGTCGGGGCGACCTGTCCACGCTGAAACGCAGGCCGTCCTTGCCCGGGCACAGCGAGGCCGGGCCCAGCCACGGATCCATGTAGCGGCCCTGCGAGCGCTGCAGATCGGAAGCCGTGAGTCGCTGTGCATCCGAAGTCACAGGTCGCTGATGCCCGGTTGCCGCACGAGCGGCCTGGTCCGCCTGCAGTTCGGCCAGGTACGCCATCGCCGGACGCGCATCGTCGGGTGTGGTGAAGCGCTTCAGCGCGGCCTGCATCAGCGCGGTACGCGCATCCTCACCTTCACCATTGATCAGCATCACCACACCCACCTTGCGGTCGGGCAGCAGCGCCAGCGACGAGTACATGCCCGACAGCGTGCCGGTATGCGCTACCTTCCACTGCCCGTCCATGTCCGACACACGCCACCCATAGCCATAGCCGTAGAAATGCGCGTTGTCCCAGCGCCGCTGGCGTTCACCCAACGGCATCGGCATGTGCAGGGTCCACAGCGTGCGCCGCTGCTCGCTGCCCAGCCAGTCCGGCACCAGCGCAGGATCCAGCAGCACCTGCATCCAGCGCGTCATGTCGCGCAGTGAACAGCGGATGCCGCCTGCCGCCATCGAGGTCAGGTCCGGGCTGATCGCACCGTCTGCGTTCACGACCTCATGGCGATCACCGCGCCAGGCGTGCGGCTGCGCCACGTTGCCCACGCGCTTCACTGACCATGCCCCTACCTGGCAGCGCGCCATGCCGAGTGGTTCGAACACCTGTTCGCGCATCAACTGGTCGTACGGCTTGCCAGCGGCCGCAGCGGCCACCTCACCGGCCACCACATACATCAGGTTGTCGTAGGCATAACGGCTGCGGAAACTGCTGACCGGCTTCAGGTGTGCCAGCCCGGCGATGATGTCGGCACGGGAGAACGTGTTCGGTTCCGGCCACAGCATCAGGTCACCGGCGCCCAGGCCGAGACCGCTGTTGTGGATCAGCAGGTCGCGCACCTGCATCTGCTGCCCCACCCATGCATCGTGCATGCGGAATTCCGGCAGATGGCGCTGCACCGGATCGTCCCAGCGCAGCCTGCCCTGCTGCACCAGCCGCGCCAGCAGCGCGGCGGTCATCGCCTTGCTGTTGGAGGCGATCTTGAACAGCGTGTCCTCGTCGATGCGGTCGCCATCACCACGCTTACCTTCAGCGTGGCGATAGACCACCTGTCCGTTCTCGACCACCGCCACCGCAAGCCCGGGGAGATGTTCGGCGCGAACCACGGCGGCGACATCGGCATCAATTGAAGCGGTGTCGATCGCCGATGCGGAGGGTGCGGCCAGTGCCGCTGCGAGGATCAGCAGATGATGCATGCACGCTTCCCTTCCAATGCCCGCGCCGCCCACACGGACGGCACGGGATGCAGCCTCAGAAATTCCAGGTCACCACCAACTGTGTATAGCGCGGAGCCTGCCAGCGCGTCCCGGTGGCGAACGTCGCCTCGCGGTACTGGCCGGGCTGCGCTTCATAGCGCTGGTGCACGTTGATGGTCTTCTGATTGTTGAACAGGTTGTAGACCGACAGCCGTGCGCTGAGGTCGATGCCCTCCACCGGCAAACGCCACGTCACATTGGCGCCCATGGTCCACGTCCATGGCAGGCGACCGAACGCGCCGCGCGGACTGTACTCGAACTGTCGCTGGTTGTATGGGCCGGAGCAGTTGGCCACGCACAGCCAACCGGTGCCACCGCCACTACCTTCACTGGAAGTACTGCCACCGGCGATGGAGTCGTTTGGCCACATCACGCCATACGCAGTGATCGGGCCGCCGGACTGCACCTGCAACGTGGTGCCGAAGGACCATTGCTTGTTCAGTGCGTACGCAGCTCGCAGCTTGAACTGGTGGCGGAAGTCGTTGAACAGTACGCCGTAGCGCTCGTTGGTGGCGGGGTGGTCCCAGAACTGGACCATGCCGGTATCACCGTAGTTGGTATCGGAGTTCACTGGTCCTTCGAAGTTGCCTTCACTCTTCGACCACAGGTAGGACGCGTTGAACATCCACTTCTCGTCCCATGCACGGTCGATCTGGAGCTCCAGCGCCTTGTAGGTGCGCTTGGGCTTGGAGTAACCGATCACCTCGCCGCTGCCGCCCTTGCGATAGCCGCTGTTGGCGGTATCGATGGTGATCCAGCCTTCGTTGGCGCAGCCGATGCTCTTGTCGCCCCAGATTGTCAGGCTCTCGCCCGGGTTGGCAATCGGCCACAGCGTGCTCGGGGTCGGGCCGCACGGGGTGTAGTTGATGCGGATGTCATCCAGCGCACGGGTCATCCGTCGATAGGTGGCGTTGACGCCCCAGGACCACGCCTGGTTGATCATGTTCTGGAAGCCCAGGATGTACTCGTCCTGGTAGACCGCCTTGAGATCGCGGTCCACGCTCTGGCGCAGGTCGGCACCGCCGGTGTTCATGCGGGTGTCGGTCGGCCCGATCTGCTGGCCGACGATCGGTGCCATGTACGGCGAGCCTGTCGGCGAGGTCTTCTGTTCCCAGCCATTGAGCACGTAGTAGCTGTATTCGTCGGTGAGACCACCGGCGAAGTTCACGTTGATGTTGTTGGTAACCGGCAGGTAGTAGCGGCCGGCGTTGCCGAACAGCTTGGTGCTGCCATCACCGCGCATGTCCCACGAGAAGCCCACACGCGGCGCGATCAGGTCGTCCATCTTGATGAACGCCTTGCCGGCGGCGGTGCGGTTTTCGAAACGGTCCCAGCGCACGCCGAGGTTGAGCATCAGGTTCGGAGTGATGTTCCAGATGTCTTCCACGTAGAAGGCATTGGCTTCAGTCTCGAACGTGCCTCCCGACTTGCGGTTGCGCGCACGCAGCATTTCGGTAACGCCTGCTGGCACGTAGGCATTGGCACCGTCCCAGACTTCATCGCCAGGTCGCGCTACGTAGGCCGTGTAGCTCAACTCGGTCGGACCGGGGTAGCGGGTGGATTGCTTTGTGGTCATCAGCTCACGGTCGACACCGAAGCGCAGCAGGTGATCACCCAGCTGCCATTCGAAGTCCAGTCGCGCCACGTCACGGGTATCGTCACGCTCGGCCACTGCCGTGCCGGTGGGGTGGCAGCCTGCGCGCAGGCCCTGCAGCTTGCCCAGCCGCGGGCCGTAGGTGCTGTCGGTGAACACCGGGCTGCAGGCCTGGTCCAGCGACGAATTGGTGAACGCACGCTGGTTGTTCTGGCCGACCATGGCGCGGGCGGTGAAGTTCTGGCCGAAGTGGCCGGTATAGGTGGCCGACCAGTTGCGACCACCCGTCTCGGTGACCGAATCACCGCCCCATGCACCGAGCTGGTCTGCGTTCCAGTTGTAGCCATACGAGGCGTTGGTGACGTCACCTTCGTCGGAGAACGCCAGCAGCGCCAGGCTGTGGTTGTCGTTGATGTTCCAGTCCAGCTTGGTGCCCCAGAAGCCGTTGCCGGAATCATTCTTGAACCAGGTACTGCCATCGGACGAGGTGTTGTGTCCTTTGTCACTGCGGTCTTCGTACATCGCGAACAGGAACAGCTTGTCCTTGATGATCGGGCCGGATCCCCACACGTTGGTCTTCAGGAAGGAGTTGTTGTCGCGGCTGCCATACGAATGCGGGGTTCCATCACGATGGAAGTGGTCGCCGCCGCTCGAGCGCCATGCACTGGGTTCAGCGGTGACTTCCACGCCGCCTTCGAACTCGTTGCTGCCCGAACGGGTCACCGCATTGATCACGCCACCGGTGGAGCGGCCGAACTCGACCGAGTATCCGCCGGTCTTGACCTGAAATTCCTTGAAGAAGGCGAACGGCGCGGTACTGAAGCCGCGACGGGTGTACATGTCGGTGACATTCAGGCCATTGATGAAGACGGCATTTTCAGCCACCGACGAACCGGCGAAGGACAAGCCACCAAACGACGAGTTGCCGCCGACCACGCCAGGCGCCATCAGTGCGACCGCAGACAGGTCCTGCGCTACCGGAAGGCGCGAGATTTCCTGTCGATTGATGTTGAAGGATGTTTCGGTGGAATAGACATCCACGCGATTGACCACGCGTGTGCCGACCACCTGCAGTGCATCGAGATTGGTGACGCCGCCGCCGCTTGCCAGATTGACCGTGGTGGTGCCGCCGATCGCGACGCTGACAGCAACCTGATCACCCAGCTTCTGGCCATCACGGCTGAGCTGCAACTGGTAGTCGCCCACCGGTAGCTGGCCCAGGCGATAGCTGCCATCAGCACCGACCGTGACAGAGCGGGTCAGGCCCGTGCTGTTGCTGACCACGGTCACCTGATCACCGGCGGTGGCGCGGCCCGCCACCGCGCCGCTCACGTTCTGCGCCATTGCGGTGCCGGGCAGTATCACGCCCAGACACGCCCCGAGGGCGACGCACAACGCCGCCCGCTTGATGCTGTAAGCCTTCATCCCCTGCTCTCTCCTGCAAGAATTGAATGGTGTGGAATGCGATGTATCGCGCTAGCGTTGCCTGGCTGGCAGTACCCGCCACTGGAAGTCGTAGCTCCATTGGTCGAAGTACAGGTTGCCGCCTGTCCACTCGGCCTCGCCGCGCTGCGAGTCGACCGTTTCCGAGCGGAAGTGCTGCTTGGCCGGCACGAAGGGCTGGCCGAAATCATCGTTGAAGGCAATGCGGTAGCCGTCGAGGCCACCCAGATAGAAATCGCGCAGAGCAGGCACATCGCTGGCAAGCGCGCCGGTGGTCACGTCCATCGGCAGCCAGCCGTACGGCGCAAGGTAGACCTGCCCCCAGTCATGCAGGTTGTTGTAGCCGCTGCCATCGTCGGAGAACACCATGCCCGACTGCCAGCGCGCGGGAATGCCATTCATGCGCAGCAACGTGATCAGCAACAGGGTCTGTTGGCCGCAGTCGGCATGGCCGGCGCGCAATGCGTAATCACTGATGTTGCTGAGCGTGGAGTATTCGCGCGCACCGGCCCACGGAATGCGATCGACCGCAGCAAACAGCTTGCGCACCACTTCATACGGGCGCGTCTCGCCCTGCAGCACCTGGTCGGAGAACAGCTTCAATGCCGGCGTGAAGCGCACATGTGGCAGCTGCTCGGCCAGATAGGGCTTCAGTGCGGGATCATTCGGTGTGGCCCGCACCTTCGCCGGATCGATCGCGGTATGCCGGGCCAGGATCGTGACCGCGTAGCGGACCTCGAAGCGCGTCGGCTGTCCCGCCACCGCCTTGGCTTCCAGATAGGCGGTGCGCTGCTGAGTGCTGGCCGGTGCCACGCGCGCCCTGCCAGGGGTGCTGCCCAACCACTGCACGCGTTCCTGTTGGCCAGGAATTTCGCGCGGGTATGGAATCCAGGCGCGCACGGTTTCGCCGGCCGGGACGGCATCGGCTTTCACTGTGAGCGACTGGGTGAATTCAATGCGCTGCGGCAGTACCGACGCCTGGCCACTCTGTTCGGCTGCGGCAAGCACGCGTGCGTGGTGCGCGTTGAGCACCTCGTTCGGTCCCGGCGGTGACATCGGTGCATCCGCGCGCCGGCGTGCGCGAGCCTCATCGCTGAGCAGGAACAGGTTCGACGGTGCGCGCTTGAAATACCAACGCGTGCCATCGATGTCGAGGTGTTCGATCAGTCCAAGCTGGTCCCAGCGCGCGAATTCCTCGTCGGTCAGGTCGGGAATCCAGCGACGCACGGCAGACTTGGCGGCGGTTTCGTCGAGGGAAAAATCCAGGCGGATGCGGCGCATGCGTTCTTCCTGAAACGCGATGTCGTCGAAACTGACGCCAGGCTCCGCCGCGTCGGCGGCCGACCAGGTGTTCAGTTCGCTGTCAGCTTCAAAGAACCTTCCCGCATCGATCATCTGCACGACACGCGCAAACTGGATGGCCGAGGGCGGCGGCTCCGCTCCCGCCGACCACGCCCACAGCAGCAGCGCGGCACTCAGGCCGGCGGCGGCAGACAGACGCGGTTTGCGAACGGCAGACTCCACAGCGACACTTCCCCAGCGCGGGTGGTAACGGCTGTGTAACACGGGCCGGGATGTCGGTCAATAATTTATTCTTGCTTTCGACGCCAAAAGGAATAAATATTCCAACAGGCATTCGAGGAGGGTGTGCAGCGCATGATCCTGGCTTCCCGCGAACCGCGCCGGCACTGGCCGCGTCGGTTGACCCTGGCCCTGTGCCTGCTGGCCGCACCGGCCTTTGCACAGGCAGCACTGCTGCCCGACCCGGGCGCACCGCTCCCCTATGTGATCGGCCTGCACGAGGCCTACCTCACCCCGCAGTACTGGGCCGCGCGCCTGGACAACGCCGATGCGCCGATTCTGGATCGCGCGCAGATCGCGGCACAGAACGCGCGGATGCGAGCGCAGGACAGCCATATCCAGGACATCGCCGCACTGTCCGCCCAGCTTGATGCGGCGACGGTGCGCGCCAGCATCGCCGCGCTGTCGAGCTGGCCCACACGTGCCCTCTACAACGACAAGGGCCAGGCGATCGCGCCCGCTTTGCGCAGCGCGATCGAAGCCAACCTCGGCCTCGATGCGATTCCCCCCCAGACGGCACCGGCCTACGGGCTGGTGGTGAAGCGCGCGGCACTGCGCACCTTCCCCACCCGCGAGCGCGTCTTCAGCACCGTCGGCGACACCGACATCGACCGCTTCCAGGAATCGGCACTGTTCCCCGGTGACAAGGTCGCCGTGGTCCATCGCAGTGCCGACGGCCGCTGGCTGTTCGTGCACAGCGAGCGCTACAGCGCATGGATCGAGGCCGACGTCATCGCCAGCGGCGACAAGTCCACGGTGCTCGGCTACGGCGTCAAAGGCCCGTACCGGATCGTCACCGGTGCCACCGCGCAGACCGCCTACACCCCGGAAGAACCGCGCGTCTCGCGTCTGCAGCTGGACATGGGCGTGCGCCTGCCGGTACTGGCCGACTGGCCGGCCGCCGAACCGGTGAACGGCCAGCAGGCGCATGCCTCGTGGGTGGTGCAGTTGCCGGTACGCGAGGCCGATGGTCGGTTGAAGCTGATGCCGGCGCTGCTGCCACGTTCGCAGGACACCGCCGCCGACTACCTGCCACTGACGCCGCGCCTGCTGCTGCAGCAGGCCTTCAAATTCCTCGGCGAGCGCTACGGCTGGGGCCACGACTACGACACCCGCGACTGCAGCGGTTTCGTATCCGAGATCTACCGCAGCTTCGGCGTGCTGTTGCCACGCAATACCAGCGCGCAGGCGGTCAGTCCGGCGCTGGATCGCCTGCCATTCACCGGCAATGACGGTAAGGCGGTGCGCGACCGCGCCGTCACCAACCTGCAGGTGGGCGACCTGGTCTACATCCCCGGCCACGTGATGATGGCCATCGGCCACGTAGACGGCCGCACCTGGGTCATCCACGATACCGCGGGCGGCAGCTGGTTCGGTGCCGACGGCACGCGCGTGCAGGCCCATCTCAATGGTGTTTCGGTCACGCCGCTGGAGCCGATGATGGCCAGCGATACCGTCCGCTACATCGACCGCATCACCAACATCCAGCGCCTGCGGGCCAAGACTCCTGAATGAAGATCACTGCCATTGAACTGGGCATGCTGCGCGTGCCGTTGAAGACACCGTTCAAGACCGCCCTGCGCACGGTGGAGACCGTGGAAGACGTGGTGGTGCTGATCCGCACCGATACCGGCAACACCGGCTACGGTGAAGCCCCGGCCACCGCAGTGATCACCGGCGATACGCACGGCTCGATCATCGAAGCAATCCGCCACTTCATCGCGCCGCGCCTGATCGGCCAGGACGTGGTCAACCTCAACCGCCTGTGTGGGCTGGTGCAGACGGCCATGGAGCGCAACACCAGCGCCAAGGCCGCGGTGGAGATCGCGCTGTACGACCTGTGGGCGCAGCTGCACAGCGCACCGCTGTACCAGATGCTCGGTGGTGGCGACCCGGTGATCACCACCGACATCACCATCAGCGTGGACTACATCGACAAGATGGTGGCCGACTCGCTGTCGGCGATCGAACGCGGCTTCGAGTCGCTGAAGATCAAGGTCGGCAAGGACATCGGCCTTGACATCGAACGGGTCAAGGCGATCCACGCCGCTGTGGAAGGCCGCGCTCTGCTTCGCCTGGATGCCAACCAGGGCTGGACCGCCAAGCAGGCGGTGCACGCCATGCGCACGCTGGAGGAAGCGGGCGTGGTGCTGGAACTGCTGGAGCAACCGGTAAAGGCCGCTGACATCAGCGGCCTGAAGTACGTCACCGACCGCGTCAACACGCCGGTGATGGCCGACGAAAGCGTGTTCAGCCCGAGCCAGGTGATGGACCTGATCCAGCAGCGCGCGGCCGACATCATCAACATCAAGCTGATGAAGACCGGCGGCCTGTCCAACGCGATCCGCATCGCCGACATCGCCGGCATCTACGGCGTGCCGTGCATGATCGGCTGCATGATCGAGTCCAGCATCAGCGTGGCTGCCGCCGTGCATCTGGCCGTGGCCAAGAGCGATGTGATCACCAAGGTCGACCTGGACGGCCCCTCGCTGGGCCAGTTCGACCCGGTCAGCGGCGGCGTGCATTTCAACGAGTCGGAGATCAGCATCAGCGACGTACCAGGATTGGGCATCACCGAAGTGCGGGGGCTGGAGATGCTGGGTTGATCTCTGCCTTGCGGCTGACGCTGCGTGCCACTGACGTTGCGTCGCGCGTTACTTTTCTTTTCGCGAAAAGAAAAGTAACCAAAAGAAACGCTCCGCCATCCGCGAGCCGACGTGCTGCGCACGCCGGTGCCCTGCGCTCCTCGGTCCGTCGAGAGACGGCGCGGAACTCGCTGCGCTCAAACACCCGCGCCTCTTCGCCCTCGCCGGACCTGCGGTGCTCGGCTCGCTACAAGGCGGACTCAACGTCCAAAGCAACAGCTGCACCCAGTAAATCCATGCCACGCGTGGATGCACCCGCTCTTGCTTCTGCCCTACCCCGTAACCCCTTCGCGGCTGGCACGCGCGCGATGTGTCCTGGGTCGGGGGGGGGGGGGGGGGGGGGGGGGGGGGGCCCCGGGGGGGGGGGGGGGGGCCGGGCGGGGGGGGGGGGGGGGCCCCCCCCCCC
>NZ_JBJNRH010000015.1:29012-42316 GCF_045809185.1 Nocardiopsis yanglingensis | reverse complement strand
CTGCCGGCCCTTCCCCCCCCCCCCGCCCCGCCCCCCCCCCCCCCCCCCCCCCCCCCCCCCCCCCCCCCCCCCCCCCCCCCCCCCCCCCCCCCACCCCATGACACGCTCTCAGCGGCCAACCGCAACGCCTTTGCAGACACCCGGACACCCCGCATGCCGCCCCTGCTGAAGATCCGTTCCGAGCGCGGGCAGATGTCGGCCATCGAACGTCGCATCGCCGATTTCATCCTCGACAACGCCCACCTGCTGCGCGACTACTCATCCCAGCAGCTGGCCAGCGCGTTGGGCATCAGCCAGTCCAGCGTGGTGAAGTTCAGCCAGAAGCTCGGCTTCAAGGGCTACCCGGACCTGAAGTACTCGATCGGCCAGGATGTGGCTCGCGCCGGTGCCGATCCACAACAGGCCCCCAGCGAACCCGACAGCGGCGACGACTACCTGCGGTTGGGCGAGGCCCTGCGCCGCAGCAAGGCACAGGCCGAAGAGGAAACCCGACAGGCCAACCCGCGCGAGGAGATCGAGCGCATCGTGCAGCTGCTCGACGGCGCACCAAAGCTGTTCGTGTACGGCCTGGGGGATGACGGCCTGTATGCCCGCGAATTCGCCATGCGGCTGTCACTGCTTGGCCTGCTGGTGGTGCCGCATACCGATCCGATCCTGATGCTGGCCAACCTGTCGGCCGCGCGCCCCGGCGATGTGCTGCTGGTGTTCTCCGAGTTCGGCAACCTGCCCCAGCTTTCCCTGCCCCAGCTTTCGCAGCTGTCCCGCCAGTTCCAGGACATGGGCGGCAAGGTGATTTCCATTACCCGCCACACCGCCAACCCGCTGCGCGCGCATGCTGATGCGGCACTGGTGGTGTGCGCGCACGATCGCACGCCGCAGGTCGCGCAGCTGCTGTACCGTAGTGCCATGCACGCCCTGCTCGATTTCCTGTTCGTGCTGCTCTGCCACGCCAATCCGGACCGTCAGCAGCAGCTGGCGGTGAACCTGGAGCGGATCGACCACCTGCTGGATTCCTGACCGGAGCGCACGTTGATGAAATCGCTGGCCCGTCTCGCCACCACTGCGCTGCTGCTTGCTGCAGCGGTGTCCGTCCACGCGGCGCCGCTGGATGGTGCGCGCCAGCTGATCGTGGTCACCAGCGATGGCTGGGACAGCACCCAGGGGCAGTTGCAGGCCTATGTGCGCGACGGCCAGGGCTGGCACACGCACGGGCAGGCCTTCCCTGTCGCGCTCGGCCGTACCGGCAGCGCCTGGGGCCTGGGCCTGCATCCGGCGCAGACCGACGGCCCGCAGAAACAGGAAGGCGATGGCCGCAGCCCGGCCGGCGTATTCGCGCTCGGCAGTGCGTTCGGCTATGCCGTCACCCGCCCCGGCACCGCGATGCCCTACCAGCCGATGCTGGACAGCAGCTACTGCATGGATGTGCCCGGCTCGCCGTTCTACAACCGCATCGTGGATGAAAAGAAGGTCGGCAGCGCAGCGGTCAAGGGCTCCACCGAGCCGATGCGGCTGGACCTGCACAACAAGGGCGATGTGCGCTACCGGGAAGGTTTTGTAATTGCCCACAACCCGGGCAACCAGCCCGGCAAGGGCAGCTGCATCTTCGCCCATCTCTGGCGCCAGCCGGGTGAGGCCACCGCCGGCTGCACCGCCATGTCACAAGCACGCATGCAGGCCCTGCTGGACTGGCTGCGGCCGCAGGATACGCCGCGCTTCGTGCTGCTGCCGCGCGCCGAGTACACGCGCCTGCAGACCCAGTGGCAGCTGCCCGCACTGAGCGGAGATGCCCGTTGAGCGCGCAGGACGAACCGCAGCTGCAGCGCGCGGTCAGCCGCTGGCAGATCGTCGGCCTGTCGATCAATGACGTGATCGGCAGCGGCATCTACCTTCTGCCAGCCGCCACCGTCGCCCTGCTCGGTCCCTTCAGCCTGTGGGGCGTCGTCGCCGCCGGCATCGTCGTCGCGCTGCTGGTGCTCTGCTACGCGCAGGCCGCCAGCTACTTCGATGAACCCGGTGGCAGCTACCTGTACGCCCGCGAGGCATTCGGCCGTTTCGCCGGGTTCGAGATCGGCTGGATGATCTGGCTGACCCGCATCAGCTCGGCAGCCGCATTGAGCAACGCGCTGGCCGATGCGGTCGCGCGCTTCTGGCCGTGGGCCGGCGCCGGCATGGGCCGCATCGCGGTGATCGTGGTGTCGCTGGGCTTCCTCACCGGCGTCAACATCATCGGCGTGCGTTCTGCCGCGCGTACCGGCGTGGTGCTGGTGATCGGCAAGATGCTGCCGCTGCTGCTGTTCGTGGCCATCGGTGCGTTCTACATCGATCCGCAGCTGGCCTTCTCCGGCCAGCGCCCGGACCCTCATGACCTGCAGCGCATGGGTGAAGCCGCGTTGCTGCTGCTGTACGCCTACGCCGGCTTCGAGAACATCCCGGCCGCCGCCGGCGAGTACCGCAATCCGCGCCGCGATATTCCGTTCGCACTGATCACCATGATCATCACCGTCACCGTCATCTACGGCGCGGTGCAGGTGGTGGCGCAGGGCACGCTGGCCGGCCTGTCCAGCTCGGCGACGCCGCTGGCCGACGCCGCCGCCGGCTTCGGCGGCGAAGCGCTGGCGCTGATCCTGACCATTGGTGCAACCATCTCCATCCTCGGCACCAACAGCAACACGATGATGATGGGCCCACGCTTCCTGTTCGCGCTGGCCCGCGATGGTTACGGGCCGAAGATCCTGGCGCAGGTGCATCCACGCTTCCATACCCCGGCCGCGTCGATCCTGTGCCAGGGGTTGATCGCGCTCGGCCTGGCCCTGTCCGGTTCGTTCGTGCAGCTGGCGCTGCTGTCGATGACCACGCGCCTGTTCGCGTACATCGGGACTGCCGCTGCAGTACTGGTACTGGCCAAGCGCTACGCCGAACGCCCCGGTGCGCTGAAGCTACCCGGTGGCCCGCTGATTCCGGTGCTGGCGCTGTTGCTGTGCCTGGCCCTGTTCGCCAGTGCCAGCTGGCAGAACATCGCAGCGGCGCTGGTCGCGTTCGCCATCGGCGCAGTGATCTACAAGCTGCCGCGCAAGGATGCCGACGCCGGATGATCGGTAACGCTGGGGCATGCCCGGCGGATTGATCTGGCGATCACGCTGCCGGACCGGGCCGTTAACCGCAAGGCAGGCACGATCAGGCTTCGTCCACCACGGAGCCCTTCCATGACCGACTACCAGATTCCCGGCCGCGTACCGGACGACAGCACGCCGCGCGACGCGGTCAGCAACTACTGGCGCGAGCGCTATACCTCTGAACCGTACTATGACGATCAGCTGTTCTTCGACGACTACGAACCGGCCTACCGTATTGGCCACTCGGCCCGCGCGCAGGACATGATCCGCGCCTACGAGGAAGTGGAAGGCGAACTGGAATCACGCTGGGCCAGCGAACGAGGCAAGAGCCGGCTGGAGTGGGCGCAGGCCCGCAACGCGGCGCGTCGTGGCTGGGAGGAAGCTCAGCTGGCGGATCCGCGATTGAAGCGATAACGCCAGGCTGCTGTAGAGCCGAGCCTACGCTCGGCTCTCGCACCACGTCTGTAGAGTCGAGCCATGCTCGACTGAGCCGAGCATGACTCGGCTCTACACCGGATCGATCACTCCTGCTCCGGCAGCGGCGGCACGATCGTACTGCGCTTGCTCTCGCCGCCACCGGCGGCGATCAGGTCGCGGGTGTTCTTCTGCACCGCCACCGCGCCGAACAGCGACAGCGCGAAGGCCATGCCGTAGAAGCCCTTTTCGCTCAACACCAAGGTGGCGTTCCACAGGCCAACCAGAAGCAGCAGCAGCGCAGACAGCAATGCGAACCAGCACAGGGCGTAGTACAGGCCACTGACCGGAATGCCTTCGACGCGGTCGCGCACGCTCTTCTGCAGCGACACCGCTGCGAACAGGCCAAACAGGAGCAGGGTGAGGTAGTAGCCCTTCTCGTTCAGCGGCATCTCCGCATTGAACAGGCCAACCAGGTAGGCCACCGCGCCGAGCAGCAGGGCCACCCAGGAGGCGGCAATGAAGGCCGGCGAGGGTCGATGGATGATCGGTGCGTTCATTGCGGTTCCTTGCAGTCAGACGGGCACGCTTTGCCCGGGCGTGCCCACCCTAGACGATCCCGCCGTCGCCGCACAGGGGGAAACAGGACCTTCGGGCCAGGACCGTCACCGCCCCGGTGGTATACAAGGGAGAGCCTGGCCATCCGCATCCCCTTCCGCTGGAGATACCCATGACCCGCACGCCCCTGCTGCTCGCCCTCGGCCTGTTGCCGATCCTCGCCACCACGGCCTGCAATGCCGCCGGCCCCGATGCCAACGGCGCCCAGGCCACCGCGCCCGCGGCCTCTACCGCCGCCGACCAGCGCCCGTTCACCGCCACCGAAGTCAGCCGCTTCGACCAGCCCTGGGCAATGACCTTCCTGCCCGATGGCAGCCTGCTGGTGACCGAGAAGCGCGGCAAGCTGCAGCATCTGGACCTGGCCAGCGGCCAGAAGCACGAGATCACCGGCGTTCCCAAGGTGGCCTACGGTGGCCAGGGGGGCTTTGGCGACATCATCCTGCACCCCGACTTCGCCCGGAATCATGTCGTTTACGTCAGCTACGCCGAGGAAGGCACGCTGGACACCCGCGGTGCCGCCGTGGCCCGGGCCACGCTGGCGCTGGACGCCAACGGCGCCGGCCAGCTCAAGGACCTGAAGGTGATCTGGCGGCAGAGCCCGAAGGTCAGCGGTGAGGGCCACTACGGCCACCGCCTCGCCTTCGGCCCGGACGGCAAGCTGTGGATCAGCTCCAGCGAGCGGCAGAAGTTCGATCCGGCGCAGGACATGGGCAGCAACCTCGGCAAGATCATCCGCCTCAACGACGATGGCACCCTGCCCGCCGACAATCCGTTCGCCTCGCAGGGCGGCGTGGCCGCGCAGGTCTGGTCGCTGGGCCACCGCAACATCCTCGGCATGGCCTTCGATGCCAACGGCAAGCTGTGGGCGCATGAAATGGGCCCGGCCGGCGGCGATGAGCTGAACCTGATCGTGCGCGGCGCCAACTACGGCTACCCGATCGTCTCCAACGGCGACCACTACGACGGGCGCCCGATTCCCGACCACGACACCCGCCCGGAATTCGCTGCGCCCAAGGTGACCTGGACACCGGTGATTTCGCCGGCCGGCTTCGTGATCTACAGCGGCAGCCTGTTCCCGCAGTGGAAGGGCAGCGGCTTCATCGGCGGCCTGTCGTCCACCTCGCTGGTACGTGTGGCCTTCGATGGCGACAGCGCGCGCGAAGCCGAACGCTTCAACATGGGCGAACGCATCCGTGAAGTGGAACAGGGCCCGGATGGCGCACTGTGGCTGCTGGAAGATGGCAGCAAGGCGCGCCTGCTGAAGCTCACGCCGAAGACCTGATTTCGGTCGCGCCGGCCGCTGGCCGGCACGACCTTACTGCAACGGCCCCGCACGCGGGGCCGTTCGCATTCACTGGATGGTGATGACCTTCACCTCGGTCTTCGTGCAGGCCTGGTCCAGGCACTGCCCGTTCAACCACACCTGTCCATCGCCGATCATCACGCCCTGCTGGTTCACGAACACCTTGCCGAAGTCCTGCTCGGACACCGCCTTGACCACTGCCGGGGTAATGATCTTCTCGTAGTTGCGCTGGAACTCACCGGGACCGGTGATCTTCTTTCCGCCGCTGATGTTCAACGGGAAGCGCACTTCCTCGACCACCGCAGCGCGATCGCCGCCAACCACCGCGGTCCTGAAGGCGTTGAACACCTTCTCGTACTGCGCGGCATCACCGAGCAGGGTCTCGATGCGCGCACGCGCGTCTTCCGCGGGCACTTCCGCCGGTGCGGCGCCGGCCGGCTCAGCAGCAGCCTTCGCCGGTTCAGACGCAGGCGTCGCCGCAGCACTGGCTTCCATCGGTGGCGGTGCATCCACCGCAGGCTCGGCCGGCGGTGCCGGCTGCGAACAGGCCGCCAGCAACAGGGCGGGAATCAACACAGCGATCGTGCGCATGCGCGGGCATCCATCGGTTCAAGAACACCGATGGTAGCGCCGTGCCAGTGAGGACAACAAAAAAGGGGACGGAGGGGATTAAGTCGTTTGTGCCACTAACGACTTAATCCCCTCCGTCCCCTTTTTCTCGATCAGGCCTTCAGCAGTTCGAACTGCACCGCCTCACCGGCGGCCGAGGACGCGCACACCCACACATCGAACTGGCCCGGCTCGGCACGCAGCACGCCGTCGCGGCCGGTGAACGCCAGCTGCTCGCGGGTCAGGGTGAACACCACCTCGGTGGACTCGCCCGGCTGCAGCGCGACCTTGCGGAAGTCCTTCAGTTCGCGCACCGGACGCACGCGGCTGGCCACGCGGTCGTGGATGTACAGCTGCACCACTTCTTCACCGGCCACGTCACCGCTGTTGGTCAGCGTGGTGGTGATGGTCAGGGTGTCGTCCCAGCCAAGCTGCGCCGCACTCAGCTGCGGCACGCCGTAAGCGAACGTGGTGTAGCCGATGCCGTGGCCGAACGGGTACAGCGGCTCATTCGGGATCTCGCGCCAACGGGCCTTGAACTCCGACATCGTCGGCAGTTCCGGGCGGCCGGTGCGCGGGTGGTTGTAGAAGTACGGCTGCTGGCCGGACACCTGCGGGAAGCTGACCGGCAGGCGACCAGACGGGCTGTAGTCGCCGAACAGCACATCGGCCACGGCATGGCCGGTCTGCGTGCCCAGGTACCAGGTCACCGCCACCGCCTGCGCATTACGCACGGCGCCCTGCAGGGCCAGCGCGCGACCATTGCGCAGCAGCACCACCAGCGGCTTGCCGGTCATCGCCACCGCTTCGGCCAGCGCCTGCTGTGCCGGCGGCAGGGTGATCTCGACGCGCGACTGCGCTTCGCCGCTGTAACGCTGCGGCTCGCCCAGCGCCAGCACCACCACGTCGGCGCGCAGCGCAGCGGCCACGGCTGCTTCGGTGCCACCGGGGATGGCCACTTCCAGTTCGCAGCCCGGCACGACTTCCAGCAGCGATTCATCGCCGATGGCGGCGCGCACGCCGGTTTCCAGGTCCACGTAGCGCTGCTTGTCGCCAAACAGCGTCCAGCAGCCTTCGATGTTTTCGCGGTCCTGCACGAACGGGCCGATCAGGGCGATCTTCTGCCCGCTCTTCTGCAACGGCAGCACGTTGTCGCGGTTGTTCAGCAGCACGATCGAACGACGCGCCGCATCGCGCGACAGTTCGTCATGGTCGGCGATATGCGAGGTATCGGCTTCGCGCGCCGGGTCCAGCGAACGGTACGGGTCATCGAAAAGGCCGATGGTTTCCTTCAGCCACAGGATGCGGCGCACGCCTTCATCCAGCACCGCCATCGGCACTTCGCCGCTCTCGACCAGGCCCGGCAGGTGCTCGGCATAGAAGCCGCTCTGCATGCTCAGGTCGAGGCCAGCGGTGAACGCCTTGGCGGTGGCATCGCGGTCGTCGGCAGCATAACCATGCGCGACCAGTTCCATGTCGGCGGTGTAATCGGAGATCACCACGCCCGGGAACTTCCACTCACCGCGCAGGATGTCGGTCAGCAGCTCGGCGTTGGCGCTGGCCGGCACGCCGTTGATGTCGTTGAACGAAGACATCACGGTGATCGCGCCGGCGTCGAACGCAGCCTTGAACGGCGGCAGGTGCACGTCGCGCAGGGTCTGCGGCGAGATGTCCACCATGTTGTATTCCATGCCCGCCATCACCGCGCCATAGGCGGCGAAGTGCTTGGGCGTGGCCAGCAGCGAATCGGCGGCGCGCAGGTCGCTTCCCTGGAAGCCGCGCACGCGGGCGGCGGCGAACGCACAGCCCAGCACCACGTCTTCGCCAGCACCTTCGGCGCCACGGCCCCAACGCTGGTCGCGGGCGATGTCCACGGCCGGTGCGTAGGTCCAGTGCAGGCCAGCGGCCGTGGCTTCGACAGCGGTGGCGCGTGCGGTGCGCTCGGCCAGCTCCGGCTCGAAGCTGGCGGCTTCACCCAGCGGGATCGGGAACACGGTACGCATGCCGTGGATGACGTCGGCAGCCAGGATCACCGGAATGCCCAGGCGGCTCTCCTCAGTGGCGACCTGCTGGATGCGGCGGCCCAGCTCGGCGCCCACACCATTGAACAGGGAACCGACCTTGCCCTCGCGCACCTGCTGCAGCACCTGGTCGGCATTGCGCACGTTGGCTTCCGGGTTCACGTCCGGAGCGAACGGGCGGACCATGTCCGCGAAGACACCCAGCTGGCCGACCTTTTCCTCGACGGTCATCTGGGCAATGAGGGATTCGATGCGATCGGAGGCCACCAGCAGTCCTTGATGAAAACGTTTACAAGCCCGGCATTCTAGCGATCCCGAGCCGTTTGGCGAGAGGTTTCGTCATTCAGTTTCAGCCACCAGCGGGGTCCGTATGGCCCCGCCGGAGGCATCGCAGCTTACTCCGACCCAGCCAACTGGCGCTGCCCGGCCATCAACATGGCGTCACTGGAGGCCTGGAACACCCGCAGGCCGAACGCCGGCAGGATCGCCAGCAGGTGGTCAAAGATGTCCGACTGCACGGCCTCGTACTCGCCCCAGGCGGTGCTGCGGGTGAAGCAGTACAGCTCCAGCGGCAGGCCTTCGGTGGTCGGCTGCAACTGCCGTACCAGCAGGGTCATGTCGGTATGGATGCCAGGGTGGCTGCGCAGGTAGCGCTCCACATACGCACGGAAGGTACCCAGGTTGGTCACCCGGCGGCTGTTGACCTCGGCCACGCCCTGCTCGCGCAGGCGCCCGTTCCACTGGCCAAGCTCCTGCTCCTTCTCCTGCAGGTAGTCACGCAGCAGCGCGAACTGGCCGAGGAAGGCCAGGTCGCCCTCGTCCAGGAAGCCGACGCTGTGCTGGTCAAGGTACAGCGCGCGCTTGATGCGGCGGCCACCGGCCTCCTGCATGCCGCGCCAGTTCTTGAACGACTCAGTCACCAGCTTCTTGGTCGGGATGGTGGTGATGGTCTTGTCGAAGTTCTGCACGGTGATGGTGTGCAGCGCGATGTCGATCACATCGCCATCGGCGTTCTGGCTGGGCATCTCGATCCAGTCGCCGATGCGCACGCGGCCATCGCCGCTGATCTGCACGCTGGCCACCAGCGACAGGATGGTGTCCTGGAAGATCAGCATCAGCACTGCGGTGGCTGCGCCAAGGCCGGTCACCAACGGCCCCAGTTTCACCCCCAGCAGGGTGGCGATGATGGACAGGCCGGCGGCCACGAACACCACGATCTTGACCACCTGCAGGTAGCCCTTGATCGGCTTGTTGCGCGCATCGGGCTTGCGTTCGTACAGGCTGTTGGCCGCGTCCAGCGCATGCGAGAACGCCATCGACACCGTCAGTACGGCCCATACGATGCACAGCTTGATGATGACGTTGACCAGGCCAGGCGGCAGATCCGGGATGAGGGTGATGCCCGAGGCGATCACCTGGCTGGGCACCACGTTGGACAGGCGCGAAATCACCCGCATCAAATGGCTGCCACGTCCGGACTCGGCGCCGGGCAGGCGCTGCAGCAGGCGCCGCAGGCCGCGCACGAGAATGCGCTTGGTCACCCAGTTGGCCAGGCCCGCAGCGATCAGCAAGGCTGAGATCATCAACGCCAGGTAGGCGCCGGGATAGGGTTCCAGTGTGTTCTGCAGCTTTTCCAGCCACTGTACCGCCACCACCGCGTCCACCATCAGTTGTCTCCTTCTTCCTTCATTGATGTTGAGGTTGCCGGCCAGCGGCCGGCACTACCGGGTCAGTCCCGCGTGCGCTCGATGATCACGCCCACCGCGCGCGCGCCGCGCACCGCGCCCGGCTTGCTCAGCTTCAGGCGCAGCCACTTCACGTCGAATTCGTCCAGCACGATCTGCGCGCAGCGCTCGGCCAGGGTCTCGACCAGGCCGAATTCCGACTCGCGCACGAACTGCTCCAGGCGCTTGCTGACCGCCTTGTAGTTCAGGGTGTGGGCGATGTCATCGGTGGCCGCAGGGCGACGGTTGTCGAAGCCCATTTCCAGGTCGAACACCAGGTCCTGGCGGATCCGTCGTTCCCAATCGTAGATACCGATCAGGGCGTCGATCGTCAGCCCCTCGATGAAAACCTTGTCCATTGCGCTTACCAGCCCGAATACAGGGGGCCATGGTAACGGCACGGCGGTGAGCCTGCCCGGAACGGGCGGCGGGTGGCCGGCAGGGACGCGGCTCCAGAAAAGACAAAGGGCCCTGCTAGCGGGGCCCTTTGGTACTACCGTTTGTCCCCGGAGGGAGCTGTTGAACAGCCGCGGGTCCCGGTGGCGCAGGCACGCAGATTAGGCAAGGACCCGATCGCCGGTCAAGGCCAATTCCGACAGGGCAGGTCAGGTAGTCGTCCGAGGCCAAACGCAGAAAATCAGCCGCGCGGACAACGACGTTCCCTGATGGTGGTCGCCGCCCACTCTCGCGAACATCGATTCCTCCTTCACCACCGCACATCACGATGGCTCCATACGATGTACTGCGGCGCGCGTTGTCAGCGGAGCGTCTGTCTACTTACGAGAGAATCGCATCGACCTGCAGCCCCGACGTCACAGCCGAATCCCTGTACCTGTGGAACATGCGGATGTGCAGTGCACTGATGATGCCGGTCCATCTGTGCGAAGTGGTCACCCGCAACGCCGCTGCAGCTGTGCTCGCCCGGCAGCATGGCCCGCGTTGGCCTTGGAATGATGCCTTCCGGCGCAGGCTGCCAACTTCGTCCTGTACTTCCGCACGTGCAGCACTGGAACAGGTTGCTGGCCGCACGACCGATACACCCGAAATCGTCGCCAAGCTGCCGATGGTGTTCTGGCAGCAGCTTTTCACCTGTCGCTTCGACGCCACGCTGTGGATACCCGCACTCAACGGAGTTCTGCGGCATGCACCCTCAGCTCATCCCAGCGTCATCAGAAAAGCCATCCACGCTGACATCGGGCGCATCCGCCACCTGCGCAACCGCATCACGCACCACGAGCCCATCCTCGAGCGCGACATCGGCGCTGACCTGGCCGCGATCGGGCGGCTGATCCACGCCCGCTGCCCGCATACGCTGGGCTGGCTGCAGCGCCATGAGCGGGCGACAACGGTGTTGGCGGCGTCGCCGTTGACAGGGCGTCCGTAATGCGTTCGCCGGGCAGGACCCGGCGCTACCGGTTCCGGGGCTCACACCGCCGGCAGGGTCGCCATGTCCCAGCGCGGGGTCACATCCACCTTCGGCGGGCTGTGCTGGCCGGCCTGCAGGCGCAGCGCGCCGGCGAAGGCGATCATCGCACCGTTGTCGGTGCACAGTGCCGGCCGCGGGAAGCAGGCACGGCCGCCCAGGCGCTCGGCCATCTGCTGCAGGCGCGCGCGCAGGCGCTTGTTGGCGCCGACACCGCCAGCCACCACAATCACGTTGGTGCCCGCCGCTTCCAGCGCGCGCTCGCATTTGATCGATAGGGTCTCGACCACCGCATCTTCAAAGCCACGGGCGATATCGGCGCGGGTCTGTTCGCTCTGATCGCTGTCGCGCCAGGCCATCAGGACCTGGGTCTTCAGGCCGGAGAAGCTGAAATCCAACCCCGGGCGGTCGGTCATCGGCCGCGCGAAGCGGTACGCGCCCGGCGTGCCCTGCTCGGCCAGCCTGGCCAGCTGCGGGCCGCCCGGATAGGGCAGGCCCATCATCTTGGCGGTCTTGTCGAAGGCCTCACCGGCGGCATCGTCCAGGGTCTCGCCCAGCAGGCGGTACTGGCCGATGGCGTCCACTGCCACCAGCTGGGTATGGCCACCGGACACCAGCAGCGCCACGAACGGCGCTTCCGGCGGGTCGTCTTCCATCAGCGGGGCCAGCAGATGGCCTTCCATATGGTGTACGCCCACCGCCGGTACCTCCAGCGCCCAGGCCAGCGACCGAGCCACGCCCGCGCCGACCAGCAGTGCCCCGACCAGGCCGGGGCCGGCCGTGTAGGCCACGCCGTCAATGTCGTCTACGCCGAGGCCGGCTTCGGCCAGGGTCTGCCGCACCAGCGGCAGCAGCTTGCGGACGTGGTCGCGGCTGGCCAGCTCGGGCACCACACCACCGTATTCGGCGTGCAGGGCGATCTGGCTGTAGACCGCATGGGCGCGCAGGGCCGCGCTGCCGGACAGGTCGGTGTCATACACCGCCACGCCGGTCTCATCACAGGAAGATTCGATGCCAAGGACTCGCATGCCTGCTATTATGACGCCCCTGCCGCCCCCTCGGGGGACGTGCAGGTCTCACTGCTTTCGAACCCTCGGCCCGTATTCAGGGTTGGCCGCTTGCAGTTTGTCTATTCGCCGCTATAATGTGCGGCTCGCCGGGCGTGACCCGGTTCTACTGTGTCCCGGAGATTCCATGCCCAGCGTCAAAGTCCGCGAGAACGAGCCCTTCGAGTTTGCTCTTCGCCGCTTCAAGCGCACTTGCGAAAAGGCCGGTGTGCTGGCCGAAACCCGCAAGCGCGAGTTCTACGAAAAGCCGACCCAGGAGCGCAAGCGCAAGGCCGCCGCTGCTGTGAAGCGTCAGCTGCGCCGCTCGTCGCGCGACGTCACCAAGCGTCAGCGCCTGTACTGATCGGACGCATCTTCATTGCGGCAGGCTTGCCTGTCGCGATGGAGCCGAAGCCGGCACGCGCGAGCGTCGCCGGCTTTTTGCGTTTCCGGGTTCGGGCATCCGCCCCGCCCCACCTACCACCACGAGGTTCCTCATGAGCATGAAGCAGCAGCTCACCGAAGACATGAAGGCCGCCATGAAGGCGGGCGAGAAGCACAAGCTGGGCGTGATCCGCCTGATCAACGCCGCCATCAAGCAGCGCGAAGTGGACGAGCGCATCGAGCTGGATGACACCGCCGTGATCGCCGTGCTCGACAAGATGGTCAAGCAGCGCAAGGACTCGGTCAGCCAGTTCGAAGCCGCCAACCGCGAGGACCTGGCCGAGATCGAGCGCGCCGAGATCGTGGTCATCGAAGCCTACCTGCCGGCCAAGATGGGCGAAGCCGAGATCGTGGCCGCCATCCAGGCCGCCATCGCCGAGACCGGTGCCTCCAGTCCGGCCGACATGGGCAAGCTGATGGGCGCACTGAAGCCCAAGCTCGCCGGCCAGGCCGACATGGGCCTGGTCTCCAAGCTGGTCAAGCAGCAGCTGGCGTAAGCCGGCATTGATCCGGTAGCGGGGGGGGGGGGGCCGCGGGGGGGGGGGGGGCCCCGCCGGGGCCGGCCCCCCCGCGGCCACCCCCCCCCCCC
>NZ_JBJNRH010000015.1:19321-29002 GCF_045809185.1 Nocardiopsis yanglingensis | reverse complement strand
ACGCTGCTGGTGGCTTAAGCCGGCATTGATCCGGTAGCGCCGGGCCATGCCCGGCGTTTCGGACAGTCGCCGGGCATGGCCCGGCGCTACCGATGCAACACCCGCTTCACCGCACCTTCGACCCCCGGCTGCTACAACATCCCCATGGTCGAGCAATCGCACTCCCCCGCCGACACGCGTCCCCACGGCATTCCCGCACGGCTTCGCCACTACGCTGACCGCCTGCAGGACAGCTTCCCGATGGCCGTCGCCAAGCGCTTCGTCGAAATCGACGTGCTGACCCAGGCCGCCTCGGTCTCCTTCTATGCCCTGCTGTCGATGGCACCGCTGCTGGTGCTGCTGCTGTGGCTGACCGCCTCGCTGTACCCACCGGCACAACAGACATTGATCAGCCAGATCGGTTCGGTGGCCGGCAGCAGCGTGGCCAGCGTCGCCGACACCGTGCTGCACAACGCCAACAGCCAGCCCAGCGTCGGTTCATTGGCCGGGCTGTGGAGCACGCTGCTGCTGTTCATCGGCGCCACCGCCGTGTTCGCCCAGCTGCAGAACGCGCTGAACCGGATCTTCCACACCAGCGGCCAGCGTCTGGAAGGGGTCAAGGCCTGGTTGCGCAAGCGCGTGTTCTCGTTCGGCGTGGTGCTGGCGCTGGGCTTCCTGCTGATCCTGTCGATGACCGCCACCACTGCGCTGCAGGTGGTGTTCGCGCAACTGCCCTCGGTACTGCCGGCGATCGGCTACCTGACCTCGCTGCTGCTGTACACGCTGGCCTTCGCCTTCCTCTACCACTACCTGCCGGACCGCCGCGTGGCCTGGCGCCAGGCCTTCATCGGCGGTGCCATCACCTCGGTGCTGTTCACCCTCGGCCGCTATGGCATCGGCGTCTACATCGCCACCGTGGCCCCGGGCAGTGCCTACGGTTCGATGGGCGCACTGGTGATCTCGCTGGTCTGGATCTACTACGCCACCGCCGTGTTCTTCGTCGGTGCATTGATGACCGCGGTGATCGACGAACGCCAGCATGCACGGGCGCAGCTGGCCAGGGCCAGCGTCGACGCCGAACAGGCCAGCCCCGGCGTCGCCAGCGAGTAAACTAGGGGAACCTGCCGCCCCTGCTGCGCGCCCTGGCGGCCGCGCCCCGTTCTGTTGCCCATGGCCCGTATCCCCGACGCTTTCATCGACGATCTGCTCGCCCGCTCCGACATCGTCGAGGTGGTGGGCAGCCGCGTGCCGTTGAAGCGACAGGGCAAGGAATACGCAGCGCGTTGCCCGTTCCATGACGAGCGCTCGGCGTCGTTCACGGTCTCGCCCACCAAGCAGTTCTATCACTGCTTCGGTTGTGGCGCGCACGGCACCGCGATCAGCTTCCTGATGAACTACGACCGCCTCGAATTCCTCGACGCGGTGGATGAATTGGCCAAGCGCGCGGGCATGGAAGTGCCGCGCAGCGAGAACCCGCGCAGCCCCCAGCAGCAGGACGACAGCCGCGAGCTGTACTCGGCGCTTGAGGCGGCCACGAAGTTCTTCCAGAGCAACCTGCAGGGCAGCGAAAAGGCACGCAGCTACCTGGATGGCCGTGGCGTGGATGAAGAGAACCGCGCGCGCTTCCAGATCGGCTACGCGCCGGATGGTTACAGCGGCCTGCGCGATGCGCTGGGCAAGGACGAGCGGCGCATGAAGCTGCTCGACCGCGCCGGCCTGTTCTCCAAGAACGACCGCGGCCACGTCTACGACAAGTTCCGCGACCGGGTGATGTTCCCGATTTTCGACCGCCGCGGCCGGGTGATCGCTTTCGGTGGCCGCGTGTTCGAGAAGGACGACGGCCCCAAGTACCTCAACTCGCCCGAGACCGCGCTGTTCCACAAAGGCCGCGAACTGTACGGCCTGTGGCAGGTGCGCCAGGCCAACCAGAAGATCGAGCGGCTGATCGTGGTCGAGGGCTACATGGACGTGGTCTCGCTGTTCCAGTTCGGGGTCACCCAGGCGGTGGCAACGCTGGGTACCGCAACCACGCCGGACCATGCCGAACTGCTGTTCCGCAACGCGCCGGACGTGTTCTTCTGCTTCGACGGCGACGCCGCCGGCCGCCGCGCCGGCTGGAAGGCGCTGGAGTCGGTGCTGCCGCGCATGAAGGATGGCCGCCAGGCGTTCTTCCTGTTCCTGCCCGATGGCGAAGACCCGGACACCATCGTGCGCAAGGAAGGCGCCGACGCGTTCAACGAGCGCCTGAAGCAGGCCACGCCGCTGTCGCAGTTCTTCTTCGACGAACTGACCCGCGAGATCAACCTGGGCACGCTGGACGGCAAGGCGCGCCTGGCCGAGCGGGCAAAGCCGATGCTGGCGCAGATTCCCGATGGTGCGTTCGGCGACCTGATGAAGCAGCAGCTGGCGCAGCTGACCGGCCTGGGCGGTACTGCCCAGGCCACGCGCGCGCCGATGCCGCAACGCCAGCCGCAGCGGACGATCCAGCCCGTGGCCAAGCGCAGCCTGGTGCGCGGCGCGATCGCCGTACTGCTGCAGCAGCCATCACTGGCGCTGACGCTGGGCGGCAAGCACCACTTCCAGGGCCTGCGCCTGCCCGGCGTGGAGCTGCTGCTGGAACTGCTGGGCCTGGTCGAACAGCGCCCGGACATCAGCACCGGCGCCCTGCTGGAGCACTTCGACGGGCGCGAGGAACAGACCTCGCTGCACACCCTGGCCGCGCAGACGCTGCCGGGCGACGACGCGATGTGGACCCAGGAACTGCACGATGCCGTGGCCCAGCTGGAGAAACAGCTGCTGGTGCAACGTCTGGAGGAGTTGTTGGCAAAGCAGCGCCAGCAGGGCCTGGACGATACTGACAAGTACGAACTGCGCGAGCTGCTGAAGGCGCGCGCCGGACTGCGCCTGTAGCGGCAGGACGTTTTCACGGAGAGGACCATGCTGCTGCGCCTGACCTGCCTGCTGTTGCTGTCGCTCTGCCTGCCGCTGACGGCCCTGGCCGAAGACGCGCCCCTGAACGAAGTCCGTCCCGGCCTGTATGCCGGCGGCCAGCCTAGTGCCGCGCAGCTGCAGGCCTTGGCCGCACAGGGCGTGCGCACGGTGATCGACCTGCGCCAGCCCGACGAGGACCGGGGTTTCGATGAAACCCGCGTCACCGAATCACTGGGCCTGCGCTACGTGCGCATTCCGGTGGCCGGTGCCGAGGGGCTCGATGCCGCCAACGTGCGCGCCGTGCACCAGGCCCTGCAGCAGAGCCAGGGGCCGGTGCTGCTGCACTGTGCGTCCGGCAACCGCGCCGGTGCCGTGCTCGGCCTGGTCAATGCAGGCTACGAACATGCCAGCCCCGAACAGGCCCTTCAGCTGGGCCAGCGTGCTGGCCTGAAGTCGCTGGAAGCCGCCACCCGCCAGCGCCTGGCCACGCCGGTCACCTCGCCCTGAACCCTCCGCACCAAGGACTCTGCCCACCATGACCCGCTGGTGGTCGCGCCTGCGACCGGACAACTTCACCCTCGCCCTGCTGTGCACCGTCGGCCTGGCCTCGCTGCTGCCGATGAAGGGCGCCGCCGCCATCGTGCTCGACGATGTCACCACCGTCGCCATCGCCGCGCTGTTCTTCCTGCATGGCGCACGCCTGCCGCGCGAGTCGATCATCGGCGGCATGCTGCACTGGCGGCTGCACCTGACCATCCTGGCCTGCACCTTCATCCTGTTCCCGCTGCTGGGCCTGCTGTTCAAGCCGCTGTCGGGCTGGCTGCTGACCCCGGAGCTGTACCTGGGCGTGCTGTTCCTGTGCACCCTGCCCTCCACCGTACAGTCGTCCATCGCGTTCACCTCGATGGCGCGCGGCAACGTGCCTGCCGCGGTGTGCAGCGCATCGCTGTCGAGCATCCTCGGTGTATTCCTGACCCCGCTGCTGCTGACCGCGCTGGCCGGTACCTCCGGCGGCGTGCATGACCCGCTGCATGCGATCGGCGGCATCATGCTGCAGCTGCTGGTGCCGTTCGTGGCCGGCCACCTGCTGCGGCCGTGGATCGCCGGCTGGGTGGAGAAGCAGCGCGCGCTGCTGCGCTACACCGACCAGGCCACCATCCTGCTGGTGGTGTACTCGGCCTTCGGCGAAGCCGTCACCGAGGGCCTGTGGAGCAAGACGCCGCTGCTGTCGCTGCTGGCCGTGGCGGTGGTCGCCGCCGTGCTGCTCGGCATCGCCATGCCGCTGATCACCTTCATCGCCCGCCGCCTTCGCTTCAACCGCGAGGACGAGATCGCCATCGTCTTCTGCGGCTCGAAGAAGAGCCTGGCCACCGGCGTGCCGATCGCCAAGGTGCTGTTCGCCGGTGGCAGCCTGGGCGCGATCGTGCTGCCGGTGATGATCTACCACCAGATCCAGCTGATCGTCTGCGGCGTGATCGCGCAGCGGTATGCGAAGCGCGCGCCCTGACAGGGCGCGCGGGTTGTTGCGGGAAAACCATCCACGCATGGCGTGGATCTACTGATCTATCCACGCGTGGCGTGGATCTACCAAACCACCGATGGCATGAACTCGCAGTAGATCCACGCCATGCGTGGATGACGCATACGCCGCCGCTAATCCACGATGGCCGCGGCGATGTCGTGCAGCACTCGGGCGTTGCGCTCCACGTCGCTGCCCGGCTCGCCCGTGACGGTCAGACTGTAGGTCTTGCTGTCTCCCGTCCAGGCAAGCTCAACCCGAGTACGGCCGACACTATCCGCAACCTTCCCGAGGTGAGCGGGCTTGCCGTCCACCACGGTGTTCTGCGCCTCCGCGATGACCTCGATCTGCATGCCCGCAGCGAGGAAGTTGTTCTCGCTGAACTCCACGATGCCGACACCCTCTAGCCGGTAGAAACGGCTCAAGCCCGAGGACTTTCCACCCTCCAACGCACCACTGGGCTCCATGCCAATCATCTCGGCTGCGCCCAGCAGGCTGCTTTCCAGCCTGCTAGGTGGCTGCGGCAGGCGCTGGCGTAGTTCTGGAGTTGAGCGGTGAGTCCGCGGCACGGCAGCCAGCATTTCGGCCTGCGTTGGGATGCTCCCTGCTGCAACCCGCACGACACCGTTGGATCGTTCGATGTCAGCGCGAAGCTGCCGCTTCACTTCTCGGGGGGCATCAAGGTCTGCCAGTTTCACCATCTGGTAGCTGCCCACGCTGGCGGACGATCTTCCCATTGCCGAGGCCTCCTGCATTGCAGCCTGCATGGCGCGTTGGTGTAGCCAGCTCCCTACCGCATCGGGAGCAGGTTCATTCTGGGATGCTTGAGCTGACATCGACATGGCCAGCGAGAATGCAATAAAGCAAAGACTCTTCATGATGCTCACCACTCCGAAAGTTGGCAATCGACCGCACTCGTGGATTGCGTAAATACGCGTCCGCCCAGCACCCATGTGTGATATCCGTGAACAACCATTCGTTCTGGATCACTGCCATCGCCTGCGTAAAATCGCCAGGAGTACAGTCCATTGTTAGGCGCACCGAAAGCATGCTTCGGCTCAATGTTCCCGAGGGGAACGTGCCTGGTTACGGCCGACCCCTGAAAATTGCGAAACTGGGGCCGTTCATAGGTCACGGATTCGTTGATGAATCCAATGCAGTTGGCCCGACTCAGTGCTTTTACTTCTGCTGCCGCATTGCCAGCCAGGCAGGTAAGCGCGGCACACAGAACGATGGGCAGAGAAACATGACATCTCATTGATTGCTCCACAGAATTGCGAGTCATCCCGCAATACCTGTGTATCTACTGTTGATGATCCGGTCTGGTGGAACAGTCGGTATCTGTGACGCCTTGCGTGCAGGAAGCTGACAGCGCGGCAAAACCCTACAGCGCGACGGCTTGGTCGATGGGCGCAGTTGCAGCCCTCCCGGGCGAAACCCGACACTGGCTGCGCCGGGTTCCGTGAGAGCCCATCCACGCATGGCGTGGCTCTACTCCCACCGATGGCGTGAAGCGCCAGTAGATCCACGCCATGCGTGGATGGTTTGCCTGACGCTACGGATCCACCAGCGTGCCGACGCTCAACTCCGGCATCCACACCCACAGGTCGTACGGCCGTTCAGCATCGGCATCGACCCGCGGCCCGGTGGCAACCTGCTCTCGAAGTGGCCGCGCCATGCAACCGCCCGCGCATCCCCACGTCTGACCACGTTGCGCGCCCAACCGTACGCTGTAGATATCCAGATCCCGCAGTTGCGACGCCATCGGATGCATCTGCATTTCCGGCGGCATACCTTGCGGGTGCCGCAGCATGGCGTGCACGTTACCGGTCAGCACCAGCATGCGTGCATTGGCCGGTAGGCCTCGATAGAGCCGCCGCAACTCGGCTGCCATGAGGTCATCGCGTACCTGGTTGCCGCCCTTGCTGGCGTTGACGTCATAGCCAACGACGTCGATCACACGTCCCTGCGACTTCAGCACGCGCAGGCTTTCGATCATTGCCAGCATGTCGCGGCTGCGACGGCCGTCATGCTGGTCATCGCGCACGGTCCAGAACGCGCGGCCGTGCAGATGCTGGCGCGCCGCGGCCCCGCCATCGGATTCCAGATATTCGCGCAGCGTGGGGTTTTCGCCGCGTGGCAGCTCCAGCGCCAACAGCACCGGCGTGCCGTCGCGGCTGTAGTCGTCCACCAGCTGGCGCACCAGCAGCGGGGTCTCGCGGGTGCCGTGGAATTCGCCCAGCACCAGCAGGCGATGGTCACCGGCATGCTGGCGGATCTGCGCGGCGGTGTCGTTGGCATGCGCACTGAGGGCCATGCCCAGCGCCAGCAGCAGCACAGTGGTCCAGCGGAAGATCGAATGCATCCCTGCGCCTTCCTTTCCTTGGGGGTCAGGAACAGCAATGGCGACGCAGCTGGCGCAGATCAAGTGTAGAGCCGAGCCCATGCTCGGCTGCTTCTCCGATCAGCCCTCAGCCGAGCATGGCTCGGCTCTACAAAGGGCAGCCCCTTACAACCAGGGCAGGATCCAGTGGTCCACCAGCAGGAAGGCGAACAGCGCCATCAGGTAGACGATGGAGTAATAGAACATCTTCATCGAGAACAGCTCGTCCGGCGGGTCCAGCATGCGCCAGGCGTACCAGAGGAACACGGCATTGAGCACGATCGCGCCGCCCAGGTAGAACGCACCGCTCATGCCCACCAGGTACGGCAGCAGGCAGACCAGTGCCAGTACCACCGAATACACCATGATCTGCTTGCGGGTGTGCACCACGCCGTGGGTCACCGGCAGCATCGGAATCTCCGCCTTGGCGTAGTCCTCGCGGCGGAAGATCGCCAGCGCCCAGAAGTGCGGCGGCGTCCAGATGAAGATGATCAGCACCAGCAGCGACGAGTACGCCCAGTCCGACGAACCCTGCATGCCGGTCACTGCGGCCCAGCCCAGCATCGGCGGCATCGCGCCGGCCAGGCCACCGATGACGATGTTCTGCGAGGTCGCGCGCTTGAGGTACACGGTGTAGATCACCGCGTAGCCGATCAGCGAGGCAAAGGTCAGCACGGCGGTGATCAGGTTCACCCACAGCACCAGGATGACCATCGACAACACGATCAGCACGCCGGCGAACACCAGCACCTGCCACGGCTTGACCTTGCCCACCACCAGCGGACGCCACGAGGTGCGCGCCATCTGCGCATCGATGTGCGCATCCAGCAGCTGGTTGATCGCCGCGGCGGCCGAAGCGGCCAGCCAGATGCCCAGGAAGCCGAGCACGCCTGCGCGCACCTGCTCCCAGCTGGGCACGCCGGGGATGGCCAGGACCATGCCGACCAGGGCGGTGAAAACGATGAGGGCGACGACCTTGGGTTTGGTCAGGTCCCAGTACTGGCGGTAGTTGGAAAACATGGAATCAGTCCGGGGCACGCAGGCGGGCCAGCAGGCTGACCAGCACGAACAACAGGGCAACGGCCACGCCGTTGTGGGCCACCGCCACTTCCAGCGGCAGCGCCAGCTTCACATTGAGGATGCCGAGCGTGACCTGCAGCACCAGCAGCGCGATCAGCGCACTGGCCCAGCCACGCATGCTCGGCAACCGGAACAGGCGCACGCCCAGCCACAGCAGGTAGACGGCCACCACCACCGCGAACAGGCGGTGCGCCATCTGGATGGCGATACGCGAAGCGCCATCCAGCACGCCGCCTTCGTAATCCACGCCGATGCCACGCCACAGGGTGAAGCCCTCGACGAAATTGTGCTGCGGCCACCACTGGTTGGCGCAGCGCGGGAAGTTGTCCAACGAGGCGCTGCCGCCGCCGCAGGCCAGGGCGGCATAGTTCGCACTGACCCAGCCCCCCAGTGCGATCTGGGTGACCAGCACCGCCACGCCGATGCGCAGCAGCCACTTCAGCTTCGGCGCTTCAGCCAGGGTGATCGGCATGTGCGTTGCGCGCCAGGCCATCCACACCAACAGGCCGAACATCAGCATGCCGCCAAGCAGATGGCCCATCACCACGATGGGTTTGAGCAGCAGGGTCACCGTCCACATGCCCAGCAGGGCCTGGAAGATCACCACCGCCAGGGTCAGCAGTGCAGCGCGCGCCAGGTCGATGTTGCTCCAGCGCAGCGCGGCGATCAGCAGGATCGCCTCGCCGATCAGCGCCAGCACGCTGGCCGTGCCATGCCAGCCCATCATGTACAGCGGTATGCCGGCGGCCACCAGTACGCAGGCGGTCACTACCGCCGTGCTTCCGAATCGCCGCTTGCGCGTGGCCAGCAGCGCCAGGGTCAGGATCTCGATGCCCAGCGCGCCGGCCAGGAAGCGGTGCACCTGCTCACGCCAGGCCTTGTGGGTCTCCAGCGGGCGGATCTCCGCCGCCGGGTGGCCGATGGTCTCTTCCACGTGTTGCGGCCAGGTGGCCTGGCCATAGCAGGTCGGCCAGTCCGGGCAGCTCAGGCCGGCATCGGACAGGCGCACGAAGGCGCCGAACATGATCGTGCTCGCGGTCATGATCATGGCGAACCACGCCAGGCGGTGGAAATTGCGGTGCAGCGCCGGACGCGCGGAAAGGCTCATCAAACGGGACTCACTTCAGTTTCAGCAACGTGGCCATGTCCTTGCGCAGGCCACCCAGGTCGCTGCCCGGGGCATGACGCATGATCACGAAGCCGTTCGGATCGATCACGTAGACCGGCAATCCCGCCGGATCATCGACGCCAGGCAGCGCCGCGCGCAGGGCTGGCGACGGGGCCAGCGGCCGCAACGCAGGCAGCGAGGCGATCGACGCCGGTGGCGTTCCCAGCCACAGAATCTCGACATTATCGGCGTTATGGCCGAACAGCTGCCACACCTTGCCCAGTCCCTGCGACAAAGTGACGCACTGCGCGTCGCAGGCCCCGGACGGGGCCACCAGCAGGCGCCAGGTACGGGCCTCGGGATTCCACGGGTAAGGCTGGCCGCTGGCCAGGGTGGGCGCCTGCTGGCGCAGGTCCACCGGCGGCTTCAGCAGCTGGCCGGCATTGCGGTGCCCGGTCGGCTGCCAGCCGGAGAAGCGCAACACGGCGGCCAGCGCCATCGCCCCGAAGAACACGGCAAACAGCAGTACCAGGGTCCGGCGGCCGGAGCCGCGCGCCTGCGGGGACGTAGCAGTGTTCATGCGGGGCATTTTCTCATGGTTGGGTAAGGGATGCCGGTAGTGGCGGCCCCCCGGCCCGGACCACCGAAACCCGGGAGTAAAGGGCCGCCGCCGCCCCACAC
>NZ_JBJNRH010000015.1:0-19311 GCF_045809185.1 Nocardiopsis yanglingensis | reverse complement strand
GTTGGGGTGGGGGGTGGGGCGGCGGGGGGGCCCCCCCCCCCCCCGGGGGGGGGGGCCCCCCCCCCCCCCCCCACTACCGGGTAATCACGCGCCTCCGGCGCCGTTCCAGCACCAGCGCGACCACCAGCACGGTCAGGGCCAGCCCGAACCACTGCACGGCGTAGCCCAGATGACGCTGCGGCGGCAGCGTGTTCGGCAGCAGGTCCAGGTCACGCTCATCGCCGAATGGCAGTGCCGGATCCAGGCGCAGGACGCGTTCGGGTAACGCCTGCAGCCCCAGCGCGCGCGCCAGGCCTTCGGCGGGCAAGCGACTGGCCAGCCAACGCCCGGCCTCGCCAGTGGCGGAGAACGCCGGGCCCAGTGCCAGTCCCGCCGACGGCGGCGGTGCCAGCAACCCACGCACGGCCACCGGTGAAGGCGGCGCCGGCACATCCGGCAACGTGCGATCCGGCGGCAGCGCACGCCAGCCGAGATCGACCAGCAGCACGCTGCCCTCGTCACTGCGGAACGGGCGATAGATCTTCACCCCGGCGCGGCCATGCCGGGTCTGGTTGTCGAGCAGCACCACGCCGGGCAGGAAGCGGCCGTGGTCGGCCACCCCGTGCAAGGCGCCGGGTGCCGCCAGCGCCTGCGACAACGGAAGCGCTTGCGCCACAGCTGGACCCTGCGCATCCAACATTGCCTGTTTGGCATGCATGCGCTGCAGCTGCCACAGCCCCAATGCGGTGAAACCGGCCATGGCCAGCACTGCCAGCAGCCATCCGATCACGCGCGTGTGCTGGCGCATCATGACAAGTCCGCGCAAACGCGGTCAGATAGGCCCATCCACCCTGCCCTCGAGCCGCGCATGAGTGATTCGTTGAAGACCCTGCTGGTAATCGCGTTTCTGATTGTCATCGTCTGGAATCTGGGCGCCGGCCTCTACTACCTGCTGGTCGACCGCGGCCAGACCAAGCGCACGGTCAACGCACTGACCCGCCGCATCGCGGTATCGGTGGCGTTGATCCTGCTGGTGATCGTGAGCATCTACATGGGTTGGATCAAACCGCACGGCATCGGCGGCTGAGGCCACCGATGCGTGCGCGGTCAAAGCACGTAGACGAACATGAAGAGCATCAGCCACACCACGTCGACGAAGTGCCAGTACCATGCGGCGGCTTCGAAACCGAAATGGTTGTCGCGGGTGAAGTGCCCCTTGGCCGAACGCAGCCACATCACGATCAGCATGATCGTGCCCAGCAGCACGTGCGCGCCGTGGAAGCCGGTCAGCATGAAGAACGTCGAACCGTAGATGCCCGAGCCGAGCGTCAGGTTCAGTTCCTTGTAGGCGTGGATGTACTCCTCCGCCTGCAGGGTCAGGAAGCCGAGGCCGAGCACCACGGTCAGGCCCAGCCAGATCAGCAGCTGGCGGCGGTTGCCGGCCTTCAGTGCATGATGGGCGATGGTCAGGGTCACGCCGGAGGTCAGCAGGATCAACGTGTTGATCAGCGGCAGGCCCCAGGCCGGAATGGTCTGGAATGCGCCACCGATCGCGGCCGGGCCATTGGTCGGCCAACCTGCGGAATAGCCCTGCCAGAGCAGCTCGTTGGTCATCACCCCGCGGCCTTCGCCGCTGAGCCACGACAGGCCGAGGTTGCGGGTGTAGAACAGTGCGCCGAAGAAGGCACCGAAGAACATCACCTCGGAGAAGATGAACCAGATCATCCCCATCCGGAACGAGCCATCGACCTGGTGGTTGTAGTTGCCCGCCTGCGATTCGCGCACCACGTCGCTGAACCACCAGAACAGGGTCAGCACCAGCATCGCGATGCCGATGTAGAACGTCCAGCGTCCCCAGCTGGCATCGTTGAGCCAGCTGGCCACGCCCACCATGGTCACCATCATCGCGATGGAACCCACGAACGGCCATTTGCTCTGGGCCGGGACGAAGTACACGTTGGCGTCGGTCGGTGTCTGGGCCATGTCGGTATCCGGGTCAGGGTGCGGCGTGCGCGCCTTCCGAGGTGGCGGCCGGGGCCAGCCGATCGGACAGCGCGTCGTTGCGGTAGAAGGTGTAGGACAAGGTGATCGTCCTGATCTCCGGCGGCAGGTCCGGATCGACGATGAAACGCACCGGCATGTCGCGCTTCTCGCCGGCCTGCAGCGTCTGCGCGGTGAAACAGAAACACTCGGTCTTGCTGAAGAAGCCCGACGCACGCGCCGGCGCCACCGAAGGTACCGCGCTGCCGACCACGGCAGCCGCGCTGTCGTTGCGGGCGAAGTACAGCGCCTCGTTGAGTTCGCCGGGCACCACGTCCATGGTCAGCTGCTCAGGATGGAACGACCACGGCAGGCGCGAATTGACGCCGCCATCGAACTCCACGCGCACGGTGCGCTTGCCGGCCGCGGCACCTGCACTGGCTTCGCCACCGGGGCCGCGCTCCAGGCGCACACCGAACACCTTCTCGCAGGCGATGCGGTACAGCGGCACCAGCGAGAACGTGAGCAGGAACACCGCCACCGCCACACCGATCAGGCGCGGCAGCCCCGCACTGCGTGACGGCGTGCTGGCCGGTGCCTCGCTCATCGGCCGATCACCCCGCTGAGGATGAAGCCGACGTAGACCAGCACGGCGATGGCGCCGACCCACATCGCCGTGCGTTTGGCGCGCTGGCGTTGCAGTTCGATGCCGTTTTCCGGGGCGTCGCCCGGGTTGTTGTAGAGCCGAGCCATGCTCGGCTGCTTTTCGTCAGTCGAGCATGGCTCGACTCTACAGGTCTGCAGCGGGCTCTCGTTATGCATGCCCCACCTCAATGCGTGATGTCGTCATGCGCCAGGTCGCCCGGGCGGATGGTCGGCGGCGTGGTGAAGGTGTGCGCCGGTGCCGGCGACGGCAGCGTCCATTCCAGGCCGCGTGCACCTTCCCAGGAACGGGCCTCGGCCTTCTCGCCATTGCGCAGCGAGGACAGCAGGATCGCGGCCATCATGAACGGCGTGACGAACATACCGAACGCACCGATCGAGCTGATCAGGTTCCAGTCGGCGAAGGCCACACTGTAATCGGGAATACGGCGCGGCATGCCGGCCAGGCCGAGGAAGTGCTGCGGGAAGAACAGCAGGTTGACGAACACGATCGACCACCAGAAGTGCACCTTGGCCCACTTCTCGCTGTACATCCGCCCGGTCCACTTCGGCCACCAGTAGTACACCGCGGCGATCAGCGCGAACACCGCGCCGGTCACCAGCACGTAGTGGAAGTGCGCCACCACGAAGTAGGTGTCGTGGTACTGGAAGTCGGCCGCCACGATCGCCAGCATCAGGCCGGAGAAGCCACCGATGGTGAACAGGATGACGAAGGCCACCGACCACAGCATCGGTGCCTCGAACGTCAGCGAGCCACGCCACATGGTGCTGACCCAGTTGAACACCTTCACGCCGGTCGGGATCGAGATCAGCATGGTGGCGAACATGAAGTAGATCTCGCCACCCAGCGGCATGCCCACGGTGAACATGTGGTGGGCCCAGACGATGAACGACAGGAATGCGATCGCGGCAGTGGCGTACACCATCGCCTGGTAGCCGAACAGCGGCTTGCGGCTGAAGGTCGGGATGATTTCGCTGACCACGCCGAAGGCGGGCAGGATCATGATGTAGACCTCGGGATGCCCGAAGAACCAGAAGATGTGCTGGTACATCACCGGGTCACCGCCACCGGCGGCGTTGAAGAAGCTGGTGCCGAAGAACTTGTCGGTCAGCAGCATGGTCACCGCACCGGCCAGCACCGGCATCACCGCGATCAGCAGGAAGGCAGTGATCAGCCAGGCCCAGCAGAAGATCGGCATCTTCAGCAGGTCGATACCCGGCGCACGCATGTTCAGCACGGTGGCGATGATGTTGATCGCGCCCATGATCGAACTGATGCCGGCCACGTGGATGGCGAACACGCTGAAGGCGACGTTGTAGCCGCCCTGCAGCGACAGCGGCGGGTACAGCGTCCAGCCACCGGCCGGCGCGCCACCGGGCAGGAACAGGGTCAGCAGCAGCAGGCTGAAGGCCACCGGCAGCAACCAGAAGGACCAGTTGTTCATGCGCGGCAGCGCCATGTCCGGCGCGCCGATCTGCAGCGGGATCATCCAGTTGGCCAGGCCCACGAAGGCCGGCATCACGCCACCGAAGATCATCACCAGCGCATGCACAGTGGTCATCTGGTTGAAGAACTCGGGCTTGACGAACTGCAGGCCCGGCTGCGCCAGTTCGGCGCGGATCACCACGCTCATCGCAGCGCCGATGATGAACATGATGAAGCTGAAACCCAGGTACAGCGTGCCGATGTCCTTGTGGTTGGTCGAGAAGAACCAACGCTCGAAGAAACTCTGCTGGTGATGGTGATCGTCGTGCCCAACTGCCGAGTGCGCCATTGCAAAACACCTCTCAGAATCGGTTGTCACCGCAGCCGCGAACGGCCGCGGGCTTTACATCACGCGCCGCTGGCCGCGGTGGCAGGTGCGCTGCCCGCTTCTGCAGCAGCAGGCGCAGCCGGTGCCTCGCCCGCCGGTGCCGTCGGTTCGGCCGGTGCCGCAGGCGTTGCCGGCGCGGCAGGCGGCGCCGGCTTGCGCTGCGCCAGCCACTGCTTGAACTCTTCCTTGGACACCGCCTCGACCACGATCGGCATGAAGCCGTGGTCCTTGCCGCACAGCTCGGCGCACTGGCCGCGGTAGACGCCGGGCTGCTCGATGCTGGTCCAGGCTTCATTGATGAAACCGGGGATGGCGTCCTGCTTCCAGCCCAGCGCCGGCACCCACCAGGCGTGGATCACGTCGTCGGAGGTGATGACGAAGCGCACCTTGGTATCGACCGGCAGCACCAGGCGGTTGTCGACGTCCAGCAGGTAATGCGGATGGCTCTCGCGGGTCGGCACAATGCCACTTTGCCGCACGCGGTCGGACTCGCGGTCCAGGCGGCTGGTGAAGGTGACGTTCTCGCCGAGATACTCGTACTTCCACATCCACTGGTAGCCGGTGACCTTGACCGTCATCTCGGCATCGCGGGTGTCGTACATCTTGATCAGGTTGGCCGTGGCCGGCCACGCCATCACGATCAGGATGATCACCGGGATCACCGTCCAGATGATCTCGGCCTTGGTGTTGTGGCTGAAGGTGGCGGCGACCGCGCCCTTGGATTTTCGGAACTTGAAGATGGCGTAGGCCATCGCGCCGAACACGATGACGCCGATCACCGTGCAGATGATCAACGAGAGATTGTTCGATTCCCAGGCCAGGCGCGAGGTCTGGGTCACCCCCTTGCCCATGTTCAGCTGCCACGGTTTGGGATCGGCCGCCTGGGCCCAGGCCAACGCCGGCATCAGTCCCCCGGCCACCATGGCGGTGACCGCTGCAACGCACTTCGTGCCCCACCTGCTGCTTTGCTTCATTGCCTAGACCCTTAGCGTCGTCGGTTGCCGCCATCGCTGGCGGCGAGCAAGCTTTCAAGTGTCTCTGCAAGCGTCTGACGTTCGGCCGGCGCGAGGAAACTCCCCACCTCCACCTGCCGGCCGCTGGATGCCAGCCGGACCCTCTCGTCGTCGGTGAGCAGGCGCACCCAGTGGGGGTGGGCCCGGAACACCGGCGATCCACCGGGTACGGGGATGACCTCCACGTACGCCGGCACTACCCGGATCTCCTCCTGCCGTTCACCACTGCGCCACAAGGCACGCAGTGCCGCCGCCAGCACCAGGCTGTACAGCAGCGCGAACAGGGGGGCGAATGCATTGCCGGCCAACCACCCGAGGGCGGACACCAGCCACATCACACCCGACAACACGGTGAACAACAGGACGAACTGCCGGGCATCGAGCGCCCGTGGGGGACGCAGCCGCAGCTGCGTACCTGACCCATCCGGAGCTGGAAGCACCTCGATCATGTCGCAACCGCGTTCCTGCCGCGGGAAACGTCTCGATGGTAGCCCCGCCCTCTCGCCGGTAGCAAGGGTGCATTCACACTTTTTCCCATGCTGCAACACAGCATGAGGTCGGCGGCACGAATGACGAATTCAGCACAAATTATGTCGAGCTTGCTGAACACGCTGAATCGACCGCAGCTAGGGGCTATCAGCACTTCACGAAGGTGGCTGCGGGGCACTTCCGCAACCCGCAAAAATGATTAAAATCGCCAAGTTTTCCACTGGCCGGACCGGCATGAACGCACCTTCCTCCTCCCCTGCCGCCCACGACGCTCCGCGTCCCGGCGCGCTGCTGTCGCCGGAACTGCCGGCGCCCCCCAACCCGTTCCGCCAGGCCATCACCGATGCCTGGTTGAAGGACGAGGCCAGCCACGTCCGCGAGCTGCTGGCGCAGGCCCGCCTGCCGGCCGAAGAGCAGGCCAGGGTGCAGGCGCTGGCCGCCGACCTTGTCGGCCGCGTGCGCGTGCGTGCCAAGGACCAGGGCGCGATCGAAGCCTTCATGCGCCAGTACGACCTGGGCAGCGAGGAAGGCGTGCTGCTGATGTGCGTGGCCGAAGCGCTGCTGCGCATTCCGGACCAGGACACCGCCGACAAGCTGATCCGCGACAAGCTGGCCGATGCCGACTGGGAAAAGCATCTGGGCGGCAGCGACTCGGTGCTGGTCAACGCCTCCACCTGGGGCCTGATGCTGACCGGCAAGCTGGTGCAGATGAACGACGCCACCCGCGCCGATGCGCCCAGCGCGTTCAAGCGCCTGGTCGGCCGCGTGGGTGAGCCGGTGGTGCGTCTGGCCGTGCGCCAGGCGATGAAGATCATGGGCCACCAGTTCGTCATGGGCCGCACCATCAGCGAAGCGCTGTCGCGCTCGCACAAGGGCGACAACGCGAACTACCGCTACTCCTTCGACATGCTGGGCGAAGGCGCGCTGACCATGAAGGACGCGCTGCGCTATCTGGAAGACTACCGTCGTGCGATCCACGCCATCGGCGGCGATCACAAGGCACGCGGCGGCCGTCCGGACGGCGACGTCAACAACGCCCCGGGCATCTCGATCAAGCTGTCGGCGCTGTACCCGCGCTACGAGCACGCCAAGCGCGAGCGCGTGCTGACGGACCTGGTGCCGGGCGTGCTGGAACTGGCGCAGCTGGCCAAGAGCTACGGCATCGGCTGCACCGTTGACGCCGAAGAATCCGACCGCCTGGAACTGTCGCTGGACATCATCGAACAGGTGTTCGGCGATGCCTCGCTGGCCGGATGGGATGGCTTCGGCGTGGTCGTGCAGGCCTACCAGAAGCGCACCCCGTACACGATCGACCACCTGGCCGACATGGCGCGCCGCGCCGGGCGCCGCCTGCAGGTGCGCCTGGTCAAGGGCGCCTACTGGGACGCCGAGATCAAGCGCGCGCAGATCGAAGGCTACCCGGGCTACCCGGTGTTCACCCGCAAGCAGAACACCGATGTCTCCTACCTGGCCTGCGCCAAGCGTCTGTTCACGCATGCCGACGCGATCTACCCGATGTTCGCCACGCACAACGCGCACACCATCGCCGCGGTGCGCAGCATCGCCAACGGTGGCGTGTACGAGCACCAGAAGCTGCACGGCATGGGCGACGACCTGTACGCCGAAGTAGTGCCAGCCGATCGCTTGAACCTGCCCTGCCGCGTGTATGCGCCGGTCGGTTCGCATGAAGACCTGCTGCCGTACCTGGTGCGCCGCCTGCTGGAAAACGGCGCCAACTCCAGCTTCGTCAACCGCATCACCGACGAGCGCGTGCCGATCGCCGACCTGATCCGCGATCCGGTCGAGATGGTCGCCTCGTTCGAATCGATTCCGCATCCCAAGATCCCGCTGCCGGTTGACCTGCTGCGCAGCCAGAACCACGACAGGAAGAACTCCATGGGCGCCAACCTCGCCAACGACAACGAACTGCGCGCCCTGGCCGAGCAGCTCAACGCAGCCGTCAAGCCCTGGCAGGCCGCTCCGCTGGTGCCGGGTGCGAACCCGGCCGGCGCCGCGCTGCCGGTGACCAACCCGGCCGACACCCGCGAAGTGGTTGGCCAGTGGCTGGCCGCCGATGCCGCCACCGTGCAGAAGGCCCTGGCCAATGCCGTGGCCGCGCAGCCGGCCTGGAACCGTACCCCGGCCGCCAGCCGCGCCGCCATCCTCGAGCACGCCGCCGACCAGCTGGAAGCGCGCATGCCGGAGTTCATGGCGCTGTGCGTGAAGGAAGCCGGCAAGAGCCTGCCCGACAGCATCGCCGAAGTGCGCGAAGCGGTGGACTTCCTGCGCTACTACGCCAAGCAGGCGCGCGAGCAGTTCAGCCACGCCGAGAAGCTGCCGAGCCCGACCGGTGAGTCCAACGAGCTGCAGCTGCACGGCCGCGGCGTGTTCGTCTGCATCAGCCCGTGGAACTTCCCGCTGGCGATCTTCCTGGGCCAGGTGGCTGCCGCACTGGCCGCCGGCAACAGCGTCATCGCCAAGCCGGCCGAGCAGACCAACCTGATCGGCTACTACGCGGTGAAGCTGCTGCACGACGCCGGCGTGCCGGCCGAGGTGGTGCAGTTCCTGCCGGGCGACGGCGCCACCGTCGGTGCCGCGCTGACCGCCGACCCGCGCGTGGCCGGCGTGGCCTTCACCGGCTCCACCGATACCGCACGTGCGATCAACCGCGCCATGGCCGCGCGTGACGCCGCCATCGGCGTGCTGATCGCGGAGACCGGTGGCCAGAACGCCTTCATCGCCGACTCCTCGGCGCTGCCGGAACAGCTGGTCAAGGACGCCATCGGTTCGGCCTTCACCTCCGCCGGCCAGCGCTGCTCGGCCGCGCGCGTGCTGTTCGTGCAGGACGACATCGCCGACAAGGTGATGACCATGCTGGCCGGTGCGATGAAGGAACTGAAGGTCGGGAACCCCGGCCTGCTGTCCACCGACGTCGGCCCGGTGATCGACGCCGACGCGCTGAAGATCCTGCAGGACCACGCCGAGCGCATGGACCGCGAAGCGCGCCTGATCGCCGCCGCCGAGCTGTCCGCCGAAGCGGCCAACGGCACCTTCTTCGCGCCGCGTGCGTATGAACTGAAGGACCTGGGCCAGCTGCACAAGGAAATCTTCGGGCCGGTCCTGCACGTGATCCGCTGGAAGGGCGACCAGCTCGACGCAGTGATCGACCAGATCAACGCCACCGGCTACGGCCTGACCCTGGGCGTGCATTCGCGTATCGACGAGACTGTCGATCGCATCAGCAACGGCGTCCACGTCGGCAACGTCTACGTCAACCGCAACCAGATCGGTGCGGTGGTCGGCGTGCAGCCATTCGGCGGGCAGGGTCTGTCCGGCACCGGCCCGAAGGCCGGCGGCCCGCACTACCTGCTGCGCTTCGCCACCGAAAAGACGGTGACGGTGAACACCACCGCCGCCGGCGGCAACGCCTCGCTGCTGACCCTGGGCGACTGATCGCCCGCATCACGCAGTGAACGAAAAACCCCGCGAAAGCGGGGTTTTTTGTGCTTCTGCTTTCTGTAGAGCCGAGCCCACGCTCGGCTTGCATGGTGCAGCGGGCACAGGCTCGGCTCTACAGCGGCGGGGCGACACTGAACCGGTTGTCCGCCCGCTTCGCCAGCTCGCCCTGCACGCGTGCGATGCGCGTCTCCAGATCGCCCTCCAGCAACACGTACTCGACCCCCTCTACCTGCAGCTGCGTCAGGTACCACGCATGCTGCTGCGCCCGGAAGGCTTCGCCCACGCGCGTGCCATCCTGGTCGAACGGAATATCCGGTGCGCACAGGAACAGCAGGTCGTAGCGTCGTCGTGCCGCCTGCCGCAACGGTTCCGGTGCCGTGCCGAACATCCAGCCGCTGTAGCCCAGCGTCACCCGCGGCGTGGTATCGCAGAACAGCCAGCGATGCGCATGCCGTGCAGCTTCGTCTTCGTGCTGCGGCTGTGCCATTGCGATGCGAAGCAGATCGTCCGGCATCAGTTCTCCGCCCTGCTGCTCCCACAGGGTGCGGCCATACTCCGGCACCCAGGCGGTCTGCAGACGCTCGGCCAGCACGCGGGCCAGCGTGGTCTTGCCGCTGGACTCGCCCCCGATGAACGCCACGCGCTGCACGTAGTCCGCATACACCTGCGGTGCGAGGCCATGGCGATGCACATGCGGGTCGGTGCGCAGCTGGGTGCCACAGGCCTGGCCGATGTCCCGCGTACGCTCACGCCGTTCATGACGTACCGGCACGCCGAAGTGCGCCGTCAGCGCCTGCGCGAAGCCGTCGCCGTAGTCCTCACCGGTGTACACCGCCTGCACCGGCCCACCGAACAGGTTCAAGCACAGCCAGGCGGCAAAGTCGCGCTGCACCTGTTCGTCATCACTGTCCCGCGGCAGCGTTCGCACTGGCAAACCGTGCTGCGTGCACAATGCCGCCAGTCGTGCGTCATCCAGCACCGCTACCGTCGCCTGCGGGAAACGCGTACGCAGCCAGCGCTCGCGGCGCTCGGCGCTGTAGCCGGCAAAGCCCGGCTGCGACCAGCCGATCACCAGCAGCTGCGTACAGCGCGTGGCGGCGAATTCGATCAGGCGTTCGTGACCCAGATGCAGCGGGCAGAACTTGCCCACCACCAGGCCGCGTGCAACGCGCTCAGGCAGCGGCATCGGCTGCCCTGGCCTCGTGCATCAGGTGCCGCCAATGGCGCAAGGCCACCAGCGCATTGATCCAGAAGCCCACATACAGGATCGAAGTCAGGTGCAGGCCACGGCTGTAGTACAGCGGCACGGCAACGGTGTTCACCAGCAGCCACACCCACCACGATTCCAGCTTGCGTCGCATCATCAGGATCTGCGCGATCACACTCAACACCAGCACCGCCGAATCGATATACGGCGCATAGGCATTGGTCAGGCGGGTCAGCATCCAGCCGTAGCCGAACGTGGCCACCACCGCCAACGGTGCCAGCCAGGCCCATGCACGCGGGCGCAGCGCGGTGATCGGCAGCGGCGCGCCATGGTCACCACGCAGCCACTGCCACCAGCCCAGCACGCTGATGGCGATGAAGAAGAACTGCAGCACCATGTCTGCATACAGATGCGATCGTTCGAACACGGCAGCAAACAATGCGCAGCCGACGATGCCCAGCCACCAGGTGTGCACGTTGTTGCGACCGGCCAGCAGGATCGAGCCGGCGACGGCGATGTTGGCAGCCAGCTCCAGCTGGAAGTTCGGATCGGACAGGTTCATGGCGCTATTGTCATGGATCCAGGCCACCGATGGAGACACTCCCGCTGGGTCCGTTCCATGCGTGGATGGTCCGAGGCCCCCAGAAAAAAGGCCCCGCTTGCGCGGGGCCTCCTTCGTACTGCTTCAGGCAATCGCCCGAATCAGAACTTGTACTGCATCGAAGCCGCCAGCACGTCGCCGCTGACCTTGTACTTGCCGGTCACGGTGTTGGCGGTGGCCGAGGTCGAGTTGACGTTCGGATCCTTGGTGAACAGGTGGGTGTAGCCCACGCTGTATTCCATCTTTTCCGATGCCGCGTAGGTCAGACCCAGCGACAGCCACTTGCGGGTGGTGTCCGGCACGCGCACGTCGCGGTGTGCGTCGGTGGTCGGGGTCTGGTCGTAGGCAAGACCGCCGCGCAGGGTCAGCTTCTCGTTCATGCGGTACTCGGTACCGATCGACGCGAAGGTGGTGTCGCGGTAGTGGAACGGCAGCACGCTGTCCGGCTGGTTGGAGTCATAGTCGACGACGACCTGGTCGAACTTGCTCCACGCGGTGCGCGAGACGTCGGCCATGATCTTCCACTGGTCGTTCACGCGGTGGGTGAAGCTGACGGTGGCGCTGGCCGGCAGGGTGATCGAGGCACGACCGTTGCTGTCGATGAAGGTGCCCGGAGCGGCTGCGCGCAGGAACGTCTCCGCGTTGCCCGGAATGGTGAAGTCGGCCTTGCCGTCGTTGATCTTGTGCTTGACCTGCGAGCGGTAGCTGAAGGCGATGTTGGTGCCTTCCACCGGGCTGACGGTCATGCCCAGGGTGTAGCCCATGGACACTTCGTCACCCTTGATGCGCAGGAAGCCATCGGCGGTGCCCGGGGCGAAGCCCTGCTGGGCCATGGCGACGGCGGCCTGACGCGAAGCGGCAGCGGCCTGGGCGGCGGTGCCACCGGCGGCCAGAACAGCAGCGGCAGCCTTCTGCTGGGCGCTGGCGTTGATCGCGGTGCCGGTATCGACGGCGCTGGTCAGGTCGACGTTCAGACGCTCGGCGAACACCGAAGCACCGAACGACAGGTACGGGTTGACGTCGTAGGAGAACGCGACGCCCAGGTCGATCGCCTGCAGCTCGGTCTTGACGCCGTTGTAGCGGCCGACCCAGTCACGGTCGTATTCGGTCTTGAAGCCGAACGGCACGGTCAGCGATGCACCGAAGTGCATGTTGTCGTTCTCGCCGAACGGCAGGTGGAAGTAGGCTGCCGGGACCGGGGCGATCATGCCGGCGTCGCCGCCGTTGCCGCCGGAGATCGGAGCGCCGTTGGCGTACTTGCCCTGACCGCGGAACTTGGCGCCGAAGCTGATGGCGCTGACGTCGCCCTGGATCTGGGTGCCTTCGAGCAGGCGCATCGACGCCGGGTTGGTGGCGACCACCGAGGCATCGCCTTCAGCGGAGGTGGAGCCGGCGAACGCACGGCCGAGGCCCTTGGCGCTGTTTTCCTTCAGCTGGAAGGCGGCGGCGTTGGCATCGGCGGCGGCCAGCGCACCGGCAACGCCGACGGCCAGCAGGGTCAGACGGGCAATGGTGGAAGCGGTTTGCATCGTAGTTCTCTCTCCGGTAAGCGGTGATGTTGCTCTGAGTGCGCCTGCGCCCGGCAGGTCCTGGGACCCATCGGAGCGCGCCGGATTCCCCTCCCGACATACGACGCCGTATGCGAGTATTACCCAGAGCTGTTAATGAAACAATAACAGCAGTGGCGGTTTTTTCGTCCCAAAAGCTGAACAGGACAATCCCCGCCGCAAGCGCCCGCACGCTAGGCTAGTGCCCATGTTCGTCTCCCTCCCGTCGCGCAAGAAGGCGGCCCTGCGCTGGGCCACGCCCGTGCTGTTTGCGGCACTGTGGCTGGCATTCCTGTGGTCGATCTCGCGTCCGGACGATGCCCGCGGCAGCCTCTGGCTGGACTGGGGCGCCCTGTCCACCGGCCTGACCCACCCGCTGGACTGGTGGGCCACCCTGCAGGACGGCAGCGTGCTGCGCCTGTTCACCGCCCTGTTCCTGCACGCCGACTGGTCGCACCTGCTGGGCAACCTGGTGTTCCTGCTGATCTTCGGCCTGCCCGCCGAGCGGGTGCTGGGGCCGTGGCGGTTGCTGCTGCTGTTCCTGGTGGGTGGCGCGGTATCGAACCTGGTGGCGATCTACACCATGGGCAGCCCGGACCAGATCATCATCGGTGCCAGCGGCGCGGTGTCGGCGCTGATCGGCGCCTATCTGGCCCTGTTCCCGGGCGCCCGGCTGGGCGTGGTCATTCCGCTCGGCCTGTTCCTGGAGTTCGTGCGCGCCCCGGCCTACCTGCTCATCGGCGTCTGGGCCGCACTGCAGGTGGTGTTCGCCCACATCGGCCCGAGCTTCGGCATGGTGGCCTGGTGGGCGCACATCGGCGGCTTCGTGTTCGGCCTGGTGTACGGGGTCTACGTGCGCGCAGCGATCGCGCGCCGGCTGCGCAAGCGCCACGGTTTCTGACACTGGGTAGTGCCGGCCGCTGGCCGGCTCCACGCTCACCCGCTCGTTCGTAGATCAGTCGAGCGTGGCTCGACTCTGCAGAATCAGGGCTTGGCCGGAGCCGGTGCGGGCTTTGCTTCCGGCTTGCTTTCCGCCTTCGGTTCGAGCTTGGCTTCCGGCTTCGCCGCAGCGGCCTTCGTGGCCTTGGCCGCCTCCGCCTTGGCGGCCTCGGCCTTCAACCGCGCCGCCACCGAACCCGGGTTCTTCAGCTCGGCCAGCGCGTCGTTGATCGGACCATCGCCCGGCAGCACCGCACCGGCGTGGTAGCCCTCGGTGCCTTCATCGTCGCCGCGCAGATGGCCCGGCAGGGTCGCTTCGCTGTAATCGCTCAGGCTGGCCGGCAGTGCATCCTCGGCCGGCGTGGCGGCGGGCTTCAGTTCGACGTCCGGCACGATGCCGGTGGCCTGGATCGACTTGCCGCTGGGCGTGTAATAGCGCGCGGTGGTCAGCTTCACCGAATCACCGTTGTCCAGCGGCAGCACGGTCTGCACCGAGCCCTTGCCGAAGGTGCGACTGCCGACCACGCGCGCACGCTTGTTGTCGCGCAGCGCGCCGGCCAGGACTTCCGATGCGCTGGCCGAACCGGCATCGGCCAGCACCACCACCGGTGCGCCCTTCAGCAGGTCGCCCGGGGTGGCGTCAAAACGTGCATCGCTGATGCTGATGCGGCCACGGGTGCTGACGATGTTGCCCTTGTCGAGCAGATCATCGGCCACCTGCACCGCAGCGGTCAGCAGGCCGCCCGGGTTGCTGCGCAGATCCAGCACCAGGCCCTTGAGCTGGCCACCGGCCTGCTTCTGCAGCTGCTGCACCTGCTTCTGGAAGTCCGAACCGGTATCGGCCTGGAAGGTGCTCAGGCGGATGTAGCCGTAGCCCGGCTCCAGCATGCGGCTCTTCACGCTGGTCACGCGGATGGTCTGGCGGGTCAGGCTCACGTCGAATGGCTTCGGCTTGCCTTCGCGCACGATGGTCAGCACCACCTTGCTGCCGGCCGGGCCGCGCAGCGGCTCGCTGGCATCGATCGCACTGATCGGCTTGCCGTCGATGGCGATGATCAGGTCACCGGCGAGGATGCCGGCCTTGGCCGCCGGCGTGTCGTCGATCGGCGAGATCACCTTCATGCTGGCGTTGTCCGGCTGCTGCTGCAGCTCCACGCCGATGCCCTCGTAGGCACCATTGGCCTGCTCGTCGAAGGCCTGCGCGTCTTCCTTGTTGAAGTAGGTGCTGTGCGGATCGAGGTCGAGCAGCAGGCCACGCACCGCCGCCTGCATCAGCTTCTTGTCATCGACCGGGTCGACATAGGCGGCACGCACCGCGTTGTACACGGCCACAAAACGGCGGATTTCCTCCAGCGGCACCTTCGAGGTCACCGCCTCCTCGCTGTTCGCTGCCTGCCCGCTGGTTTCCTGGCTCGGGGCGGGCGCGGTCTGCTGCGCCCAGGACAGCGCTGGCAACAGGGCCAGCAAGAGGGTGGCGGTACGGGCTGCGCGCATGGATCACTCCTGTCGACGTTGGCATCGTGCCCAAGGCACATGCACCGATTATGCGCGAAGCACAGCTAAATTCCCGTTGAATCCGGCCCGCATCCGGCAGGCCTGGATTCAGCGCCGCTGCAGCCAGCTGTCCGGGTTGACCGGCTGCCCGCCACGGCGCAGCTCGAAGTACAGCGCGGTAACGCCCTGGCCACCGGAATTGCCGACCTTGGCTACCGCATCGCCGCGGCTGACCCGCGCGCCGGCATCCTTCAGCAGGGTGTCGTTGTGGGCGTACAGGCTCATGTAGCCATTGCCGTGGTCGACGATCAGGATCATGCCGTAGCCGGTCATCCAGTCGGAGAACACCACGGTGCCGTCGGCCACGGCGGTGACGGTGCTGCCGGCCGGCGCGCCGATCAGCACGCCGCTGCTGGTACGGCCATCGGGCAACTTGCCGCCATAGCGCGCCAGCAGATTGCCGGACAACGGCCAGCCCAGGCCACCAACCTTCGGCGCAGGTGCGGACGCCACCGCCGGCGGAACCTTCGTGGGCGGCGGCGGCCGTCCCTGTGCCGCGGCCTGGCGTGCGGCACGTTCGGCGGCAGCCTTCTCTGCTGCCGCACGGCGCGCAGCCGCGCGACGCTCGGCCTCGGCGCGGGCAGCGGCTGCACGCAGATTGGCCAGCAGTGTTTCCAGCGCCTTGGCGTCCTGGCCCAGCGCCTGTTCCTTCTCGCGCTGGTCCTTGAAGCGCTCGTCCAGCGAAGCAACGGTCTTGGCGCGATCGCGACGGTCCACTTCCAGGGCCGCTGCCTGCTGCTTCTGGTCCTGCTGCGCACCCTGCAGCTTCTGCTTGCGCTCGGCGATCTGTGCCTGCAGCGCTTCCAGTTCCTTCAAGTCAGCGGTCAGGGCGGTGATGCGCTGTGCCCGCTCGCGCTGCAGGTAGCGGTGGTAGGCCAGGGCGCGATTGGCATCGGCTACCGTGTCCTGCGACAGCAGCAGCTTCAGTGGTGCGTGGTTGCCCAGCTGGTAGGCCGCACGCAGCAGGCCGGCCAGCTCGCGGTGCTGCTGGGCGAGGTTGGCCTGCAGCGTGCTGCGGCGCTGTTCGGCCTCGGCCAGGGCTCTTCCCTGCTCGCGCAGCGCGGTTTCGGTCTGCGCAAGCGCACGGCCGGTGCGGGCCACCTTTTCATCTGCCTCACGCAACTGCTGCGAGGCCTGGCCACGCTGGCCCTCGATCTGCCGGCGCTCCTGCGCCACGCCCTTCAGCTCACTGCGCAGCTTCTGCAGCTTGCGCTCGGTCTCGCGGGTGGTCTGCGCTGCGCCCGGCAGCGGCAGCGCCAAGGCGATCGCCAGCCCCAACAGCAGGCAGCGCCCGCCGCGTACGGCGGCGGTGTGATGTCGGCGTGATGGGAAGGCGTTGTCGCGCAAGGGCTTTCCAGTGACTTCAGGCAGTTGCAGGGGGTACCGGGGAATGGTGACATCTCCGCACGCGGCCTGCCAGCCGCACATCCATCGAGGTCCCCATGAAAGCTCTTTCCATTCCGCTGCTGTTGGGCGTCCTGCTGGTCACCGGGCCCGTCTGTGCCCAGGAGAACATCAGCAAGGTCAACGGCAGCATCAGCGCCGAAGCCGGCCAACGCTACGGCAAGCTGGACACCGTCAATGGTGGTATCCGTGTCGGCGAAGGCGTCGAAACCGGCAGCATCGACACCGTCAACGGCGGGGTCAAGGTCGCCGACCGCGCGCGCACCGGCAAGATTGAAACGGTCAACGGCGGTGTGCGCCTGGGCCGCGAGGTCATCGCGCGCGGCAGCGTCAGCACCGTCAACGGCAGCATTTTCACCGACCGCGGCAGCCAGGTCGAAGGCGGCGTCGAGACCGTCAACGGCGGCATCGGCCTGGTCGAAAGCCGCGTCGGCAAGGACGTGGAGACCGTCAACGGTGACATCACCGTGGGCATCGGCTCGCAGGTCACCGGTGGCGTGCATGTACGCAAGCCGAACTTCAGCGTCTCGCTGACCGCCAGCCGCAAACCACGCGTGATCATCGGCCCGAATGCCGTGGTCAACGGCCCCCTGCAGTTCGAACGCGAGGTCGTGCTGTACGTGCACCGCAGCGCCCGCATCGGGCCGGTCACCGGCGCCGAGGCGATCCCGTTCGACACCGAAACCGCCCCGGCGGACTGAGCGCACCGCGCCTTCGGGTTCGGTGATACTCGCTGATACCGGTCGTGCACGACGCGCGGCCGCCCTTTGTTACCCAGGAATCGACGATGCCCCGCAAACTCCTCCTGTGCCTGGCCGCTGCGGCCGCGCTCAGTGCCTGCAAAGGCGAAGACACGCCGGCCGCCGCGCCGGCCACCGGCACCGCTGCCGCGAAGCCCGCCGCCCATCAGTTCTCCCCGGAGATCAACGCCGGCGACTTCGCCGAGATGGTCAAGACCCTGGCTTCGGATGAATTCGAAGGCCGCGCCCCGGGCAGCAAGGGCGAGGAACTGACGGTCAACTACATCCGCGACCAGATGCAGCGCATCGGCCTGCAGCCCGGCAACGGCGACAGCTGGTTCCAGGACGTGCCGATGACCGAGACCACGGCCGATGAATCGACCGTGTTGAAGATCACCCAGGGCGGCAAGACCACCGAACTGAAGTTCGGCACCGACATGGTGGTCGGTACCCGTACCGGCCAGGCCGAGGTGAAGGTCGATGCCAGCGACCTGGTGTTCGTCGGCTACGGCGTCGACGCGCCGGAACAGAAGTGGAACGACTACGCCGGCCAGGACTGGAAGGGCAAGACGGTCGTGATGTTCGTCAACGACCCGGGCTTCCATGTCGATGACGCGAAGCTGTTCGACGGCAAGCGCATGACCTACTACGGTCGCTGGACCTACAAGTTCGAGGAGGCTGCGCGCAAGGGCGCCGCTGCCGCGCTGATCGTGCACGACACCGCCGGCGCGTCCTACGGCTGGGACGTGGTGAAGAACTCCTGGGCCGGCCCGCAGTACGACCTGCCGGCCAAGGATGACCCGGAAGCGCGTATCCCGGTACAGGGCTGGCTGAGCGCCGACGCCGCCAAGACGCTGTTCGCCGGTGCCGGCCTGGACCTCGCCCAGGCCTACAAGGACGCCAGCAAGCGCGGCTTCAAGCCGGTGCCGCTGAAGGCCACCGCTGCGGTCGACCTGAAGAGCCAGATCGCACAGAAGCAGTCGCGCAACGTGGTGGGCGTACTGCCGGGCAGCAAGCGCGCTGACGAGGCCGTGCTGTACATGGCGCACTGGGATCACCTGGGCAAGCATGAGGGTGAGACCGGCGACAACATCTACAACGGCGCGGTCGACAACGCGACCGGCGTGGCCGGCATCCTTGAGGTGGCTGAAGCGATGGCCCACCAGGAGCCGAAGCCGGAGCGTTCGGTGGTGTTCCTGGCCGTGACCCTGGAAGAATCCGGCCTGCTGGGTTCGAAGTACTACGTCGCCCATCCGACCTTCCCGCTGGACAAGATCGCCGGTGTGATCAACATCGACGCGATGTCGGTAGCCGGCCGTGCCAAGGACGTGACCGTCACCGGCTTCGGCAGCTCGGAGCTGGAGGACATCCTCAAGCCGCTGGCTGCCGCCCAGGACCGTACCCTGCACGGCGAGACCTCGGTGCAGAGCGGCTTCTACTTCCGTTCCGATCACTTCAACTTCGCCAAGGCAGGCGTTCCGGCCCTGTACGCCGATGGCGGCGAAGACCTGCGCGAGGGTGGCGTGGACGCGGGCCGCAAGGCTGCAGCCGACTACGGCGCCAACCGCTACCACGGCCCGAAGGACGAGTTCGATGCGGCCACCTGGAAGCTGGACGGCACCGTGGAAGACCTGCAGCTGATGTACGGCGTGGGCAAGGAACTGGCCGGTGGTGATCGTTGGCCGAACTGGTACGAAGGCAACCCGTTCAAGGCTGCCCGCGACGCGATGATGAAGGACAAGGCCCCGGCCAAGTAAATCGGGCCATGTTCGACTGAACATCGTTGAGAGCAGAGCGGCGCCCCACGGGGCGCCGCTTTTTTTGTGCGCTCCGCCATTGGTGGGTGCCAATCTCGGTTGGCACCTCCTTACACAGCGAGCGCCCCATCCACGCGTGGCGTGGATCTACTGGTAGTGGCGGGC
>NZ_JBJNRH010000014.1:128633-136853 GCF_045809185.1 Nocardiopsis yanglingensis | reverse complement strand
GCCGCCCCGCCCCCGGCGCTACCATTCTTTCAGCGAAGGCGTGCGGACCAACGGTCCGCCTCCACCGGATCCAGTAGATCCACGCCATGCGTGGATGGGATGCCAGCAGAAGCAGTGCGGACCAAGGTCCGCACCCACCAGATGCGGTTTCCCGACAGATTCAGCGCGCCAACCCATCCAGCAGCGGCACACGCTGCGCCACGGCGTCGCCCACCTGCAGATCAGCGTCGCTGGCCTCCAGCGGCAGTACCGCCAGTGCCAGATCGCCGGCCACGCTGGCAATGGTGCCCAGCGCCGTACCGTCCTGCTGCACGCCATCGCCGGCCTGCGCCGGTGCTGCGGTATGCAGCAGCTGCACCGCGCGCTTGGCCTTGCCGAGGAAGTGGGTGCGGGCGACGATTTCCTGGCCGGGATAGCAGCCCTTCTTCACGCTGTAACCGTTCAGGCGGTCCAACCCCAGCTGCTGCGGGGTCCACACTTCGCGCTGGCTTTCTTCCAGCCGGGGCAGGCCGTAGCGCAGGTCGGCCTGGCGCCAGGCCAGTGCGAAAGCGGTCTCATCGGCTTCGCCGCCGGCGGCGAAGGCATCGGCGCTGCCAATGCGCAGGGTGCGCGGCAGGGCATCGCTGCCCAGATCCAGTTCCCAGCCGTCACCTGCAGTCTGCGCAATCGCGGCGCCGCTGGCGGCCTCGGGCGCAGTGAACGCGCCGGCCACCGCCAGATCGTTGCGCACCAGTACCTTCACCTTGCGACGGAATACGAAGCGCTGCAGTTGCGACGCAATCGCATCGGCGTCGCCGTCGGCCAGCACCAGCAACACATGGTCTTCAGCCAGCCGAAGCAGCTGGAACACCGCCAGGGTGCGGCCCTTGGCGCTCAACCAGGCGCTCCACTGCCAGTGTTGCAGGGGCAGGGCGGTGACATCGCTGCTGAACTGGGCGTGGGCAAAGACAGCCGCATCCGGGCCCTGCAGGCTCAGCAGCTGGTGGCCGGGCAGGCGCGGATATCCGACGAAAGCAGGGGGCAGGTTGTCAGGCACGTGAACGAGGTCTAAAATTTGTGCGTTGCGAGACCGAACATGATAGGCCAAACAACCCCCACTCCCGACGACGAATCTGAAGCCCCGCTGGTCCCCGCGGCACCCGTGCCCGTGGAACAGGAAAAAGCAGAGGAATTCGGCGGCCGCGGCGGACTTGATCCGGTGCGGTACGGCGATTGGGAGAAAAACGGACGCTGCATCGATTTCTGATCAGCATTGAGCCAACGCGGCCGCGTGCCGCCCAGCCGAGACAACGAGCCCAGCGAATGGCGACCAGACAACGCCCACTTTCCCCGCACCTTCAGGTGTATCGCTGGCAGATTCAGATGGCCACCTCGATCCTGCATCGAGCCACTGGCGTCTTTCTGTCTGTTGGTGCCCTCATCATCGCCGCCGGCCTGCTGGCCCTGATGATGGGGCCCGAGTCCTGGAACTGCTTCACCGGCCATGCCGGGGCCTGGTATGGCCGCGTGTTCCTGTTCGCGTGGACATGGTCGTTCGCCTATCACCTGTGCAATGGCATCCGCCATGTGGTGCAGGACTTCGCCATCGGCTTCAGCATCCCCGCCTTCATCCGCAGCAGCTGGCTGTCGGTCATCGGCAGCCTGGTGATCACCCTGCTGGTGTGGGCCTATGTGATGTTCGGAGGTGCCGCGTGAGCAAGTTCCGTACCCCGTTGAAGAGCGTGCGTGGCCTTGGCTCGGCCAAGACCGGCACCGAGCACTTCGTGCACCAGCGCCTGACCGCCGCCGCCCTGGTGGCGCTGGGCATCTGGTTCCTGGTCTTCGTGCTGAGCCTGCTGGGCTCGGACTACGCGACCGCCGCTGCCGCCGTGGCCAAGCCGTGGAACGCCGTGCCGCTGATCGGCCTGCTGATCGCCATGTTCTGGCACGCGCAGCTCGGCATGCAGGTCGTGCTGGAAGATTACATCCACGAATCGCTGCTGGCCCTGGTGCTGCAGACCGCGGTGAAGTTCGTCGCCGTGCTCGGCATGATCGTCAGTGTGTTTGCGGTGGGCCGCATCGCCCTCGGCGTTGCCTGAGCCCAGGCACCAACACAGGAATCCAGATTAGATGTCCGCTTACAAGATCACCGAACACAAGTACGACATGGTCGTGGTCGGCGCCGGCGGCGCCGGCCTGCGCGCCACGTTCGGCCTGGCCGCCAAGGGCCTGCAGACCGTGTGCCTGACCAAGGTCTTCCCGACCCGTTCGCACACCGTTGCCGCCCAGGGCGGCATCTCGGCCGCACTCGCCAACATGGGCGAGGACGACTGGCGCTACCACTTCTTCGACACCATCAAGGGGTCGGACTGGCTGGGCGACCAGGACGCCATCGAATACATGTGCCGTGAGGCCATCCCGGCCATCATCGAGCTCGAACACTACGGCGTGCCGTTCTCGCGTACCGCCGAAGGCAAGATCTACCAGCGTCCGTTCGGTGGCATGACCACCAAGTACGGCGAAGGCCCGGCGGCGCAGCGTACCTGCGCGGCGGCTGACCGTACCGGCCACGCGATGCTGCACACCCTGTACCAGCAGTCGCTGAAGCACGATGCGCGCTTCATGATCGAGTACTTCGCACTCGACCTGATCTTCGATGACGAAGGCGCCTGCCGCGGTGTGCTGGCCCTGGACATGTCCGACGGCACCCTGCACCTGTTCCGCGCCCAGGGCGTGGTGCTGGCCACCGGCGGCTACGGCCGTGCCTACTTCAGCGCCACCTCGGCGCACACCTGCACCGGCGACGGTGGCGGCCTGGCCATGCGTGCCGGCATCGCCATGCAGGACATGGAGTTCGTGCAGTTCCACCCGACCGGCATCTACGGCGCTGGCTGCCTGATCACCGAGGGTGTCCGCGGTGAAGGCGGCATCCTGCGCAACAGCAGCGGCGAGCGCTTCATGGAGCGCTACGCACCGCACTACAAGGATCTGGCCTCGCGCGACGTGGTCAGCCGTTCGATGACCATCGAGATCCGCGAAGGCCGCGGCGTCGGCGAGCACAAGGATCACATCCTGCTCGACCTGACCCACCTCGGCCCGGGCGTGATCGACGAGAAGCTGCCGGGCATCGCTGAAAGCGCCCGCATCTTCGCCGGCGTCGACGTGCACAAGCAGCCGATCCCGGTCATCCCGACCGTGCACTACAACATGGGCGGTATTCCGACCAATTACCACGGCGAAGTGGTGCGCAAGGATGGCGACAACCCCGATGCAGTGATCCCGGGCCTGTACGCGATCGGCGAAGCGGCCTGCGTGTCCGTGCACGGCGCCAACCGCCTGGGCTCGAACTCGCTGCTGGACCTGGTGGTGTTCGGTCGTGCGGTGGCCAACCGCTGCGCCGAGACCATCAAGCCGGGCGCATCGCACAAGCCGCTGGCGGCTGATGCCTGCGACAAGGCGCTGGGCCTGCTGGACAAGCTGCGCCACGCCAACGGCGACACCCCGACCTCGGTCATCCGCGATCGCATGCAGCGCACCATGCAGGCCGACGCAGCCGTCTTCCGCACCAGCCAGACGCTGAAGGAAGGCTGCGAGAAGATGGACAAGATCTTCGACTCGTTCCAGGACGTGAAGGTCTCCGACCGTTCGCTGGTATGGAACTCGGACCTGATCGAGACCTACGAGCTGAACAACCTGCTGCTCAACGCGGTGGCGACGATCAACTCGGCCGAACAGCGCAAGGAAAGCCGCGGCGCGCATGCGCACGAGGACTTCCCGGACCGCGACGACGTCAACTGGCAGAAGCACACCCTGGTCAGCGTCGACGAGAAGGGCAAGTGCAGCTTCGACTACCGTCCGGTGCACATGTACACGTTGACCGACGACGTGTCCGTAGTGCCGCCGAAGCCGCGCGTGTACTGATCCGACCCCGCCTACCATGCAATCCGCGCCCAAGGGCGCGGGCCGCCTGAGCCAACGAGAGCAGCCATGGCCGAGTTTTCACTCCCCAAGAATTCCAAGATCACGAAGGGCAAGCACTTCCCCGTCAAGAACGGCGGCAAGAACGTGCGCACCTTCAAGATCTACCGCTGGAGTCCGGACGACGACAGCAACCCGCGCACCGACACCTATGAAGTCGATCTGGACGCCTGTGGCCCGATGGTCCTGGACGCCCTGATCAAGATCAAGAACGAGATCGACCCGACCCTGACCTTCCGTCGCTCCTGCCGCGAAGGTATCTGTGGTTCGTGCGCGATGAACATCGACGGCACCAACACCCTGGCCTGCACCCGAGCCATCTCGGACTGCGGCAAGAAGGAAGTGCCGATCTACCCGCTGCCGCACATGAACGTGGTCAAGGATCTGGTTCCGGACCTGACCCACTTCTACGCGCAGTACGCGTCGATCAAGCCGTGGATCCGCACCCAGACCCCGGCACCGCCGGACCGTGAGCGCCTGCAGTCGCCGGAAGACCGCAAGAAGCTCGATGGCCTGTACGAGTGCATCCTGTGCGCGTGCTGCTCGACCAGCTGCCCGAGCTACTGGTGGAATGGCGAGCGTTACCTGGGCCCGGCCATCCTGCTGCAGGCCTACCGCTGGATCATCGACTCGCGCGATGAGGACACCGGTGCGCGCCTGGACGATCTGGAAGATCCGTTCAAGCTGTACCGCTGCCACACCATCATGAACTGCGCCCGGACCTGCCCGAAGGGCCTGAACCCGGCGCTGGCGATCGCCGAGATCAAGAAGCTGATGATGGAACGCCGCGCCTGATCAGGCCCGGCTGTACCCGGTAGAGCCACGCCGCGCGTGGCTGTGCCACCCCAGTAGAGCCACGCCATGCGTGGCTTTGCTGTATCTGGAGAAACATGATGGAAGAAGACGTTCTGCTGAAGAAGCTGCGCTGGCGTTGCCGCCGCGGCATGCGTGAGCTGGACCAGCTGTTCGGCCGCTACCTGGACCGTGAGTGGAGCACTGCGCCGACCGAAGAGCGCGAGGTTTTCCTGTTCCTGCTTGATTGCGAGGACGATAAGTTGTGGCGCTGGTTCATGGGCTATGAGGCCTGCCCACATGCGCACGCGATCCCCCTCATGCAGAAGATCCTCGCCCTCAAGCCTTGAGTGGCGCCCCTCGAGGCTGCAGGCCGCCGCCCAGCTGGCGGTGCTGCTGGCCGCGCCTTGGCTGCTGCGCGCATCGGACCTGCCTTCACGGCTGCTGATGCCCGCGGTGGTGCTGGCCTGGAGCGTCGGGTTGGCCGAACTGGCCTGGCGCCAGCGCAGGCCACGCGTGCAGGTGCTTCTGCCGGTACCGCCCGAGCCGCTGCAGGTGGCCGGGCAGGACGTCGATGAACCACGGTTGGTCGTGCGTGGGCCTTGGATGCTGTTGCTGTGGCGTGAGGATCGGCGGCGCCGGCGCCTGCTGTTCTGGCCGGATGTGCTCGATTCCGGGCAGCGACGTGAACTGCGACTGGCCGTGGCCGCACGTGGCGTTTCCCGTCGGCCCCGGTCGATGGCACCATAAGCTGAATTGACCGGCGTGCCTGCATGTTCAAACCCATTCCCGTGGCCATTGGCCTGCGCTACCTGCGCGCCAAGCGCCGCAACGGCTTCATCTCCTTCATCTCGATGGCATCGATCCTGGGCATCGCGCTCGGCGTCACGGTGCTGATCACCACCCTGGCGGTGATGAGCGGTTTCCAGAAGGAAATCCGCAGCCGCCTGCTGCAGATGACCGCGCACACCACCATCAGCCGCGACGGCGAGCCGATGCCGGACTGGATGCGTGTGGTCGACATCGCCCGCAAGGATCCGCGCGTGGCCGGTGCCGCGCCGTACATCGAGATCCAGTCGATGATCAGCGGCCCGCGCGTGCAGGGCGCGATCATCCAGGGCATCGATCCGGCGCTGGAGCCGAAGGTGTCGGTGATCGACAAGAAGGTCACCAAGGGCAGCTACGACAGCCTCACGCCGGGCAGCTTCAACCTGTTGCTGGGCAAGGAGCTGGCGATCTGGCTGGGCGTGGACGTCGGCGACCAGGTGCTGGTGACCTTCGCCGAAGTGCAGGGCACGCCTGCCGGCGCAGTGCCGCGGATGAAACGCTTTACCGTCAGCGGTATCTTCGAGGCCGGCTACAACGAGGTCGACCGTGGCGTCGGCTTCGCCAACATGCAGGACCTGGAGCGCGTGCTGCGTTCCGATGGTGCTACCGGCGTGCGGCTGAAACTGCACGACATGGACCGCTCGCTGGAAGTGGGCGTGGATCTGGCGCAGAGCCTTGGCGGTGCGTACCGCGTGAGTGACTGGACCCAGCAGAACGCCAACCTCTACCACTCCCTGCGCATGGAGAAGGTGGTGATGGGCATCCTGCTGTCGCTGATCATCGCCATGGGCGCCTTCAACCTGGTGTCCTCGCAGGTGATGCTGGTGACCGACAAGCAGGCCGACATCGCCATCCTGCGCACGCTGGGCCTGACCCCGGGCGGGGTGATGCAGGTGTTCATGGTGCAGGGTTCGCTGATCGGCATCTTCGGCACGCTGGCCGGCCTGATCGGCGGCATCACTCTGACCCTCAACCTGGAACGCATCCTCGGCGCTATCGAGAGCGTGTTCAACGTCAAGCTGCTGCCGGAGGATGTGTACTACATCACCGGCCTGCCGACCGACATGCAGACCGGCGACGTGGTTGCGATCACCGTCGTCGCGTTGCTGATGAGCTTCCTGGCCACCCTGTATCCCGCCTGGCGGGCAGCACGCACCCAGCCGGCGGAGGCCCTGCGTTATGAATAAGGTCTTCAACCGCGGCGATGAAGTGATCCGCGCCGAAGCACTGGGCAAGACCTACGCCGAAGGGCGCATGCAGACCCCGGTGTTCGATGGCCTGGACCTGACCGTGACTGCCGGCGAAACCGTGGCGATCATCGGTGCTTCCGGCGCCGGCAAGAGCACGCTGCTGCACCTGCTGGGTGGCCTCGACATTCCGACCGCGGGTGAGGTCTACGTGACCGGCCATCGCATGTCGGCGCTGTCCGATACCGCGCGTGGCCTGCTGCGCAACCAGGCGCTGGGCTTCGTCTACCAGTTCCATCACCTGCTGCCGGAGTTCACGGCGCTGGAAAACGTGATGATGCCGGTGCTGCTGGCCGGTACTGCAGTGGCCGAAGCGAGCAGCCGGGCCACTACGCTGCTGGAAGCGGTCGGCCTCGGCCATCGCCTGGATCACAAGCCGGGCGAGCTGTCCGGCGGCGAGCGCCAGCGTGCTGCGGTGGCGCGAGCACTGGTCAATCATCCGGCCTGCGTGCTCGGTGACGAGCCGACCGGCAACCTGGATGACCGCACTGCTGCAACGGTGTTCGAGCTGATGCTGGAGCTGAATCGCGCGCGTCACACCAGCCTGGTGCTGGTCACCCACGACCGCAGCCTTGCGCGCCGTCTGGACCGCGTGCTGGAACTGCGCGAAGGGCGCCTGCACGCACTGGCGCACGCCGACGTCTGAGGTGCTGGGCCGCTTTGGTGGAAGCCGACCTTGGTCGGCTGCTCCTGCAGGGCAAGCGCCAACCAGGGTTGGCGACTACCGGAATCCGGAGCCCTGGGCCTGCTTTGGTAGAGGTCGACCTTGGTCGACCGGCGCCTGAATGGGGCTGCCGGTCGTCGCGCCGGCGTTGCCAGCCCAGGCGCATGATGGCGACAGTTCCCCGAGGAGATCGCCATGAAGACCCCGCTTCTGCTGGCTGGCCTCTGTCTGGCCCTGACCGCCTGTGCCACCACCGGCCGGCTCAGCAGCACCGAAAAACTGGAGTTGTACCGTGCCCATGCCGGTGCGCCGCAGAACGACATGCAGTTCTTCGGCACCCTCAATGGCTGGACCGAGCTGGGTGACAGCGCGCTGGCGGTGTGGACCCGACCCAGTGAAGCCTATCTGCTGGAGTTGAGAGGTCCCTGCCAGGACCTGTCGTATGCCACTGCCATCGGCCTGACCAGCCAGATGAACCGTGTATCGGCACGCTTCGACAAGGTGCTGGTGCGCGACCCCACCGGCGGCCCGCGCATGCCGTGCTTCATCGACAGCATCCGCAAGCTGGACGTGAAGGCGCTGCGTGCCTCCGAACAGGAGCTGCGCCAGGCGCAGGTGCAGGAGCGCGAGGAATCCGGAAAATAAACTGGTAGCGCCGGGCCATGCCCGGCGGGGGGCGGGTGGGCCGGCCAGGCCCCGCCCGAACCGCCGGGCACGGGTACCGAGGGGAGG
>NZ_JBJNRH010000014.1:0-128623 GCF_045809185.1 Nocardiopsis yanglingensis | reverse complement strand
GGCTCCCCTCCCCACCAACCCATCCCCGGGGGGGGGGGGGGGGGCGCGCGGGGGGGGGGGGGGGGGCGGCCCCCCCCCCCCCGCTACCGGCAGGTCAGGCTTCCGGAGTGAAGCCGGCCGGCTTTTCCGCGTCCTTCTGGAACAGGAACTTGACCAGTTCGCCTTCAAGGAACGCGCGATGCTCCGGCGTGCGTGGCGACAGTCGGTTTTCGTTGATCAGCATGGTCTGGTGCGCCAGCCATGCCGCCCAGGCCTGCTTGCCGATGTTGTTGAAGATGCGCTGACCCAGCTCGCCCGGGTAGGGCACGAAGTCCAAACCTTCGGCATCGCGTTGTTCGTACTGGCAGAAGACGGTTCGGGGCATGGCACTCACTCGTGGTTGCGGGGTTTCTTGGAATTTCGTTTCGGCGTCTTGATCGTGGCGCCGTTGAGCAGTTTGCGGATCGGCGCCGGCAGGCCCAGTGCGGGCAGCTCATCGCTGGCGACCCAGCGCAGCGTGGGTTCTTCCACGCGCAGGCCGTGCACCTGCCGCGACAGTACCTGCAGATGCAGCCTGTAGTGGCTGAAGGTGTGCTGCAGTATTGGCAGCTCTTCGGCCTCTTCCAGCGAACCGTCGACATGCACGTCGAACCAGTCCTGCAGCACGCTGCCGGCGTCGGCCTGCGGCAGTGTCCACAGCTGCGCCCAGATGCCGGTGTCCGGTCGCTTCTGCAGCAGCACGCGCTGCTGCGCGTCGCGCAGCAGCAGGGCCACTGCTTCGCGCTCGGGCAGGGTCTTGCTGGGCTTGGGCGTGGGTAGTTCAGCGGTGCGGCCTTCGCGGCGCGCTACGCACGCGTCCTGCAGCGGGCAGATCACGCAGGCCGGTTTGGCGCGGCTGCATACGGTCGCGCCCAGATCCATCTGTGCCTGGGTGTAGTCGGCCATGCGCCCGGCCGGCACCTGCGCCACGTGCGCCTCGGCAATGGCCCACAGCTGTTTCTCGATGGCCGGCAGGCCGGGGAAGCCCTCGATGCCATGGTAGCGGCTGAGTACGCGCTTGACGTTGCCGTCGAGGATCGCGAACGGGTCGTTCCAGGCCTGGCTGAGGATCGCACCGGCGGTGCTGCGGCCGATGCCGGGCAGGGCATGCAGTGCGTCGAAATCGCGCGGCAGGTCGCCGTCGTGCAGTTCCACGCAGCGCATTGCAGCGGCATGCAGGTTGCGTGCGCGGGCGTAGTAGCCCAGCCCGGCCCACTGCGCCATCACCGCGTCGTTGCTGGCGGCGGCGAGGTCGGGCAGGGTCGGGAAGTGCTGCAGGAACCGCTGGAAATACGGGATGACCGTGGCCACCTGGGTCTGCTGCAGCATGATCTCCGACAGCCAGACCCGGTAGGGGCTGCGCGGGTGCTGCCAAGGCAGGTCATGGCGGCCGTGGTCGTCGAACCAGTGCAGCAGGTGGGCGACGAAGCCGTCTTCCTGGGCAGTGCTGGCGCTGGCGTGCGGCTGGCGGGGCATCGGTGTTCCAGAGAGGCAGCCACCCGTGGGGTGGCTCTACCGGATTGCAATAGAGCCACGCCATGCGTGGCTGCGCGGTGTATCAGCCGCCCAGCGCTTCGGGCAGCAGGGCGTCGACGAAGGCTTCCGGGTCGAACACGCGCAGGTCTTCCGGGCGCTCGCCGATGCCGGCGAAACGGATCGGAATGCCGAACTCGCGGGCCAGTGCGAACACCACGCCGCCCTTGGCGGTGCCGTCCAGCTTGGTCACCACCAGGCCGGTCACGTTCACTGCGGCATTGAACTGGCGCAGCTGCGAAAGCGCGTTCTGGCCGGTGGTGCCGTCGATCACCATCAGCACTTCGTGCGGTGCGGTGGGATCGATCTTGCCCAGCACGCGGCGGATCTTGCCCAGTTCGTTCATCAGGCCGGACTGGGTGTGCAGGCGGCCGGCGGTGTCGGCGATCAGCACCGAGGTGCCGCGGGCCTTGCCGGCCTGCAGCGCGTCGAACGCCACCGAAGCGGCATCGGCATTCTGGCCTTGTGCGACCACGGCCACGCCGTTGCGCTCGCCCCAGGCCTGTAACTGGGCCACGGCGGCGGCACGGAAGGTATCACCGGCGGCCAGCATCAGGCTGTGGCCGTCGTCCTTGAAGCGCTTGGCCAGCTTGCCGATGGTGGTGGTCTTGCCGACGCCGTTGACGCCGACGGTCAGTACCACGAAGGGCTTGGCGGTGCGGTCGATCACCAGCGGCTTGGCCACCGGCTGCAGGATCGCGATCAGTTCGGCACGCAGCGCGGCCAGCAAAGCGTTGGCGTCGACGAATTCACGCGCCTTCATGCGCTTGCGCAGGCCCTCCACCAGGTCGGTGGTGGCACCAACGCCGACATCGGCGGTGATCAGGGCGGTTTCCAGCTCGTCCAGCAGGTCATCGTCGAGCTTGGGGTTGCGCGAGAACAGGCCACCGAAGCTGCGCGCGATGACGCTGTTGCGCAGGCGCTCGCGCCAGCCGGGCTTGCCAGCCGTGGCAGGCACGGCGTCGACAGAGGCGGCGGCAGGCAGGTCGTCGGTGACCGGTGCCGCGGTGGGCTCAGGCAGCGGTGCGGGTGCCGGTTCGATGGCCGGGGGCGCGATGGGGGCGACGTCGATCTGCGCCGTCGGCGCCGGAGCTGCCGGAACCGGTGCGGCTGGGGCCGGAATCACCGGAGTGCGCTCGACAGCGACCGGAACGGCGGCTGCCGGGGGCGGCTCGACCGGTGCAGGTTCGGCCGGTACGGCTACCGGTGCCGGCTCCTTGTCCTCGATCGGCGCGGCCGACGGGAATGCCGCCGCCAGCTCTTCAGCCGAGTAGTGCTGGGTCTTGGGAGCCTCCGTTGCGGGGGCATCCTGGGGCTTCTTGCGGCGGAAAAAACTGAGCATTGGCAAAAGGCGCTGAAATCAGAGGGATATGCTACCACTCGGGCCTGTCGGGCCGATGTGGACTCAAGGACGCGGTCCCCCGGCCGTTAACCGGTCCGGAGGGCTGCGCGGAGCGGCCCGGAGACCGCCCATGAACAACGTTATGGGAATCGCCCTCAGCGGTATGCGTGCGGCCCAGCAGGGCGTGCAGGTGGCCGCGCACAATGTGGCCAACCTGGCGACCCCCGAAGCCCAGCGCCTGCAGCTGCAGCGTAGTGCAGTGGAGCAGGGCGGGGTGCAGGCCGCGGTGACTTCCACCGGCGCCGATGCCGCCGCACCGCTGGGTGATCTGCTGGCAGCGAAAGCCGAGGTGGTGGTCTTCGCCGCCAATGCCACGATGATCCGCCGTCAGGACCAGATGCTGGGCTCGCTGCTGGATCGCGAGGTCTGAGCCGCCCGGCTTTGGTGGGTGTCAACCTTGGTTGACACGCTCGCACCCCTGGTAGGTGCCAACCTTGGTTGGCACGCTTTTGGGGCACCAACCAAGGTTGGCCTCTACCAGGGCAGCAGTGCCAACCAAGGTTGGCATCTACCAGAGCAGCAGTGCCAACCAAGGTTGGCATCTACCAGAGCAGCGCCGGGCCATGCCCGGCGACCACCCTGTCGATCAGGCCGACAGCTCCAGCAGCAGCTTGTTCAGACGGGCCACATAGGCACCCGGGTCCTTCAGGCTGTCGCCGGCGGCCAGCGCGGCCTGGTCGAACAGCACCCGGCCCAGGTCGTCGAAGCGTGCGCCATCGGCTTCCGCATCCAGCTTGGCGATCAGCGGGTGGCCCGGATTGATCTCCAGTACCGGCTTGCTGTCCGGTACCTTCTGCCCGCTGGCTTCCAGGATCTGGCGCATCTGCAGACCCAGGTCCTGTTCGCCGATGGCCAGCACCGCCGGCGAATCGGTCAGGCGGTGCGAGACGCGCACTTCGGCAACGTCGTCGCCCAGCACCGTCTTCAGGCGCTCGACCAGACCCTGTTTGTCCTTGGCCGCTGCTTCCTGTTCCTGCTTGTCCGCTTCGGTTTCCAGCGCACCCAGATCGAGGTCGCCGCGGGCGATGTCGACGAAGCCCTTGCCGTCGAAATCGGTCAGGTAGCCCATCAGCCACTCGTCGATGCGGTCGGTCAGCAGCAGCACTTCCACGCCCTTCTTGCGGAACACTTCCAGGTGCGGGCTGTTGCGCACCTGGCTGTAGCTCTCGCCGGTCAGGTAATAGATCTTGTCCTGGCCTTCGGTCATGCGGCCGAGGTAATCGGCCAGCGACACGCTCTGTGCATCGCCGTCGCCACGGGTGGAGGCAAAGCGCAGCAGGCCGGCCACCTTCTCGCGGTTGTTGTAGTCCTCGGCCGGGCCTTCCTTCAGCACCTGGCCGAATTCCTTCCAGAACGTGGCGTACTGCTCCGGCTTGTCGGCGGCCAGCTTCTCCAGCATGTCCAGCGAGCGCTTGGTCAGCGCCGCCTTCATCGAATCGATGACCGGACCGGACTGCAGGATCTCGCGCGAAACGTTCAGCGACAGGTCGTTGGAATCGACCACGCCCTTGATGAAGCGCAGGTACAGCGGCAGGAACTGCTCGGCCTGGTCCATTACGAACACGCGCTGCACATACAGCTTCAGGCCCTTGGGCGCGTCGCGGTGGTACAGGTCGAACGGCGCGCGGCCGGGCACGTACAGCAGTGAGGTGTACTCCAGCTTGCCTTCAACCTTGTTGTGGCTCCAGGCCAGCGGGTCGCTGTGGTCGTGCGCCACGTGCTTGTAGAACTCGGTGTACTCGGCGTCGCTGATCTCAGTGCGGGGGCGGGTCCACAGCGCGCTGGCGCGATTGACGGTTTCCCATTCGACCGCAGTGCCTTCTTCGCCTTCCTTCGGCATCTGGATCGGCAGGCCGATGTGATCCGAATACTTCTTGAGGATGCTGCGCAGGCGCCAGTCATCGGCGAAGTCGTGCTCGCCGTCCTTCAGGTGCAGCACGATGCGGGTGCCGCGCTCGGCCTTGTCGATGGTGGCGACTTCGAAATCGCCTTCGCCGCGCGAGGTCCAGCGCACGCCTTCGCCTGCAGTCAGGCCGGCGCGGCGCGAGGTCACTTCCACTTCGTCGGCGACGATGAAGGCGCTGTAGAAGCCGACGCCGAACTGGCCGATCAGCTGCGAATCCTTCTTCTGGTCGCCGGACAGCTGGCGCAGGAAATCGCCGGTACCCGACTTGGCGATGGTGCCGAGGTGGGCGATGGCTTCGGCGCGGCTCATGCCGATGCCGTTGTCTTCGATGGTGATGGTGTGGGCGGCGGGGTCGAAGCTGACGCGCACGCGCAGCTCGCTGTCGCCTTCCAGCAGGGCCGGCTGGGTCAGGGCCTCGAAGCGCAGCTTGTCGGCGGCATCGGCGGCGTTGGAGACCAGCTCGCGGAGGAAGATTTCCTTGTTGGAGTACAGCGAGTGGATCATCAGCTGCAGCAGCTGCTTGACTTCGGTCTGGAAGCCAAGGGTTTCGGTCTGGGTGGTCTCGGTCATCGATAAGGCTCCGTGTGCAATGCCGCGCCAGCGCGTGCGGCCTCGCCAAGGGGTATGGCTGATTGTCCCGAAATCAAGGGGTTGGTCGGCCGGGCTGCGCCCGGCACCCGCCGAGGCCGAAGCAACAGCAACAGCAACAGCAACAGCGGGCATTCCGTGGGATGGCGGGGCGGTGTGGGTTGGCAGGACACGCCGTAAACCCGTCCATGGGGGCTCGATGGCGCCTTGCTCGTGTGCGCTGTCCTGCGCACACGGCAAGACCGGGGTTGGGCGTCCTGCCCAACCCGCCCGAGGCATGCCTCGGGCCCATGGCGCCAACGGTCCTGCCAACCCACACCGCCCCGCCTCTGACAGTTGGCCGGTGCCTGTTGGTGGGTGCCGACCGTTGGTCGGCACATCTGTCGGATATCGAATGAATTCATCCACGCATGGCGTGGATCTACTGGCAACGGCGGCTGTTGGTAGGTGTCGACCTTGGTCGAAACGATTTTTCCATAAGACATCGATATCCAACCCAGTGCCGACCAACGGTCGGCACCCACCAGAGCAGAAAGCCCTTCCGACAGATCGCAGGAAACTGTCGAAGGCGGGGTGGGTCCGGTTGCGGGGGCGTGAGCGCCATGGATGGCGCGACCGAGCCTCCATGGACGGATTTACGGCGTCCCCCTCAACCGGACCCACCCCGCCATCCCACGGATAGCCGGCTTTTGCCGTTGCTTCGGCTTCTGCGGGTGCCGGCCGCAGGCCGGCCGAACTACAATCCCCTTCATGCTGAAATTCTTGAATACCTCCCGCCGGGGGCGCCTGTGAGCGGCCGTGGCGGCAATGAAGGGCAGGTCCGCATCATCGGCGGTCGCTGGCGCAATACCCGCCTGCCGGTGCCGACCCTGCCCGGGCTGCGGCCGAGCAGCGACCGCGTGCGCGAGACCCTTTTCAACTGGTTGATGCCCAGACTGGGCGGCGCGCGGGTGCTCGACCTGTTCGCCGGCAGCGGTGCGCTGGGCCTGGAGGCGGTATCGCGCGGTGCCGCCCACGCCACCCTGGTCGAGCGCGATGCGCAGCTGGGGCGCAATCTGACCGCCGCCGTGGCCAAGCTGCAGGCCGCCGACCAGGTGACCGTGGTGCAGGCCGACGCCCTGCGCTGGCTGCAGGGGGCAACGGCGCAGCAGGCCGATCTGGTCTTCATCGACCCGCCGTTCGCCGATGGCCTGTGGCAGGACGTGCTCGCCCAGCTGCCGCGGCACCTGGCCGCCGACGCCTGGCTGTACCTGGAGTCGCCGGCCGGCCACGTGCCGGTGCTGCCGCCGGACTGGCTGCTGCACCGCGAGGGCGGAACCCGCGAGGTGCGCTTTGCCCTGTACCGCCGCGCCACTGCTACACTTTGACCTCATCTGAACATCTGCAACCGCCCATGACCGTGGCCAATCGCCGCATCGCCGTTTACCCCGGCACGTTCGACCCCATCACCAACGGTCATATCGACCTGGTGAGCCGGGCCGCGCCGCTGTTCGAAAAGGTCGTGGTCGGCGTGGCGCAGAGCCCGTCGAAGGGGCCGGCGCTGCCGCTGGAGCAGCGCGTGCAGCTGGCACGTGGCGCATTGGGCCATCACAGCAATGTCGAGGTGATCGGTTTCGATACCCTGCTGGCCCATTTCGTACGCTCGGTCCAGGGCGGGGTGCTGCTGCGCGGCCTGCGCGCGGTGTCCGATTTCGAGTACGAGTTCCAGATGGCCAGCATGAACCGCCACCTGATCCCCGAGGTCGAGACCCTGTTCCTGACCCCGGCCGAGCAGCACAGCTTCATTTCGTCCTCGCTGGTCCGCGAGATCGCACGCCTGGGCGGGGACGTGTCCGGTTTCGTGCCGGCCGCGGTGCTCGAAGCGCTGCGCAAGGTCCGCGAAGCGAAGTCGGCACAGTCGTAAGCCCCCGCTGTACCCGCACCCCATTACGTACAACACCACGCACCATTCCGGGAGGAAACCCATGAACACCACCATGCGCGCGATGCTGATCGCTTCGTTGGCCCTGGCCTTCACCGCCTGCAAGAAGGAAGAGGCCGCTCCGGTCGACGAGGCCAAGCAGGCCCTGGTCGCTCCGTCCAAGGACGACGATGCAGGCTGGAAGAAGTACCTGCAGGAAGTGGCGATCCAGAACATGGGCAACATCACCAACAGCCCGTTCCTGTACTACCTCTCGCCGGAATCGGACCCGGACTTCCAGGCCAAGTACGAGCGCCAGACCGAGAGCGCGACCCAGGCCGTGGCCCGTGGCGTGCAGCCGGGCAACATGCTGGCCTTCGGTTCGTCGGCCTCGGGCAAGATGGCTGACATGATCCAGGCCGTCTTCAAGGACGTGTCGCCGGATTCGATGAAGGGCGTGCGCGTCGTCTTCATCGGCCAGTCGGCCGACAACGCCCGCGTGCAGGCTGCCATCCAGCCGACCGGTGCCGAGTACATTTTCGTCGAAGCCAAGTAATACCGAGCCATGGCGGCCATGCTCCGGCATGGCCCGGGCGGCGTCCTGCAAGGGTGCCGCTGATGACCTGACCGGCCCGCGCGCCCGCGCTGGCCGGTCCTTTGTCCCAGGGCGCGGGCGAGGAGTATCGCCGTGTCGCTGAAAATCAACGAGCTCTGCGTCAACTGCGACGTATGCGAGCCGGCCTGCCCGAACCAGGCCATTGCGATGGGTGAAACCATCTACGTGATCGACCCTGCGCGCTGCACCGAATGCGTGGGTCATTTCGACGAGCCACAGTGCGTGGTCGTCTGCCCGGTCGAGTGCATCGACCCGGATCCGGAGATCGTGGAAACGGAAGACCAGCTGCTGGCCAAGCTGCGCCAGCTGCAGCACGATCACCCCGAACTCTATGCGGAGCCCCCATCCGAATGAAGACGCTGATCGTCCGCCCCCTGTTGCTGCTCGGCCTGTTGCTGAGCCCGATCGCCTGGGCCGACAGCCCGGCCCGTGCCGAGCGCCCCGACGGCGCCGCCATTGCCAGCGGCCACGCGCTGGCTACCCAGGCCGGCATCGACATCCTGGCGCAGGGCGGCAACGCCTTCGACGCTGCGGTGGCGGTGTCGTCCACGCTGGCGGTGGTCGAGCCGATCAGTTCCGGGTTGGGCGGCGGCGGCTTCTTCCTGCTGCACGACGCGGCCACCGGCAAGGACGTGATGCTGGATGCGCGCGAGACCGCACCGGCCGCCGCGACCCCGCAGGCCTTCCTCGACAAGCAGGGCAACCTGGACCGTGATCGTTCGGTCAATGGTGCCTGGTCGGCCGGTATTCCCGGCCTGCCTGCAGCGCTGGTCGAGCTGTCGGCCAAGCACGGCAAGCTGCCGTTGTCGGCCTCGCTGCAGCCGGCGATCCGCATCGCGCGCGAAGGTTTCCCGGTGTACGACCGCATGGCCAAGGGCTATGCCTCTCGCCGTGAGGTGATGGAGCGCTATCCCGGCACGCGCGAGGTCTACCTGCGCAATGGCAAGCCGATCGCCACCGGCGACCTGTTCAAGCAGCCGGAGCTGGCACAGACCCTGGAGCGCCTGGCCGCGGGTGGTTTCGATGGCTTCTACAAGGGCCAGACCGGAAAGCTGTTGCTGGCCGGCGTGAAGCAGGCCGGCGGCAAGTGGACCGCTGAAGAGCTGGCCGGCTACCGCGTGAAGCAGCGTGAACCGATCGTGTTCAACTACAACGGCTGGAAGATCACCACGGCGCCGCCGCCGTCGTCCGGTGGCATCGCGCTGGCCAGCATGCTGCAGATCCTGGAAGGCTGGGATATCAGGAAGATGGACCCGGCGCACCGCACCCATCTGGTGGTGGAGTCGATGCGCCGCGCCTACCGCGACCGCACCTTCTTCCTCGGCGATCCGGACTTCGTGCAGATCCCGCAGAAGGTGCTGACCAGCAAGGACTACGCACAGGGTCTGCGGGCGACCATCCATCCGGAGAAGGCCACGCCCAGCGACCTGCTGTCGGGCAACCCGACGCCGCTGGAAGATGACGAGACCACCCACTTCTCGATCATCGACCGTGACGGCAACCGTGTCGGCGCCACCCAGACCGTCAACCTGCTGTACGGCTCGGGGCTGATTCCCAAGGGCACCGGCGTGCTGTTGAACAACGAGATGGACGACTTCGCGCTGAAGCCGGGTACGCCCAACGCGTTCGGCGTGATGGGCTATGAAGCCAATGCGCCGAAGGCGGGCAAGCGCATGCTCAGCTCGATGACCCCGACCTTCATGGAGAACACCGACAAGGTGGTGGTGCTGGGCACCCCGGGTGGCAGCCGCATCATCACCATGGTGCTGCTGGGCATCCTCGGCTACGACGACGGCCTGGATGCGCAGCAGGTGGCCGCGCTGCCGCGCTACCACCACCAGTGGCTGCCGGACCTGATCGAAGCCGAGGACGATGCGTTCGACGCGGCGACGGTGAAGCAGCTGCAGGCGATGGGCCACAAGATCGACCTGCCAGGCGACGTTGCCGCCGGTGGCCGCGGTTCCAGTCACGTGTGGGGCAACCTGCAGACCGTGGAATGGGACCGCAAGGCCAACAGGCTGTTCGGCGGCAGCGACCCGCGCAACCCGGTGGGCAGTGCCCAGGTCGTGCCGGCACGCTGATCCTGTAGTGCCGGCCGCTGGCCGGCAATCTGGCTCAATACCGAAACCCCGCCTTTGCCGGCGGGGTTTTCTGTTTTCCTTCTAGCGATTATTTAACGAGCCGGCGCCGATAATCGACGCATGAAACTCTGGTCTATTCGTGGAAACTCGCAGCGCCTCGACGGCGGCGCGATGTTTGGCAACGCGCCGCGCGCGTTGTGGGAAAAATGGGCGGCACCGGACGAGCTCAATCGCATCGAGCTGGCCTGCCGTGCGCTGCTTGCCAGCCCGCTGGAAGGCAAGACCGTGCTGTTTGAAACCGGTATCGGTGCGTTCTTCGAGCCGCGCATGCGCGAGCGCTACGGCGTGCAGGAAAGCCAGCACGTGCTGATCGATTCGCTGCGCGAAGCCGGCTTCGAGCACGAGGATGTCGACGTAGTGGTGCTCAGCCACCTGCACTTCGATCATGCCGGTGGCCTGCTGGCGGCATGGAGCGAAGGGCGTGAGCCCGAATTGCTGTTCCCCAACGCAACCTATGTGGTCGGCGCGCAGCATTGGCAGCGCGCCGTGCAGCCACACCCGCGCGACCGCGCCAGCTTCATTCCGGAGCTGCCCGGCCTGCTGCAGGCCAGTGGCCGCCTGGAAGTGGTGGATGGCGAGTACTCGAAGGCGCTGGGGCGCAGCGTGCGCTTCAGCTACAGCGATGGGCACACGCCGGGGCTGATGCTGGCTGAGATCGTCGGGCATGCGCAGGCCGGCGAGGGGCCGCATGGCGGCGTGGTGTTCTGCGCCGACCTGATTCCCGGCCGTTCATGGGTGCACGTGCCGATCACCATGGGCTACGACCGCAACGCCGAGCTGCTGATCGACGAGAAGCGGCAGTTCCTTGAAGACAAGCTGGCGCGCAACGTGCATCTGTTTTTCACCCACGATCCGCAGGTAGCACTGGCGCAGCTCGGGCGCGATGACAAGGGGCGTTTCGTGACCCTGCATGAGCAGGGCGAACTGAAGGCACGCGCCCTGGGGTAAGAGTAGAGCCGAGCCTATGCTCGGCTGCTCCTCTGAACGGTCATGCATGTTACGGATGCTTGAGCCGAGCATGGGCTCGGCTCTACGTCACTGCCATTACGACGCCTTCAGGCAACTGCTCATGAAGGTCTTGCGCGCATCACCGGCCAGCTTCTTGGCGCCGGCGTCGGCGTTGCACTTGCGCATGCGCTCCTGCTGCGCATTGGCCGGCTTGGAGTCGGCGGCGTGGCCACTGAGGCAGGAGCTCTGCGCGGTCTTGTAGGCATCACCCTTCAAGCCCTTGTTCTTGGCCGAGCATTCGGCCATGCGCTGCTGCTGCGGGGTGGTGGCGTTTGCAGCCAGGGGCAGGCCGACCAGCAGGGCGGCGGCCAGCAGGAAAGAGGCTTTCATCATGGGGCTCCAAGCGGTGGCGGGTGCGCGGAGCATTCGCTTCCGGCCCGCAAGGCCACGTGAAGAATCGCGCTTGGGCCACGTCCGCTTGCATCGGCATTCAGATCGGCGTATTACTTAGCCACATGGGTAAGTATGATCCTGCCATTCAAGAGGTCTTCCACGCACTGGCCGACCCGACCCGTTGCGCGATCGTGGCCGCGCTGGGGCAGGGGCCGCGCACCGTATCGGTGCTGGCCGAGCCTTTCCAGATGGCCTTGCCCTCGCTGATGAAACATCTGGCCGTACTGGAACGCAGCGGCGTGGTGCGCAGCCACAAGCAGGGGCGCATACGTACCTGCGAACTGGTGCCGGCGCGGCTGGGCCAGGCCGAGCAGTGGCTGGCCGAACAGCGTGTCGTGTGGGAGGCGCGCGCCGACCGCATGGTCGATTTCGTCGAAACCCTTCACCGACAGGAGCAGGCCCATGGCCGTAGACGCAGGTAACAACCCCGATACCGATCTGGTCATCAGCCGTGTGCTGAACGCACCGCGCGCTGCCCTGTGGCGGGCGTGGACCGATCCGGAACTGCTGCGCCAGTGGTGGTGCCCGAAGCCGTGGACCACCGAGGTGCGCGCATTCGACCTGCGCCCCGGCGGGGCCTTCCACACCTTCATGCAGGGCCCGGATGGCGGCAGCAGTGACAATCCGGGCAGCTTCCTGGAGATCGTGCCGCAGCAGCGTCTGGTGTTCACTTCGATGCTGGGTGCGGGCTGGCGACCGCAGTCACCGTGGCTGGGCTTCACCGCCGTCATCACGATGGAGGATGAGGAGCAGGGTTGCCGCTACACCGCGCGGGTGATGCACCCGGACAAGGCCCTGCGTGACCAGCATGAGCAACTGGGCTTCTTCGACGGCTGGAACACCGTCATCGGCCAGCTGGAAACCTTCGCAGCCGGCCTGTAGGCCGGCATCCGGGGTGGGGTCATCCGGGGTGGGGTCAGAGCCCTTTCTGCGAAAGGGATCCGACCCCCGCGATGTTGGGGTCAGATCCCTTTCGCAGAAAGGGCCCTGATCCCGGTTCGCCGGTTCAGCCGACGCGGGTACCGAAGATGCGGTCACCGGCGTCGCCCAGGCCCGGCAGGATGTAGCCCTTGTCGTTGAGCTGGGCATCGATGGCCGCGGTGTAGATCTCCACGTCCGGGTGCACGGCCTTGACCGCTTCGATGCCTTCCGGCGCGGCCACCAGGAAGATGCCCTTGATGCGGCGGGCACCGGCCCGCTTGAGCATGTCGATGGTGGCGATCAGCGTGCCGCCGGTGGCCAGCATCGGGTCCAGGATCAGCGCGTCGCGCTCTTCCAGGCGGCCTGTCAGGCGCTCGAAGTAAGGCACCGGCTGCAGGGTTTCCTCATCGCGCTGCAGGCCCACCACGCTGACGCGGGCGGCCGGGATCAGCGACAGCACGCCGCTGAGCATGCCCAGGCCGGCGCGCAGGATCGGCACCACGGTGATCTTGGCACCGGCGATACGCTGTACGGTGACCGGGCCGGCCCAACCGGGCAGGGTGTGCGGCTCGGTGTCCAGGTCGGCGGTGGCCTCGTAGGCCAGCAGCGTGCCGAGCTCGTTGGCCAGTTCGCGGAAATCCTTGGTGCTGAGCGCAGCGTTGCGCATCAGGCCGATCTTGTGCTGCACCAGCGGGTGGCGCACTTCGACGATCTTCATGGTCGGAAGGGGGAGAAGGAGAGAGGGCGTCATTTTGCCGGATTGGCGGGCCGAACCCAAACCTGGCCCGGAGCGGCGTTACTCGAAATGTGCAGACGCATGTCACGGCCATGCAACCTTGCGGACATACCGTGCAGACCCATTCTTAACAGGAATGGGGATTCCCAGTGCATATCAAGACTCCGTTGGCCGTTGCCATCACCCTGACCCTGGCGATGGGGGCCGCGGCACCGCTGCAGGCCGCCGGGCAACAAGCGGTAGCCGCCACCGGCGCCGTGGCGGCCGACGCGGTCGACCTGGATCGCATTGAAGTCCGCGCCCAGCTCGAATCGCAGATCCGTGCAGTCGACCTCAAGCGCAGCAGCGATGCCATCGAGGATGCGGTGTCCTCCGATGCTCTGGGCCAGTACCCGGACAAGAACGTGGCCGAATCACTGCAGCGCCTGCCGGGCGTCAGCGTGACCCGCGACCAGGGCGAGGGCCGCTTCGTGGTCATTCGTGGCCTGGATGCCAATCTCAACAGCGTCAGCGTGGATGGCACCGCCATCGGCACGCCGGAAGATTCCAGTCGTGCCGCGCCGCTGGACGTGATCCCCTCCGATTCCACCGAGCGCCTGCGCGTGGTCAAGTCGCCGACCCCGGACATGCCCGGTGATGCCATCGGTGGCGCCGTGCTGGTGGAATCGGCGTCGGCCTTCGACCGTGACGGTCGCAGCCTGCGCGGCAAGATCGAGGGCAGCCACCAGCAGCTGTCCGGCGAGACCAGTCCCAAGGCCGCCTTCAATTACAGCGAGGTGTTCAACGATACCTTCGGCGTGGCGCTGGGCGTGAACTACCAGAAGCGGAAGTTCGAGTCGGACAACACCGAAGTGGAGTACGACGGCGAGGACGATGCCGCCCCCGGAGACGTGACTGCAATCAACCTGCAGCACCGCAAGTATGAGATCGAACGCAAGCGCATCGGTGCCAACCTCAACCTCGACTGGCGTCCCAACGAAGACAGCAAGTACTACCTGCGCACGCTGTACAGCCAGTTCGACGATGCGGAGACCCGCCAGCGCGTGATCTTCAACTTCGACGACGCGAAGATGGTCAAGACCGGCACCGACCAGTACCGCCTGGACGGCATGCCGAAGGATTCGATCGACAAGCGCATGCGCTACCGCACCAAGAAGGAAAACACCTTCGCGGCCAGCCTCGGTGGCGAGAACAAGCTGACCAACGCCGTGGTCGATTACCGGATCGGCTACACCCGTACCGAAGAGCGCGTGAACGACGAGATGGAGGCGCGCTTCAAGCTCAACGGCAAGGCCTTCAACGGCACCCTGGACCAGAGCAGCCGCCTGCCCAGCTACAGTTTCGACAACCCGCAGTGGCTGGACAACAGCAACTACGCGTTCGACCGCTTCGTGCTCTCGCCCAAGCAGGTGAACGACAAGGAACACAGCGCACAGGTCAACGTGCGCTTCGACGGCGACAGCAGCAGCATCAAGTTCGGCCTGCTGGGCCGCTGGCGCGACCGCGACGTGAATGTGGATGAGCGCGAACTGCGTGTCGGCCCGAAGGTGGCGCTGTCGAGCTGGACCACTTCCTCGCCGGAGCATCGCCACGGCAACCTGGGCGATGGCATGGACTCGGCCGCGATGCGCGCGTTCTGGGCCGCCAGCGGCAGCCAGTACAGTGCCCGCCCACAGGACGTCGGCGGCAATGCGATGACGTCGCTGGAAGAGGATTACGTGGCCAGCGAGGACATCTTCGCCAGTTATGCGATGGGTACCTGGGACGTGGGCGCGCTGCGCATCATCGGCGGCGTGCGCGTGGAGAACACCCAGTTCAAGGCGACCGGCAACCAGGTGGACGTGGCGGCCAACGGCCACAGCTTCACCGTCACCCCGCGCGTGGCCAACAGCAGCTACACCAACGTGCTGCCGGGCCTGCACCTGCGCTACGACGCGGCCGACGACTGGGTGCTGCGCGCCTCGGCCAACAAGACCGTATCGCGCCCGTCCTTCGGCGACGTCTCGCCGCGCGTGGGTTACAGCCGGGGGGACGAGGAAGTGCGCCTGGGCAATCCGGAACTCGATCCGTACGAGTCGAAGAACATCGACCTGTCGGTGGAGAAGTACATCGGCAGCAGCGGCATCGTTTCGCTGGGCCTGTTCCACAAGTCGATCGATGGCTACATCGTGGAAACCGTGCGTACCAATGATCCGGCCTACGGTGGTTTCGACGTGACCCAGCCGATCAATGGCCGCAAGGCCACCGTGCGTGGCGCGGAATTCAACTGGCAGCAGCAGTTGGCCTTCCTGCCGGACGGACTGGATGGCCTGCTGGTCGGTGCCAGTGGCACCTGGCTGGATACCAAATTCGATGCCGGCATCAAGGATCGGGAGGGCGAGGACTTCACCCTGCCGCGCGCCTCCAAGCATGTCTACAGCGCGCACATCGGCTATGAAAAATACGGTGTAAGTACGCGCCTGGCGGCGGTGTACCGCAGCGAGTACCTGGACAGCATCGGCAAGGGGCGTGCATTCGACATCTATGTGGCACCCAACACCCAGCTCGATTTCTCGCTGGACTACAAGTTCAGCCCGCGCGTGAGCGTGTATTTCGAAGCGCAGAACCTGCTGGACAAGCCGCTTGAGCTGTACCAGGGCACGCGTTCGCGCACCCTGCAGATGGAAGAGTACGGCCGCACCTATGCGCTGGGCCTGAAGGTGGCGCTGTGATGGGGCGTGGCGTCACTGTCCTGGCCGCCGCGCTGGCGGCCACGCTGGTCGCCGGCTGCACGCCGGCCACCGGCACCGATCCGGTCGCGGGAGCGGTCGCGCCGGCCGCCAGCGGCGAGCGCGTGGTGACCACCATCGCCGAGGCCTTCCTTTCCCCGATGACCCCGGCCGACAACATCGACTCGCCGGCGGCTTGGCGCGCGCCGGACGGCGCGCTGTGGCTGATCGCTACCGCCAAGGCCACCGACAAGCTGGTGGTCTACGACGGCAGCACCGGGCAGCATCTGCGTGACGTCGGCAGCAGCGGCACCGCACCGGGGCAGTTCGACCGCCCAAACGGCATCGCGGTAACCGACGACCTGCTGTGGATCGTGGAGCGCGACAATCACCGCGTGCAGGTGCTGAGCCTGCCGGACTTCACGCCGCTGGCGACGTTCGCTGCGGACGACCTGCGCAAGCCGTACGGGCTGTGGGTCGACCGCCGTGCCGATGGCTACAGCGTCTACGTCACCGACTCCTGGGACAACGGCGAGGATGCGCAGGGGCGTGACATCCTGCCGCCGCTGGCCGAGCTGGACAAGCGCGTGCGCCAGTACCAGGTGACCCGCGACGGCACGAAGGTCGAGGCGAAGCTGGTGGCCAGCATCGGCGATACCACCGAAGCCGGTGCGCTGCGCGTGGTCGAGTCGATCTGGGGTGATCCCGAGAACGACCGGCTGTTGATTGCCGAAGAGGACGAGAGCTACGCCAGCGAGTTCAAGGTCTACACCCTGGCCGGACGCTTCACTGGCACTACCTTCGGCCGCGACGTGTTCAAGGCACAGGCCGAAGGCGTGACCCTGCGCACCTGCGGCAAGGACGGCTGGTGGATCACCACCGAGCAGGGCAAGCAGCGCAGCGTGTTCCACCTGTTCGACCGGCACACGCTGAAGCCGGTCGGCGCGTTCCAGGGCAATACCGTGGCCAACACCGATGGCATCTGGCTGATGCAGCAATCCAGCGCGCGCTTCCCGCACGGTGCGCTGTATGCGGTGCATGACGACCAGGGCGTGGTGGCCTTCGACTGGGAGAGCATCGCCAAGCAGCTCGCGCTGCCGCTGGAGTGCGGCGCATGAGCCGGCAGTGCGTGATGCGCGCGCTGGCGCTGGGCCTGCTGCTGGCGTTGCCGTCGCTGTCGTTCGCGGCGGCCGAACCGAATACCCAGGTGCCGGAGGGTAGCCGCCACTATGCAGCGACATCGGTGCCGGACCGTATCGTCGCCTCGCCGTCGGCCGATCCCAGCCACGGTTTCGCCGTGGCCTGGCGCACTGACGGCAGTGCGCAGGCACCGCTGCTGGAAATTGCTCTCGCCGGTGATTCGCCGGCCATCGAGGGCATCCGCCAGGTGCGCGCAACGAGCCGTGCGCTGCAGACCGAGAACGGTCTGTCGCATCATCATCGCGCCGACATCAGCGGCCTGCAGCCGGATACCCAGTACGTCTACCGCGTGCAGGGCAATGGCAGCTGGAGCGCCTGGAACCAGCTGCGCACGCTCGCCGCGGCCGACCAGCCGCTGACCCTGCTGTACTTCGGTGATACCCAGAACAAGAACGTCAGCCATGTCAGCCGCGTGGTGCGTGCCGCGCAGAAGGCTGCGCCGCAGGCGCGCATGAGCCTGTTTGCCGGCGACCTGGTCAGCGGCGGCGACAACATGGATGACAGCGAGTGGGGCGAGTGGTTTGCTGCGACCAGCTGGCTGGCGCAGGAAACCCTGGTGGCCCCGGCCATCGGCAACCACGAGTACTTCGAGGAATTCGAAGACACTCCGCAGGAACGCCGCGTGCTGGGCAAACATTGGCCGGTGACGTTCGCGCTGCCGGGCAATGGCGCCAGCGCAGCACAGCAGACCAGCTACTGGTTCGATGCGCAGGGCGTGCGTGTGGCTGTGGTCGATGGCACGTCGGCACTCGACCTGGGCACGGCCAAGGCACAGGCACTGTGGCTGGAGAAGGTGCTGAGCGGCAATCCGCAGCCGTGGACCATCGTGCTGCTGCACCAGCCGTTCTACTCGCCGCGCGAAGGACGCGAGAACGCCGCGCTGCGTGACGTGCTGCTGCCGGTGGTACGCCGCCACAACGTCGATCTGGTGCTGCAGGGCCACGACCACACCTATGGCCGCCGTGGCGAAGGGCAGGCCGCAACGCCGCAGTACGTGGTGACCGTGGCCGGACCGAAGCAGTATCGCCTTTCCGACGAGGCACGCAAGACGATGGATCCGGTAGCCGAGGACACCCAGCTGTTCCAGGTGTTGAACATCGATTCGCAGCACCTGCGCTACGAAGCGCGCACGGTGACCGGGCGTCTGTACGACGCCTTCGAGCTGCGTCGCGATGCCAACGGTGGCAAGCAGCGCACGGAGCTGACCGAAGGCCGCATCACGCCACGCGACTGCCCGCGCGCGCAGACCGCCAAGGGTCGTGCCGACCGCTGCTGGGAATGAGGAGACGCATATGACCGTGCCCCGTCGCATCGTTCCTCTCGCTGCCATCGGTGCCGCCCTGCTGTTGCTGGCCAGTGCGGTGACCGCTGCCGATACGGTGCTGCATCCGTTCCTGGTGGCCCAGCCGAAGCAGGCCCCACAGGAGGTGAATCTGGCGGTGGAGATTCCGGCCGGCAGCTTCACCAAGTACGAGATCAAGGAAGACGGCCTGGTCCATGTGGACCGCTTCCAGTCGATGCCGGTCGTCTATCCGGCCAACTACGGTTCGATGCCGCGCACCCTCGCCGGTGACAACGATCCGCTGGATGCGCTGGTGCTGACCCGCGAACCCCTGCACCCAGGCGTGATCGTGCGCTTCCGGCCGATCGGTTACCTGAAGATGATCGATGGCGGCGAGCATGACGAGAAGATCATCGGGGTGCCCACCGACAAGGTCGACCCGACCTATGCCGATATCCGCGATCTGAAGGATCTGCCGGAGGTCGAGCGCCAGCGCATCGAGGCCTTCTTCCGGGTCTACAAGGACCTGCCGGCGGGGCGCAACCCGGTGCGGCTCAATGGCTGGGGCAATGCCGCCGAAGCCCGCGCGCTGATCAGTGAAGCGATGGAGCGGTTCAAGCAGTAGATCCACGCCTTACGTGGATGGCCGCCTGCGCGCATCTCCTTCACCGCCGCTGGCTATCATGTCCGCCTTCCACAACGAAGGCGGTGCATGTGTCGGTAGCGTTGGTATGGTTCCGCCGTGATCTGCGGTTGCAGGACAATCCGGCCCTGCAGGCGGCGCTGGACGCGGGTCACGATGTGGTGCCGGTCTACATCCATGCGCCGCACGAGGAAGGCGAGTGGGTGCCCGGCGCGGCCTCCGATGCGTGGCGCCACCGTTCACTGGATGCACTGGACGCCGACCTGCGCGCGCACGGTTCGTCGCTGGTGCTGCGCAGTGGTGACAGCTTGCCGAGCCTGCAGTTGCTGATCCAGCAGACCGGCGCCGAGGCGGTGTACTGGAACCGCAAGTACGAGCCGGGCACCCAGCCTCGCGACGCCACCATCAAGCGCACGCTGCGCGAGCAGGGCATCGACGCGCAGAGCTGCAATGGCAGCCTGCTGTTCGAGCCGTGGGATATCGCCACCCAGCAAGGCCAGCCGTACAAGGTGTTCACGCCTTACTGGCGCAACGTGCTCAGCCATTGGCGCCTGCCCGCGCTGCAGGCCGCGCCGAAGGCACTGGCGGCGCACACGGTCGACAGCCTCGCATTGGACGAGCTGCGGCTGGCGCCTACGCTGGGCTGGGATACCGGCTTCTGGGAGCACTGGCAGCCGGGCGAGGCTGGTGCGCTGGAGGCACTTTCCGTGTTCGAGGACGGCGCGTTGCGCGGTTACCGCGAGCAGCGCGACCTGCCGGATCGGGTCGGTACCTCGCGACTGTCGCCGCACCTGCATTTCGGCGAGATCGCGCCGTGGCGCATTGCCCATGCGCTGGAAGGCCTGCGCAGCGCCGGCACCGACGCCGACATCGACGGCTATCTGCGCCAGCTCGGCTGGCGTGATTTCGCCTATCACCTGCTGCATCACCTCCCGAAGACGCCGACCGACAACCTCAACCCGCGCTTTGACCGTTTCCCGTGGGCCACGCCGAGCGCCGTACAGCTGCACGACTGGCAGCGCGGCAACACCGGTGTGCCGATCGTCGATGCCGGCGTGCGTGAGCTGTGGCACACCGGCTACATGCACAACCGGGTGCGGATGATCGTGGCCAGCTACCTGTGCAAGCACCTGCGCGCGCACTGGCTGCATGGCGCGCGCTGGTTCTGGGACACGCTGGTCGATGCCGACCTGGCCAACAACACGATGGGCTGGCAGTGGGTGGCGGGAACCGGTGCCGATGCCGCGCCGTACTTCCGCGTGTTCAACCCGGTCACCCAGGCCGAGAAGTTCGACCCGCAGGCCCGCTACATCAGCCGCTGGGTGCCGGAACTGGCGGCGCTGCCGGTGAAGGCGCGCTTCGCGCCGTGGCAGCATCCGCTGCTGCTGGCTGCGCATGCCCCGGGCTATCCGCGTACCCCGGTGGTGGATCTGGCGGTTGGCCGCGATGCGGCGTTGGCGGCTTACCGCCAGTCGGGAGCAGGGTAAAGTGGCGGCTGAGTGATTCAGTCAGTTAGCTGAACGCGGCCCTGTCGCAATGCCGAATCATCATTCCGGCATCGCATCGGGCTGTTTATTCTCTTTGCGCCCGCAGCCGCCGGCCCGACCGGAAACCAAGGAGAACCACATGATCCGCAACACCACCCGCAACGTCGCACTGGCCCTGATGAGTGCGGCCGTCCTGTCGGCCTGCGCCACCGGCGGCTCCTATGTGCAGAGTGACCAGTACGGCAACCCGACCGAGCAGCAGAACCGCACCGGCCGCAACGCGCTGATCGGTACCGCCATCGGCGTGGCCGCCGGCCTGCTGACTGGCGACAGCGCCACCGAACGTCGTCAGCACGCGCTGATCGGTGCCGGTATCGGCGCGCTCAGCGGCGCCGCCGTCGGCCAGTACCAGGATCGCCAGGAACGCGCACTGCGCGAGCGCACGGCCAACACCGGCATCGATGTGCAGCGCCAGGGTGACAACATCATGCTGAACCTGCCGGACGGCATCACCTTCGACTTCGGCAAGGCGACACTGAAGCCGCAGTTCTACGGTTCGCTCAACGGCGTGGCAGGCACCCTGCGCGACTACAACCAGACCATGATCGAAGTGGTCGGCCACACCGACAGCATCGGCAGCGACGCGGTCAACAACCGCCTGTCGAAGGAGCGCGCCGACTCGGTCGCGCAGTACCTGATCGGCCAGGGCGTGCAGAGCGTGCGCATCGAAACGCTGGGCGCTGGCAAGTCGTACCCGATTGCCGACAACAGCACCGATGCCGGCCGCGCCAAGAACCGCCGCGTCGAGATTCGTGTGATTCCGCTCAAGCAATAACGCTACGCGTTATTGCTTGAGCCGGTCCGGCCATCGGCCGGAACGAAAATGCCGCCCTTGCAGGCGGCATTTTTGTGGGTGCCGAGCGTTGCTCGGCACGCCGATAGCGCTCCCGGTCGCGGTTTCTCCGAATGGCTCCGACCAAGGTGGCCATCTACCGAAGGCCAAGCCGCCGGAATGAAAATGCCGCCCTTGCAGGCGGCATTTTCTGTAGGTGCCGAGCTTGCTCGGCACACCGATAGCGCTTCCGGTCGCGGCTTCTCCGAACGGCGCCGACCAAGGTCGGCATCTACCGGAAGCCACGCAACCGGAACGAAAATGCCGCCCTTGCAGGCGGCATCTTCTGTAGGTGCCGAGCGTTGCTCGGCACGCCGATAGCGCCTGTAGACCTGAGCCACGCTCGGCTACCTCTTCTGGTAGATGCCGACCTTGGTCGGCGCCGTTCGAAAAGCAGTCGAGCATGGCTCGACTCTACAGAAAGCGGCATCGCGCGTCCGGGTAGATCCATGCCATGCGTGGATACCCTCGGTCATGCCGCCGAAGCCGCGACCTTCTCCAGGATCCGCTTGCCGCTGCTTTCCAGCGCAGCGTCTTCCTTTTCTTTCTGCTGCTGCGCCAGCTTCGCGCCCGGGCATTGCGCCAGCATGTAGTTGGCGTCGAAGTTGAGCTTCTCTACGAGGAAGTCGACGAACGCACGCACCTTCGGCGAGACCAGGCGGCCGCCGGCGAACACCGCATTGAAGTCCACCTCCGGCCCGGTCCAGCCGGCCAGCACGCGGCGCACCATGCCCGATTCAACGAACGGCTTGGCCATCACATCGCCGGTCAGCAGCAGGCCTTCGCCACAGACCAATGCGCCATTCAACGCAGACATGTCATTGGCGGTCATCAGCGGGGTGACCGGGAAGTCACGCAGCTCGCCGCCGTTCTCGCCCAGCTGCCAGGTGAAGCGCGGCGAATTGCCGGTGTGGTACGGCTTGCGCATCGCCAGGATGCGATGGAACTGCAGCTCTTCCGGATGCAGCGGCTCGCCATAGCGCTCGATGTAGGCCGGGCTGGCGAACACCTGCGTGCGCAGGCTGCCGAGCTTGCGCGCCACCAGGTTGGAATCGGGCAGGGCACCGACGCGCAGCGCCAGATCGGCTTCGCCGGCGATCAGGTCCAGCTTCTCGTTGCCCATGTGCATGTCCAGGCGGATCTCTGGATACTGCGCATGGAACTGGCCCAGCAGCGGGGCGATCCGGGTGATGCCGATCGAATAGGGCACGGTGAAGCGCAGCCAGCCGCGCGGGCCGGACTGCAACTGGCTCACCGCGCTCTCGGCTTCTTCAAGCTCGCGCGCGATGCGCTGGCAATGCTCGTGGTAGATCGAGCCGGCTTCGGTCAGGCCGAGGCGGCGCGTGGTCCGGTGCAGCAGGCGCGCACCCAGGCGCGTTTCCAGCTCCTGCACCTTGCGGCTGACCGTGGTCTTGGGCAGGCCGAGCGATTTGGCAGCGGCAATGAAGCTGCCTTGCTCGACCACTTTGACGAAGATCAGCGTCTCGTTGAGATCGTGGGACATGGTCGGGGATCCTGGACGTCGGGGATGGGACAATCGTGACAGAACGATTGGACCGGGAGCGGGATGATTATTCCCCTTAATCAGGACTAATCAAGTAAAGGTTTGAGGTCTATCGTGGCGCCATTCGTTATTTGGAGCCCGTCCGCCATGAGCCTGCGCAACATTCTTGCCCGTCTCCGGAACGCCGGCCAGAGCACCCTGGACCTGGCAATGACCGTTGAAGTCCGCCCAAGTTCCTTGGTACACAAGGACTTCCGTGAGTTTACCGCGCCCATGCGTCAGCAGCGTGGCGGTGCCATCCGCCTGGTCCCGCACAAGGGCGACCGGCTGCGTCGAATCGGGACTATCCCGGATTTGGGAGGAAATGTCCCGTGAATGGGATGCTGACGCCCGAAGTCCTGGTCCTCGGCGGCACCGGTGCCGTGGGGCAGGGCGTGGTTGGCGCATTGCTGGAAGCCGGCAGCCCGGTGCTGGTGGTCGGTCGCGATCCGGGCCGGCTGGCGGCGCTGCATGAGCAGTTCGCTGACGAGCCGGGCCTGGAGACGCTGCTGGGTTCGCTCAGCGATGACGGCTCGGCACGCGCACTGGCCGAACGCATCGCGCATCGCCCGCGCCCGCTGGCCGCGGTGATCGCCGCAATGGGCGGCCCTTACCGCCGCGGCCGGGTGACCGACCGCAACGGTGATGAACTGCTGGGCGCGATGCAGGCCGATCTGATGCCGCACGTGCACGCAGTGCGTCATCTGCTGCCGCTGCTGCAGGACAACGTGCATGCGCGCCGCTACGTGATGATCGGCAGCCCGGCCAATGCCAAGCCATGGGCGGGCTACGGCGAAACCTCGATCACCACTGCGGCGCTGCGTATGTACGCACAGGTGGTGCACCAGGAAGCCCAGGCATTGGGCGTGCGCGCGCAGATGCTGGAAGTCTGCAGCCCGGTGTGTACGCCGGCCAACGCGGCCAATGCCTGCATCGAGTGGCCCAGCTCACTGCTGGTCGGCCGTCGCGTGGTCTCCCTGCTCGACGGCTGCCGCGACAACCGCGCCATCGTCCGCTGCGACAGCAGTGATGCCGAACTGCCGCGCGGCCTGCTGCACCTGGACGTTCCTCCCCTCTGGCGCGATACCGCAGGCGTAGCTTGACCTCGACCATGGTTGAGGTCGCAGGATACGCCGCCTGTTTTTGCAACACGTTCTCATCTAGCTGTACCACCCCTCCGTACGGATGCATGCCATGACTTCCCCCAATTCCACCCCACATCGTTTCGGTCATCGCATTGCGATGGTCGGCGTGTCGATCCTCGCCGCAGCCGTGCTTGCGGCCTGCAGCGGCGGCCACGCCGAAGAAGCCGGTGCACCGCCGCCGCCGCAGGTCAGCGCTGCACCGGTGCTGGTCAAGCAGGTCAGCCAGTGGGACGAGTTCAGCGGCCGCGTCGAAGCGGTACAGAGCGTTGAACTGCGTCCGCGCGTGTCCGGCTACATCGACAAGGTCAACTACGTCGAAGGCCAGGAAGTGAAGAAGGGCGAAGTGCTCTTCACCATCGACGCGCGCAGCTACCAGGCCGAGTACGATCGCGCTGCTGCCGAACTGGCCCGCGCCCGCACCCAGGCAACGCTGGCCCGCAGCGAATCGGAGCGTGCCAAGCGACTGTCCGAGCAGCAGGCAATCTCCACCGAGACGGCCGAGCAGCGTCGCGCTGCCGCCGACCAGTCCGGTGCCGCCGTGCAGGCGGCGCAGGCTGCGTTGGATGCGGCCCGCCTCAACCTGGAGTTCACCAAGGTGCGTGCGCCGATCGACGGCCGCGCCGGCCGTGCGATGGTCACCGCCGGCAACCTGGTCACCGCCGGCGACAGCGCAAGTGTGCTGACCACGCTGGTCTCGCTGGATACCGTGTTCGTCTACTTCGATGCCGATGAAAGCACCTTCCTGCGCTATGCACAGATGGCGCGCAAGGGCGAACGCCCGAGCGAGCGTGACAGCGACCTGCCGGTGAAGGTCGGGCTGTCCGGTGAAGAGGGCTACCCGCACTCCGGCAAGGTCGACTTCCTCGACAACCAGGTGGCGCGCAGCACCGGCACCATCCGTGTCCGCGCGCTGCTGGACAATGCCGACCGCCAGTTCACCCCGGGCCTGTTCGCTCGCGTGCAGCTGCTCGGCAGCGGCCAGTTCCAGGCCCTGCTGATCGACGACAAGGCCGTGCTGACCGACCAGGACCGCAAGTACGTGTACGTGGTCGACAAGGATGGCAAGGCCCAGCGCCGTGACATCCAGCTCGGCCGCACCGCCGACGGCCTGCGCATTGTCGAACACGGCCTGGCCGCCGGCGACAAGGTGATCATCGACGGCGTGCAGAAGGTCTTCATGCCGGGCATGCCGGTGCAGGCCAAGGCCGTGGCGATGCAGCCGCAGGCTGCGCCGCCGGCACCGGGCCGTGATGCGACTGCCGCACTGAACCACTGATCCGCGTCCCCGCTTAGCTGCCGGCGCCAGCGGCAGCCTTCCCTGCCTTCGTCATCTCGGCGAGGGGCAGGGTGGCTGTTGCCCGCCGAATGCCTTTCCCAGGAATTCCTCCATGGACTTTTCCCGTTTCTTCATCGACAGGCCGATCTTCGCGGCGGTGCTGTCGATCGTGATCTTCGCCGCAGGCCTGATCACGATTCCAATCCTGCCGATCAGCGAGTACCCGGAAGTGGTGCCGCCGTCGGTGGTGGTGCGCACGGTGTATCCGGGCGCCAACCCCAAGGTCATTGCCGAGACCGTTGCCACGCCGCTTGAAGAAGCGATCAACGGCGTCGAAGGCATGATGTACCTGAAGTCGGTTGCCGGTTCCGACGGCGTGCTGCAGATGACCGTCACCTTCCGCCCGGGCACCGACCCGGACGCGGCGGCGGTGAAGGTGCAGAACCGCGTGGCGCAGGCGCAGGCGCGCCTGCCCGAGGACGTGCGCCGGCAGGGCGTGACCACGCAGAAGCAGTCACCGACCTTCCTGATGGTGGTGCACCTGACCTCGCCGCAAGGCAAGTACGACACCCTGTACCTGCGCAACTACGCCCGCCTGCACGTCAAGGATGCGCTGGCGCGTATTCCAGGCGTGGGTGACGCGCAGATCTTCGGTGGTGGTGACTACGCCATGCGCGCCTGGCTGGACCCGGACAAGGTCGCCTCGCGCGGTCTGACCGCCAGCGACGTGGTGCGTGCCATGCGCGAGCAGAACGTGCAGGTTTCGGCCGGCCAGCTCGGTGCCGAACCGCTGCCGAACAGCCAGTTCCTGACCCTGATCAATGCCCAGGGCCGCCTGAAGACCGAAAAGGAATTCGGCGACATCGTGCTCAAGAGCGGTGTGGATGGCGAGATCGTGCGCCTGGCCGACGTGGCCCGCCTGGAACTGGGTGCCGGCGACTACACCCTGCGCTCGCAGCTGGACGGCAAGAACGCGGTCGGTATCGGTATCTTCCAGTCGCCCGGTGCCAACGCGCTGGAGATCCGTGACCAGGTCATCTCGACGATGGACGAGATGCAGAAGACCATGCCGGCCGACGTTAAGTACGAAGCCGTGTATGACACCACCATCTTCGTGCGTGACTCGATCAAGGCCGTGGTCTCCACGCTGCTGGAAGCCATCGCCCTGGTGGTGCTGGTGGTGATCCTGTTCCTGCAGACCTGGCGTGCCTCGATCATCCCGTTGATCGCGGTGCCGGTGTCGGTGGTCGGTACCTTTGCTGCGCTGTACCTGCTGGGCTTCTCGATCAACACGCTGAGTCTGTTCGGCCTGGTGCTGGCGATCGGCATCGTGGTCGATGACGCGATCGTGGTGGTGGAGAACGTCGAGCGCAACATCGAGGAAGGGCTGTCGCCCACCGCAGCGGCCCACCAGGCCATGCGCGAGGTGTCCGGCCCGATCGTGGCGATCGCGCTGGTGTTGTGTGCCGTGTTCGTGCCGATGGCGTTCCTGTCCGGTGTCACCGGACAGTTCTACAAGCAGTTCGCGGTCACCATCGCCATCTCCACGGTGATCTCGGCGATCAACTCGCTGACCCTGTCGCCGGCTCTGGCCGCGCGCCTGCTGAAGGCCCACGGTGCGCCGAAGGATGGCCCGAGCCGTCTGATCGACCGCCTGTTTGGTTGGGTGTTCCGTCCGTTCAATCGCTTCTTCAAGTCCAGCTCGGAGAAGTACGAGCGTGGCGTCGCCCGCATCCTCGGCCGTCGCGGTGCGGTGTTCGTGGTCTACGCGATCCTGCTGGTCGGTACCGGTGTGATCTTCAAGCTGGTGCCGCCGGGCTTCATCCCGACCCAGGACAAGCTGTACCTGATTGCCGGTGTGAAGCTGCCGGAAGGTTCGTCGATCGCGCGTACCGATGAAATGCTGCGCAAGGTCGCCAAGATCGCCCAGGAAACCGATGGCGTAGCCCACACCATCTCGTTCCCGGGTTTGAACGCGCTGCAGTTCACCAATACGCCGAACACCGGTGTGGCGTTCATTCCGCTCAAGCCGTTCGCCGAGCGCCATGGCCGCACCGCCGCGCAGATCAATGCCGAGATCAACCAGAAGATCGCTGGCCTGCAGGAGGGCTTCGCCTTCGCGATGATGCCGCCGCCGATCCTCGGCCTGGGCAACGGCAACGGCTACCAGATGTTCATCGAGGACCGCGGCAACCTGGGCTACGGCGCGCTGCAGAATGCCGTGCAGGCGATGCAGGGCACCGTTGCGCAGACGCCGGGCATGGCCTTCCCGATTTCCAGCTACCAGGCCAACGTGCCGCAGCTGGATGCCGAGGTGGACCGCGTCAAGGCCAAGGCCCAGGGCGTGCAGCTCACTGAACTGTTCGACACGCTGCAGACCTACCTCGGTTCGGCCTACGTCAACGACTTCAACCAGTTCGGCCGTACCTGGCAGGTGATCGCCCAGGCAGACGGTCCGTACCGCGAGACGGTCGAGGACATCGGCAAGCTGCGTACCCGCAACGACCGTGGCGAGATGGTGCCGATCGGTTCGATGGTCACCATCAAGCAGACCTTCGGCCCGGACCCGGTGCTGCGCTTCAATGGCTATCCGGCGGCTGATCTGGCCGGTGAAGCCGACCCGCGTCTGCTGTCTTCGGCCGAGGCGATGAACAAGCTGACCGAGATCGCCGGCAAGGTGCTGCCGGTAGGCATGACCACCGAATGGACCGACCTGAGCTACCAGCAGGCAACCCAGGGCAAGGCCGCCTTCATCGTGTTCCCGGTGGCGATCATGCTGGCCTTCCTGGTGCTGGCTGCGCTGTACGAGAGCTGGTCGCTGCCGCTGGCGGTGATCCTGATCGTGCCGATGACCCTGCTGTCCGCACTGTTCGGCGTGTGGCTGACCGGTGGTGACAACAACGTGTTCGTGCAGGTCGGCCTGGTGGTGTTGATGGGTCTGGCGTGCAAGAACGCGATCCTGATCGTCGAATTCGCCAGAGAGCTGGAGATGGGCGGCAAGGGCATCGTTGAAGCCGCGCTGGAAGCCTGCCGCCTGCGTCTGCGTCCGATCGTGATGACTTCCATCGCGTTCATCGCCGGCACCGTGCCGCTGGTGCTGTCGCACGGCGCGGGTGCCGAGGTGCGCTCGGTAACGGGTATCACCGTGTTTGCTGGCATGCTGGGCGTGACCTTGTTCGGCCTGTTCCTCACCCCGGTGTTCTACGTGGCCCTGCGCAAGTTCGTCACCCGCAACGGTGGCGGCCAGCTGGTGCAGCACGGCGAGCCGACCATCCATCACTGACATGGAACTCCACCGGCACCGGTCCCCCAACCGGTGTCGGATTTCCCCCTCCAAAGGCATGACTCCATGAACACCCATCAGAACAAGATCGCACTGGTCACTGGTGCCACCCGCGGTATCGGCGCCGAGACCGTGCGCCAGCTGGCACAGGCCGGCGTGCACACGCTGCTGGCCGGCCGCAAGCGCGAGACCACCGTGGAGCAGGCACTGAAGCTGCAGGCCGAGGGCCTGCCGGTGGAAGCGCTGCAGCTGGACGTCACCGACGGTGCCAGCATCGCCGAGGCCGTGCAGCAGGTGCGTGAGCGCCATGGCCGTCTCGACATCCTGGTCAACAACGCTGGCGTGCTGCTGGAAAACCCGGCGCAGCGGCCGTCCGAGCAGTCGCTGGACACCTGGCGCCGCACCTTCGACACCAACGTCTATGCGCTGGTGGCGGTGACCCAGGCGTTCCTGCCGCTGCTGCAGCAGGCCAAGGCCGGCCGCATCGTGAATGTCTCCAGCATCCTCGGCTCGCAGACCCTGCATGCCGATCCGGCGTCCGGCATCTACGACATGAAGGTTCCGGCCTACAACGCCTCCAAGGCAGCGGTGAACAGCTGGACCCTGGCGCTGGCGCACGAACTGCGCAGCACGCAGATCAAGGTCAACACCGTGCATCCGGGCTACGTGAAAACCGACATGAACGGCGGCCACGGCGAGATCGAAATCGCCGAGGGCGCGCGTTCCAGCGTGCAGATGGCACTGATCGGCCATGAAGGCCCGAACGGCAGCTTCACTTACCTGGGCGAGGTGCTGCCATGGTGATCCGTACGTTGGCGATGGCCGTCTCCAGTCTGGTGCTGGCAGGCTGTGTCAGCGTCGGCCCGAACTACAAGGCCCCGGTGCAGGAACCGGTGGTGCTGCAGGGGGCGCAGCAGCCGGTGTTCAGCACCACCTCGCCGGTGGCCAGCTGGTGGGCGCAGTTCGATGACCCGGTGCTGGAAGAACTGGTTCACGGCGCACTGTCGGACAACCTGGACCTGCGCGTGGCCGTGGCCCGCGTCAGCCAGGCCCGCGCGGTGTTCGTCGAAAGCCGCTTCGACCAGGCCCCGCACATCACCGCAGGCGGCAGCTACGACCGCCGCAAGCAACCCGATCCGCAGCTGGGTGGGCAGCGGGTGTTCAGTGAAAGCTACCAGCTAGGCTTCGACGCCGGCTGGGAGCTGGATCTGTTCGGCCGCAAGCGCCGTGCTGCTGAAGCCGCACGTGCCGACCTCGGTGCCGAGCAGGCCAACCTGGCCGATGCGCAGGTACTGGTCGCCGCCGAAGTGGCACGCAACTACTTCGAGCTGCGCGGCACGCAGAAGCGCATCGCGGTGGCCCAGCACACGCTGGAAAACCTGCGCGATACGCAGAAGCTGACCGAGGCGCGCTGGGAACTGGGCGCCGGCAGCGAGCTGGATGTGCAGAGCAGCCGTGCCCGCCTGAAGGCGATCGAGGCTGACATTCCGCTACTGGAAGTGGCCGAGGCGCAGTCACGCAACCGACTGGCCGTGCTGCTGGGCCAGCGCCCGGAAGTGCTGACCGACATGCTCGCACCGCATGACGTGCCGGCCTTCGCCAAGGCGCTGCCGCTGGGTGATACCCGCGAGCTGCTGCGCCAGCGCGCCGACGTGCGCGTGGCCGAGCGTCGCCTGGCGGCCGCGACTGCACGTGTGGGCGTGGCCACCGCGGACCTGTTCCCGCGGTTGTCGCTGTCCGGCTTCGTCGGCTTCCTCGGCGGCGATGCCAGTGGCCTGGTCAATGGCAACAACAAGGCCTGGTCGCTGACCCCATCGCTGAGCTGGGCCGCATTCGACTTCGGTACCGTGCGTGCGCGCCTGCGTGCCAGCAAGGCTGAAGCCGAAGGCGTGGCCGCGCAGTATGAGCAGGCGGTATTGCTGGCCCTGGAAGACACCGAGAACGCGCTGACCCGCTATTCCAAGCAGCAGGCGCGGTTGGCGATCGTGGTCGAGCAGGCGCAGGCGGCACGGCGTGCCGAATCGCTGGCGCAGATCCGCTACCGCGAGGGCTCGGAGGACTTCCTGACGCTGCTGGATGCGCAGCGTACGCAGCTGGCAGCCGATGATGCGTTGGCCGCGGCCGAGTCCGAGGTCAACGTCAGCGTGGTGGGGGTGTACAAGGCGCTGGGTGGTTGGGGTCAATCACCGCAGGCGCCGAGTGTGGCGCAGGTGCAGTAACCGCAGGGGACGGAAGCGATGGCTTCCGTCCCCTTCTTCTTTCAAGGCCAGTGATTGGCCGGCAACTCGCGCTCGCGCATGCGCACGATGCAGAAGCGATGGCCGGTCGGTGCTTCCATCACCCACCAACGTTTGACGAAGCCTATCCGGCGCGCGCCGAGCTTCTCCAGGCGGTCGGCCTCGGCATCGATGTCGTCGCTCTCGATGTCCAGGTGCACCCGTGACGGGTGATCGACCCGTTGGACTTCCACGTTCAAGCCCGCCGGCGCACCCAGCAGGTCGGCATATTCGGCGCCCCCTTCGACATGCGCCGCCTGTGCCTGCAGGCCCAGCGCGGCAGCCCAGAAGCGGGCGCCTTCGTCGGCGGGAAGGTCCTGGCAGTCGATGATGAATCCGGCCAGCCGGCTCTGGTGTGCCATGTCCTGCTCCACAGTGTGGGGAATATGCGGCAGGGTAACGCGGGCATTTCGCGAACATCTTCACGTCTGTGACGTTTCTGACTCTGCCGAAACTGGAGCCCGCCGTGTAACTAGTGAGGCAGGCTCTTGGGAGGACAGACGATGACCGGCAACAAACGGGATACCCAGCGCATGTTGTTTGGTGATCCGGGGCCACCCGATGCCGGGCTGTCGGTGGCCGTTGTGGTGCTGCTGGTACTGGGGGCGATGGCTGCGGCGATCGGCTTCGTGCGTCTGCCGGATCCGATGCTGGGGCTGGGCCTGATCGGGATCGCCGTGTTTCTCGCTGTCGGTGCCCGTATCTGCCAGGCGCGCAATCAGCACCAGGCACTGTACCGGTTGTTGTCACGGCAGCCGCCACCGTAGGCGCGGCTGCCGTGCAGGATCACGGCGTGGGCCAGTCGAGTTCGACCACCAGCGGGAAATGATCCGAAGGCAGCACACCGTCGATGCGGCGGTCATCGGTGAGGAAGCTGCGGGCATGGAAGCCGCGCACCAGCACCCAGTCCAGCTGCACGGTGGCCTTGCCGGTGAAATCATGGAAGGTGGGGTGCGGGCCCTGTGGCGCCTTCACCTGGGTGCGCGTGTCCTGCAGCACGCGGGTGAACGCCTTGTAGGTGTCTCCGCCGGGCTCGCTGTTGAAGTCACCGGTCAACACCACCGGCAGATCAGCCGGCAGCGTCGCCAGGCGCTTTCCGATCAGTTCGGCACCCTTCACGCGACGCGGTTCGTCCTCGTCGCGGTAGGGCAGGTGGGTATCCATGAAGTAGAAACGGCGACCATCGTCGAGGCGCCGGAACACGGCCCAGGTGACCATGCGCGGATACAGATTGCCCCAGGTGATGCTGCCGGGCAGGTCCGGTGTATCGGACAGCCAGAAGTTGCCGGACTCCTCGATGGCCAGCACCTTGCTGTCGTAGAACACGCCCATGTGCTCATCGCCGCTGCCACCGCGGCGGCCTTCGCCGAACCAGCGGTAGCCGGGCAGGTGTTCGGACAGGTAGTCGGCCTGTTCCTGCACCAGTTCCTGGGTGCCGATCACCGCCGGGTGCGCATCGAGGATGACCTTGACCATCGCGTCGCGGCGATCGGGCCAGCGCTTGCCCGGTTCGGTATCAGCCGGGGTGCGGACGTTGAACGACATCACCTTCAGTGGCGCCGGCGTAGCGGCCCAGGCGACGGCAGGCAGAGCAAGCGCCAGCAGCGCACACAGCGCAGGGCGGCGGAAACGCGACAACATCGTGGAATCCCTCCATTCCATGAAAACGGTTTCACGGAGCATGCCATGGAAGGCAAGGGCAGCGGTATGCCGGGATGGGCGGCTGGACGTGCTGCGCCATCTTTGCGATCAGTCTTCGATCTCGCCGCGGCGGCTGGCGGCGCGAACCGCCTGCGCGGTGGTCGCCACACCCAGGCGCTGGCGTGCGCGTCGCAGGTGGTTTTCCACCGTGCGTGCAGAAAGCCCAAGCGTGGCGGCGATTTCTGCCTGCCGACGTCCGGCGGCCACCCAGCGCAGCACCTCGCGCTCGCGCGTGCTCAGCGCACTCCCTGACAGCTCCGCAGGGGACTCGGCCAGACGGCGCGCGGCACGGAAGGCTGCGGTTGCAACAGTTTCCAGCTGCAGGCGCGCGCTGGGAGATGCATCGATCGAAGTCCCGGCAACGCTGATCGCGCCCTCCAGACCGGTGGTACCGAACACCGGCACCTGCAGGCCATGCAGGCCTTCGCCACGTGGTTGCTTCACTACCTGATAGCGTTCGCCGCGCACGCCCTGGCGCTTGCTCCAGAAGAATGGCGCGTCGCTGTCCAACACGTGGCGATTGACCGGGCAGGCGTGCAGGTAGCGGGCAAGGTCGGTGTCGCTGCCATCGCCGAACCAGTCGCCCTCGATCCAGTACACGCGCTGCGTGCCGCGTTCCAGCCCGGTGCCAGTGGCGAACACCAGCACACGGTCGTAGCCGAGGGGGACCGCGATGCTGCGCAGGACCGCGCCCACTTCGCTCAGCGAGCGGGCGCGCTCCAGCTCCAACAATGCCTGCAGCAGATCGCTCATCCGGGTCAGCGCCCGGCCAGCGCGTCGAGCAGGGTACGTGCAGCCAGCTTGCCCAGCGCGTTGCCGGCCAGTGGGCTGTCGCCGGTCAGCAGCAGGCGGTCCTGCAGCACGCTGCCATCGATGCCGTCGTTGACGATCTGCACGCCCTGCTGCGCCAGGCGCTCACCGAAGAACCACGTCAGTTGCCCGGGCATGTAGCCGATCTCCGGTGTCTGCCGGTCCATCGCATCGGGGAAGGCACAGATGCGGTAGCCGCGGAACAGCGAACCACCATCGGCCTCGTCGACGCCCGCAGCCAGCAACGCGGCCGGGCCGTGGCAGAGGGTGATGATGTGGCGTTGCTCGGCCATTGCCCAGTGCAGGACCGACTTCACGGCGCGGCTCTGCGGCAGGCCGATCAGCGCACCATGACCACCGGGAATGAACACGGCCGCGTAGTCCGAATCCGCAGCGAGGCCGGCAACCACTTCGTCCAGCGGCAGCGGCTGGCGGAAGCGTTCTTCATAACGCGCGTACAGTTCTCCGATTTCCTTGTCCTCCTGCGGGAACGCCCACCACTCGAACTTGGCGGCGTTGCCGGACAGCGTGGCCACATCGATGTCGAAGCCGGCCTTGTCCAGGTGGTACATCGGCAGCAGGGTTTCCACCGGATGGTTGCCGGTGGAGAACAGGTGGCCATTGGCGGTGGGCAGGTAGCGCTCGTCGGCGGCGATCATCAGCACCTTCCAGCGGCCATCGCGGCGCGCATCCGGATAGTCGGCACCGGCAAGGTTGCTCTTGGCCGAGGTGAACTGCGACAGCGAGTATGGCGACGGGAAGAAGGCATCGCGCTCGGCCGGATCGGGGCTGGGCTGGCGGCTGGGCTCTTGCGTGTTCATGCGGACCTCCGTTGGGGGAAAGTGAGCCCAGCATAGGAGGCCGCGTGCGCAGGCGCGATGAGGGATTCCCCTCAATGCATTACCACCCCGATGTTGCATCGCGCCACCGACCCGGTTGGACAGCAGGATTATGTCGTGTTATCTAGCCGGTGCCGGGATAATCCCGGCATAACCACACAGCAAGCAAAGGAATGAAAATGAAAAGATTCGCCCGAGCATTGCGCGTCACTCTGAATATCCATCCGAACGAGAAGAGCAGTGTGTGGAATACCTGGCCGCTCTGGGTCGAGTTCTGATCCTGCGGGGCAACCCCGCAATTGAGCGGTAGCAAGACGAAGGGACTCGTCTTTCGAGTCCCTTCCTGCCGGAGACGCACTGCATGCAAGGGATGTCGAATGAAGGCAGCGCCATTGCTGCCGAGCGCCTGGCTGCGCGCGTGGAGCGCGAAGGACCGGTGCTGAAACTGGAAACTGGCGGTATCGGGGTGTTCTGCCCGGAGTTGGCCGGCAAGGTCGACAAAGAGAATTCCGAGCACCTGTTCGTGGTCGAGTCGCTGGCCGACCTGTTCCGCCGGCACGAACGCGTGCGCTGGACCGAAGTACGCAGCCTGATCGCCACCCGCAGTGCCGAGCTCACCGGAGCACAGACCCTGGAGGCGCTGCAGTCGCGCATGCGGCAGGCAATGGACGCCTTGTGCGGGAGCGAGCTGGATGCCACGCCAGCTGTGTGGAAGGTGATGGCACATCCGCTGGTGCCGCTGGTGATCGACGGGCTCGACGCGCGCGGCAACGCGGCCATCGAACGTGCCCTGCATCTGCGCTACACCACCCAGGTCGAGCAGGTCATCCATCGGCGCCATCTGTTGCGGAACTTCCTTATCGGTCGTGGCGAATCGCGGGCGATTGCAGCCGAGCTCAAGCGCAGGGTCCGCAGCGGACGTTCGGCGCTGGACTACGCGCAGTCATTGCTGACCCTGCGCGAGCGCATCGGCCTGGACAAGGTCACCTACCTGGTCACCGTGCAGCTGATCGCCATTTCCGGCGTGCCCGGCATGATGGCCGCCTGTCTGCTGCTGGCGATGCAGATGCATCCACAATGGCGCCAGCGCATCGAGGAGGAATTCGCGCCGCTCTCGGATGCGGAGATCCACGCGCTGCCGATGGCCAGGATTCCCTGCACCATGCGTTTCCTGAAGGAAGTGATGCGGTTGTACTCCACGCCCTTCAACAACCGGCGCGTGGCCGCCTGCGATCTGCAGGTGGAAGGGCAGGCTATTGCCGAAGGCACCGTGTTCGAGTTGAGCTCGTTCATCCAGCATCGCTCGGCGAAGTACTGGGATGACCCGTTGCAGTTCGATCCCGATCGCTGGCTGCCCGAGCGGCGCAAGCGCACCGCCGGCATCTATGTGCCTTATGGCTTCCCCACGCGCTCCTGCGTTGGATCGGCGGTGGGCAACGCGCAACTGGTACTGCTGTGTGCGCTGCTGGCACGCGAGTTCCGTTTCACCCCCAGCGCCGACTACCGGCCCGAGGTGCGCATGGAGGGCTTCGCGATCCCGGCGGCGCTGCATGGCACGTTCTCGCGTCGCACGGCGGCTGCCTGATCTGCCCGGGCGGCGGCTTACTTTTCCGTTCGCCCGTGTTCCTGCATGTCCTCATGCAGGATCCGGCGCAGCTCGACGATGGCCGGCGTGGCTTCCTGCACGCTGTGCCCGGATACGATCACCTTCTCCGATTCCGCGCGCGGCAGGTGCGAACTCCAGTAGGGCACCAGCCCGTCGTCAGTCTTCTCCAGCGGTCCGTCGGCCTTGGCGCGCGCGATGATCGAGTGGTAGTGCACCTTCGGCGACATCGGCAGGTCGGCCACGGCGCGGACGAAAGGATCGTCCTTGTCCAGGTTCTGGATGCTGTTCATCTGATAGCCGTGCTTGCCGTCATTGCGATCGATCTGGCCGTCGTTGGCGATGGTGGCGACGTCTTCCAGTACGGTCAGGGGCAAGCGCACCAGGCGCCCGATCCAGCGGCCCAGGCGGGTACCTGCCACGTCGGTACCGCGGTGTGGGGTGGCAATGAACACCACGCGCGATACTTCCGGTTCCGGCAGGAAGGTCAGTACCGGTGCGCCTTTGGTACGCAGCAGTTCGCGCTGCGCCGGCGTCATCTGCGCAGTGGCCAGCAGGGTGTCCACCAGGTGATCGCCGGAAGAGGAGATCATCAGCCGTGCGATCACGCCGCCCATGCTGTGCCCCACCAGCACCATGTCATGCGAGGCCTGCGCCTTGCCACTGGGGTCGAAGTGCTTGAACACCTCGGCCAGCGTATGGCGCATCGCATCGTGGCTCATCGCGATGGGCATGTTGGTCGGGTAGTAGAACTGCCAGATCTGGAAATCCTGGCGGATCTCGTCGTCACGCATCAGCTCGTTGGCGACGTTGACCCAGGCTTCCGGGCTGCTGGCCAGGCCATGGATCATCAGCAGCACGCGGCGGTTCGGGTCGTAGGGCTGCATCATGTACAGATGCGGTGTTTCGATGCCGCCCTTGCCGCCGAACAGCGAGCGCAGCGACTGGTGGCTGAAGTTGGAGCGGGCCAGCCACAGCGCATAGCCAGCGGTGAAGTTCGCGGCCAGCGGCACTTCCTGTCCGTGCAGGGTGACTTCCGTGACCTGGTAGGGATCGTGGATTTCCAGTTCCGGCTCATCGTCGTGCAGCACTTCCCAGAGGTTCTTTCCAGAGAAGCGCAGCAGCACTGTCATCGACGGCGAAGGCATCTCGCTCCAGCTCTGCTGCGGCGAAGCGGTGGACTGCGTAGCAGGCGTCGCTGCCGGGGTGGCCGTGGTGCTGGCCGGGTCGTTCATCACCGCCACCAGTTCGGCACCGAATCCATCGCGGCGATGCACACTGCGCAGCGTGCCGGTGAACGACAGCAATGCGGCGGGGACCAGTTCGGTCGGCGTTCGTGTGTCCAACGGTGATGCATCGGTGGACGGTGTCAGCACGAAGGTCCAGCGCCCCAGCGTCAGGTGGCTGGCATCGTTACGGACGCGCCCAGTGGCATACGCGTTGTACAACTGCACCGAGGCTTCCTGCACGGCCAGGTTGTAGTAGTCGCGCACCTGGGTCTGGCGGTCTTCGAAGCCACGCTGGTTGGCCGTGCGCTCGGTGAAGAACAGATAGGCGTAGGCCTGGCGTGCAACCTGCATCCATGCATCCAGGCGCGGCTGGAAGTCGGCATCCAGTTCGGTGATTGCGGTCTTGGCACGGCCTGAGGTGGAGTACTCGCGCTTTGGGGAGGGCAGGGTCATTGCGTACTGCACCCACAACTCGGCCAGGCTCGAGCGTTTGTCTTCCTCGCGCACCACGATGCTGGCTTCCATTGCCTCGATGCAGGGCAGGCCCGGCTTGGCACAGACGCCTTCATCGAGCCCGGCCACGCGCAGCGTTTCCGTCGTCGCCGAGCTGAGCTTGCCGGTGGTGAGGATGTCACCGCGCTTGAGCGCGATGTACTGGCCGGGCGTGACCGAGGCGACCTGCACCGACGGTCCGAACTGGCGCAACGTGGCACAGCCGCCCAAAGTGAGCAGCACGGTGATGATCAGGGTCGTGCGGCCGATGAAGCCCAAGCCCGTGGTAGCCATACGATCCTCCTGCGCGGTGGCGCCACTCTAGCGGTCGGCATGTCAAAGCGGAAGATACCGGGCGGTCGGTTTGTGCCGTGAAAGCCCTGCCATGCAAGCGATTCAGGCATTCCCGTGTGACACTGGGGTGAATGGACGAATGCAGGAACTGCGATGCGCTGGCTTGAGACCCGTGTTCCACCGCCGCTGGTGATGCTCCTGTGTGGCGCCATCGGCTACCTGGCAAGCCGGCTGGCAGCGGGACCGGTGGTGCCGCTGCCGATGCCGGCACTGCTGGCCGGTGGGCTGGTGGCCATCGGCGTGACGTTGAACCTGCTGCCGAAGCTGGCTTTCCGTCGTGCGCGTACCACGGTGAACCCGCTGCGCCCCGCAGTGGCGAGCGCGCTGGTCACGCAGGGTGTGTACCGTTACACGCGCAATCCGATGTATCTGGGGCAGGCCACGGTGCTGGCAGGCGTCATGTTGTACCTGCGGAGCCCGGTCGCGTTGCTGGCTGTCCCGCTGTTCGTGCTGTACATCACGCGGCTGCAGATCGTGCCGGAAGAGCGGGCGCTGTCGGTCCGCTTTCCCGAGGCATACGCCGCCTTCCGCCAGCGAGTACGACGCTGGCTGTAGCACGGATCAGGCCACTACGGCGTGATCTGGCACTTCACCGCAGCGGAATAGCCCTCATAGTCGTCACCCGCGATGACATGCAGGGTGTGGCGCTTGTCGATGCGCTTCACGTACGAGGGCGCTTCGGTGTTGGCGTATTCGTTCACCGTGGTCACCGACCAGGTCTTGGCGAGGCGCTTCGGGTCGACACCGTTCAGATACACGAAGATGCTCTTCTCACCTTCGGCGACATTCACATCGACATTGGTGACGGTACCGCCGAACAGGGCGACCGGCGTAGTTTCCGGCTCGAACGTGCCGCCGGGCTTCCTGGCCAGGCCGGCGGCCTGCAGGGCATCGATGGCCTCGGCTTCGCTGAAGTTGGAACCTGCCTTGCAGGCCAGCAGCGCTTCGAGCGTTGCGGTGCCGGTGGGGGCGATGGCGGCATGGGCTGTGGCGCCTGCGGAGAGTGCGGCCAATACCAGGACCAATACGCCGGCTTGGGATTTCATTGCAGATCCTTCTGTTCGTGACGGGGCGAGGCACCGGGTGGGGCGCGCACGCGATGATTATGAGCCGAAGCGGGTGTCACGAACGTGTACGAAGCGAATGCGTGCTTGAACGGCGCAGCGACCCTGTTGGGCCGCTGCGCCATGCCATCAGTTGCTGGCTGCCTTCACGGCTTCCGCCGCGTCCACGATGCCTGGCCCGCAGCCTCCCGGGCAGTTTGCTGCCGCGATCGGGCGCGCGGTTCGACGCAGGATCTCCTTGACCTGATCGGTGGTCTTGGGCACCGGCGCCACGGCCTGCATCAGCGCGACGATGCCAGCGACATGGGGCGCCGCCATCGAGGTGCCGGACATGAAGTCGAACGCGTTGTTGCCCACGGTGGACAGAATGCCCTGTGCCGGGTGCTGGCGGGTCGGCGCGCAGTTGGTCTGGTTCGGCGGCGTGGCCAGTGGCAGGAACTCGCCCACTGAGGCGCGGCACGACCATGTCTCGCCGCCGGGCGCGGTGATGTGGATGCCTGCGCCATAGTTGGAGTAGAACGCACGGCGCCCGCCCTGGTCGTTGGCAGCCACCGCGATCACGCCCTTGCAGTTCGCCGGGGCAAACTCGGACACATCCAGATTGCTGTTGCCGGCGGCGACCACCACGATCGTGCCTTGCGCAGTGATGTCGTCGATTGCGTCCTGCTCGGCCGGCGAGCAGGCCCGGCGGCCGCCCAGGCTGAGATTGATGACTTCGGCCGGGTTGGCATTGGCCGGGACGTTGGGCACGTTGATACCGGCACTCCAGAGCATGCCGTCGATGATGTCGGCGGAACCGCCATTGCCCTGGTTGCCGAGTACGCGCACCGGCACCACTTTCGCGTTGTAGGCTACGCCGGCCACGCCGATCTGGTTGTTGGTCACCGCAGCGACCGTTCCGGCGACGTGGGTGCCGTGTGCGATGCCGGACGCATCGAAGGCATCGGCGTCGCGTCCGTCGCCATCATCGGAGCCACCACAACCGGGATTCATTCCCCCGATGATGCACTGCCAATCACTGAACGGACGGGTGGACGAGATCATGTCGTAACCCGGCAACAGGTTCGCCTGCAGGTCGTTGTTGTTGAGATAGCCCGAATCGACCACGGCCACCACCACACCCTGGCCGGTGGAGCGGTCCCACGCAGCTGGCAGGCGCGCACCACTGGCTGGATTGCTGTAGTGCCACTGCTCGCCGTAGCGCGGATCGTTCGGTGTGGCGAACGCGCTCATCATGTAGTTGGGCTGCACATACTCGACATCCGGATCGTCGGCGATGCGCTGCATCAGGATCTGCGCTTCCGGAAGGTCCAGGGCCTTGTCCGTGGTGACAACGTCGGCACCACCGCCCATCCGGCGCTGGTGGGTTACGGCTGCGGTCGAGGTTGGCGCGCTACCGATCGAGCGCTTGCTGCGTTGCTGGATGCCGAGGCGCTTCTTCAGCGCATCCTGCGCGGTGGTGGCGGAGACGCGCTTGCTGCTGCCGTCCCGGTACTTGACGATGAAACTGCTGTACTGCTCGTTGCTGGCCATGCCTCGCGTCCATACCCGTTCGGTGGGTTGGGCGAAGGCGGGGGCACTGGCCAGGACCAGGGTGATGGCACTGGCAAGGGAAACCCGAAGCGACGTACGCATGGATACAGTTCCTTTGTGGAAGATGTGTCGAACAGGCCGTGCCTCTGCGGCGCGGCTCGATGTGAAGCATGCAGGTGTGTCCGGTGGCCTCCTCTTCGATGGCGACCATGGACGAACGGCTTCGTGGACACATCCCCCCCAATGAGAGAGGTGGAAAATTCTGAAGTGATTTAGTGATGTCGAAGGCGAGAGAAGATGTGCGGTGCCGACACCGTTTGACGGCATCGGATCGCGACTGCGCCCGGGCGTCGAACTTCGCAGCGGCGCAGAGCAGCCAATAAAAAATGGCTGGCGTCAAGTTCTTCTGAAGATTCCTTAAAGACCGAAATTTTCTATAGGGATGAGGGTTTAGATCTATTTCGGACCGCTTTCCGAAGTGGCGAGTTTGTGGGCTAGGAGCCACATAAGAGCCTCGCCGTACGAAGCCTGGGCGTACGACATCGGAGTGATTCCTGGCAGCAGGCTACAGACTGTTATTATCGCCATCGCCAATCAGCTTATTGTCGATCAGGTTGCATCTTAGTGCGCTGCAGCTGGCCGGGAACGATTGGCTTCGCGGCTGTGTCTTGTCCGACCAGTGCACCCGCAACAATCAACCCTCCTGGTCTGTGAGTTGAAACGCGCGATCATGCGTTCTCATTCTGAACGCCGCCACTCGCCGCGCTTCGGCTTAAGCCAGGGCGCGGCGACTAATCCTTCACGCTCTGGCAAAAGCAAGCAGGTCAGCATTTAACTGATCTTGGTGCGTTGCCGCCAAGCCGTGCGGTGCGCCAGTGTAGACCTTCAACGTAGCGTTCGGCACAACCTTGGACGTTAGCTCCCCGGCATGGGCGATCGGCACGATCTGATCATCGTCGCCGTGGATCACCAGTGTCGGCACGTCGATTTTCTTCAGGTCTTCGGTGTAGTCGACTTCGGAGAACTCATGCACGCTGGCGTACTGGGCAAGAATGCCGCCGTTCATGCCCTGCTGCCAGAAGCCCTGGCGCAAGCCCTGGTTGATCTCTAAGCCTTCGCGATTGAACCCGAAGAATGGGATGGCCAAGTCCAGGTAAAAATTGGAGCGGTTGTCGAAGACCTGCTTGCGGATGCCATCGAACACGGAAATGTCCAAGCCGTCGGGCCACTGTTCTGTGGAGACCATGATCGGCGGCACCGCCCCCAGGAGCACCACCTTGGCCACGCGGTTGGTGCCATGTCGACCGATGTAGCGGGCCACTTCGCCACCGCCGGTCGAGTGCCCGACCAGGATGGCCTCCTTCAGATCAAGCGATTCGATGACGGTAGACAGATCATCGGCCCACGTGTCCATGTCGTTGCCGACTGCGGGTTGATCCGAACGTCCGTGGCCGCGCCGGTCGTGAGCGATCACGCGGTAACCCTGCTGTACCAGGAACAGCATCTGCCCGTCCCAGGCGTCCGCGCTCAGCGGCCAACCGTGCGAGAACACGAACGGCTGGGCATCTTTGCTGCCCCAGTCCTTGTAGAAGATCCGGGTGCCGTCTTGGGTGGTGATAAAGCTCATGGTGATTCTCCTGGGTTGAAAAACAGTGGGATGGAACATTGATGTGTGAAGTCGCACAGGCTGGCCGTTCTAGCCGATCCGGGCGGCCGGTGGCTGCTTGAACAGCAGGTGGTCCCCGCTCTGGCGTCCCTGAGTCTCCAGATACTTGCCATAGCGGATCTGTGCAGGCTCCCAGCGCCTCAGCGCGCCCTCCACATCGTTTGGCGTTGCCTGCAAAGCATCGGCAAGCGCCAGCGCGTTGGCAGCGGCCTTGGAGGTGCTCGCGGCGGTGTGAGGCCGTGGAATCGCGGCGGCATCGCCCAGGATGAGCACTCGCCCGGCCACCATGTGGTCCGAGGCCAGGTCTCGAATGGCTTGGGCGAAGGGCTCTTTGGTTGCTTCGACGATGCTACGGAACGGCAGCGGCAACAGTGCTTCGGCGTCGCGCAGAATCTGCGTTTTCCATCGTTCGGCCAGTCGGCCTTCGGGGATCGAATAGCCGCGCTGGCGTCCCTGCTGGTCGGTCATGATCTCGCCGAGCAACGCACTGTCGGCAACGCGGTACCACACCCAGTTGTACAGGCGGTGGCCTTCGCGCACGTCGTTGTTTTCGCCAGGGACGAGGTAGCCCAGGATGTGCGAGCCAGCATTGTTGGCAAAGCCGAAATCGCCATGCAAGCCTTGGCGCGCCGGCAGTGGCATTTCGTCTTCCGGCACCAGTCCGCGCCAAGCCAGGTAGCCGGCATAACTGGGCTGCATCTCGGGCCAGAACTGCTGGCGCACGGACGAGTTGCCGCCGTCGGCCCCGATCAGCAGATCACCGACTTCTACCGAGCCATCCTTGAAGTGGGCCGTGACGGTTCCAGCATCTCGATCCTGCTCGACTCGCTCAAGCGTCTTGCTTTGGTGATAGTGCGCATCGCCAAACGCCGCGCGCAGCGTGGTGTAGATCAAAGACCAGGAGGTCTGGACCTGCGGCGAATAGTGCTTGGACTGTATCGAGCCGTCCGGCCGGAATACGGTGCGGAAGGCCGACTGGACGCCCAGATTCAACGAACCAAGATCGATGCCGCTGCGCCGGAATACTTCGACCACATCGGGCTGCAGGACGATGCCGCCGCCGCGACTGTCCAGGTCGTTGGCCGAGCGCTCGAAGACGTCGACGTCCCAGCCGATCCGACGCAACAAGTTGGCGGCAAAAAGACCGCCGAGCGAGCCACCAACAATCAGCGCTCGGAGACTACGGGAAGGTGTGGGTGTCGAGGTGTTCATGGGCAGCTCCGTTTCGGAGTTGCCACTTTGCTCCGAACCATCAACAATGATAATCAGGAGCTTTTCATCCTCTCCTTTGCGCTACGCGCAAAGATCGATTCTGCCAGCCTTAGGCTGAACCGACAGCCGACAAGGAAGCCGTCTGCGTGTAGCGGTCCCAATACGGCGGACTGCCGAAATGCTTCTCCATAAAATCTAGGAAGCAGGCCAACTTCTTTGATCCACGCCGGTTGGGCAGATAAGCCGCCCAGATGGCGCCCTCGCTGGCGCCGGGCGTAGCCGTCCAGTCCTCAAGCACTTGAACCAACCGACCCGCCGCCAAATCCTCACCGACCAGCCAGGTTGGCATCAACAGCAGACCGCCACCGCCGATCGCGACCTCGCGCAGCAATTCCGAGCCATTGGCTTTTAGATTGCCCGATACTGTCACTTTTTCGCTTTTGCCGTCGCGCGCGAGAATCCACGTAGGACTGCCATTGAGATAGTCGAATTGAAGGCAGTTGTGCTGCGCCAGTTCGGAGGGCTTAGCCGGGGCACCATGCTGGCCAAGGTAGTCGGGGCTCGCGCAGATCACCCGGCAATGCGGCGCCAGCTTGCGGGCAATCAATTCTGTGGATGCCATGGGTCCGAGGCGGATCGCCACATCGATGCGCTCCATCGCCAAGTCGGCCACCGTGTCAGACAAGCGGATGTCGAGCTGGATGCCCGGGTACTCCCGCAGGAATCCGGGCAGTATGGGTCCCACGTGTAAACGTCCGAATGCGACCGGCATAGCGACGCGCAACAAGCCGGCAGGGGGGCCGGACACCTCGCTCACCGTCCGATCGGCACCCTCCAACTCCTCCAAGATGCGCCGGGCATCCTCGTAATACTGGCGACCCTCCTCAGTCAGCGTCACGCTACGGGTCGAGCGGTTCATCAGCCGTGCCCCAAGGTGTTCCTCCAAGGCGTTCAGTTGCCGCGTCAGCGACGAAGGCGCGACGCCCAGTCGGCGCGCCGCCGGAGCGAAGCCGCCTTGTTCGACCACCGCCACAAACGCGCTCAATGCTGCAAAACGATCCATGGCGACCTTTGCACTCCACGCAATGAAGAAGTCTAATTTTACTGAATTATCAACTCAAGTGAATGCGAGCAAGATGACTCCACTGCAAACAGGAGAACCATCATGACCATTCACATCACCGTCACGTCCGACTTCATTTGCCCCTGGTGCTTCATCGGCGAACGCCGTTTAGCCAAGGCGATCCAGGCCCTGCCAGCTGACACCGCCGTCGAGTTGAAATGGCGCCCATTTGAGTTGAATCCCGATATGCGTTCTGAGGGTTTAAACCGCAAGACTTATCGGTCGCTGAAGTTCGGTAGTTGGGAACGCAGCCAGCTAATGGATGCACAAACCGCAGTCGCCGCCCGCGGCGACGACATCGCCTTCAACTACGACGCGATGGAGAAGACACCCAACACCTTCCTTGCGCATCGGTTGATACGGTTCGCCGAACACCATGGGCTGGCAACGGAAGTCGCCCGTGCCGTGTTTTCCGCCTACTTCGAGCACGGTCGTGACATCGGCAACGTCGCCACGTTGGTCGACATAGCGACGGAGAACGGTCTGGACCGTCAACAAACAGAGGCCTTTCTGGCTGGAGAAGAAGGAGTGGAAGAGGTCCGCGCCGCCGAGCGGGATGGCCAGGGCCGGGGCGTTCGCAGCGTTCCGCTGTTCGACATCGGCGGGGAGATCATCAGTGGTGCGCAATCCGTACAGACCTTCACCACTGCCCTACAGCACGCCATGGATCAGGATGACGCCTGCACTGGCGGCGCCTGCTCGATCGGCTGAGGGACACGACGATGCGCCCTTCAACACTTACGCAGCATCCGGGCTTTGCCCGGATGTTTCAGCCCGACCGGCTGACGCTTGGATTGATGCAACCCATGGCGCCTTTGATCAACGGTGTCCCGGACATGGCGGGTCAACTCGCGCTGGCCGCCCGGGCTGACGCGTTGGGTTTCGCGGCCTTATGGGTGCGCGACGTCCCGCTGTTCGACCCACAGTTCAATGACGCCGGACAAATCTACGATCCCTGGGTCTGGCTCGGCCAGCTGGCGGCCGTGACCCAGCGGATTGCCCTGAGCAGCGCCGGCATCGTGCTCCCGCTGCGGCACCCACTGCACACCGCGAAGGCGGCCGCGTCGGTTGATGCAGTCAGCGGCGGACGATTTTTGCTGGGGGCGGCATCAGGTGACCGTGCAAGCGAATACCCCGCTTTCGACCGGTCGCATGCATCGCGTGGCGAGGCCTACCGCGAATATATCGAGGTCATCCGCCGCAGCACCTCCGAGGATTACCCGGAACTCTCGGGCACGTTCGGCAACCTGCACGGCCTGGATCTGTTGCCCAAAGCAACCGGACGGCATCTGCCACTACTCGCGGTCGGCAGCGCGCAGCAGAGCCTGCAATGGATCGCCCGCCATCTTGACGGGTGGGTCACCTATTTTCGTCCGCTGGAGCAGCAGCGGCCCCGGATTGACGCCTGGAATCGCACCGTCCAATCCACTACCGAGGGCGCCTTCCTTCCTTTTACCGAGTCGATGTTTATCGACCTTACCGAAGATCCAGATACAGCTCCGTCTCCGATCTTTCTGGGCTACCGGCTCGGTCGCCATCGTCTGCTAGAGGAGCTGACAGGATTCGCGGGAGCATGCGTGCATCACGTCGCCTTCAACCTACGGCACAGCACGCGGCCTGCCAATGAAGTCATGCAGGAACTCGCCGAGTTCGTGCTGCCCTCTTTTCCGTCCTTGCCCCCACCGACAACGCCTTGGTCACAGACAACTGATGAATGTCAGAAAATTTCAAGCAGCGGTACAGCTTCGGGATAGAAATGGCATAAAAGGGGGCGGCGCAACATTGGGGGCAGGTTCAACCAAATATCATGGGGAGCTTCTACCCACAACGGCTATCGCCGGGCCTGGTTTTGATCGCCCGCTCTTTACCACGCTGCCGGACTTTGGCACACGAATTTCATCATCACGAGGCAGTCGTAGCCTGGCAACGACAACGACAACCATCCAAATCCTTGCTGACGATCAGCTCCCCGCTCCCTTCTTGAACCCTCGATCTCCCTCCATGAACGCCTCCAGCATGTGCGGGATCAGCGTTACGGCACCAACAGTCTCGCCATACGCCTGCGCGTGCAGCGCGGCGTAGCGGTCGAGGTCGGCTTTTAAACTGGCTGGGCAGGTAAAGGTCAGCTTGATGCTCTCGGTCTTGGGCAGCGGCCCCAGCCGCAGCTTCTTGGCCGTGCTCATGGTGAAGTCCCCCGATTGAAGAACAGCGGCTGGTACGGCCGCAGCACGATGTCGCGGTTGACGATGATGCTGACGGGCAGGCCCGGCCGTTCGGTCAAGGTCGGCTGAATGTTGAGGTTGCGGCGCGTGAACTCCTGGCCGACCTGATTGGCCGTGTCCTGAGCGCTATCTCGGAACGCGATCACGGTATTGCCGTTGGCATTGCCCTGGTTCGAGACGGTCAGCTCGGAACCCACGCCCAATATAGTGGACAGCGCGGCACCCGCCAGAATGCGTCCCCAATGCCAATCAACACCATCCTCCAGACCGGCATAGCCGGCGGGATCGGCACCAGCCAGGTTGTCCAGCGTGAGCGAAGACGTGTCCGGCAGGATGATGCGGTTCCACACGATCTGCACGCGACTCTGCCCGTAGGCGACCTGGCTGCTGTATTTGCCGAGGATGCGCGAACCCTGCGGAATCAGCAGATAGCGGCCCGTCGCTGTGTCGTACACCGGCGCCGTCACGGTGCCGATCACGTCGCCCGGCAGGTCGGACTTGATACCCGTCACCAGCGCCGCCGAGATCACGGTGCCGGCCATCACCTGATACGGCGAGGCCGGCGTTTGCAGACTGCCGGAATTACGGGTTTGCGTAGTTCCGGCTTTCTGGAACGCCTCTTTCTGGTCTTGCCGGTTCTGCACGGCGGTCGGATCGGCCGGCTGCGCCGCTGTCGAGGCCGGCCCGGCGGCCTGCGGGTCGAAGCCCGCCAGACCGGATGCGGGCGCAGCCGAAGCGGTCTGCGTGGGCGCAGCGGTCGCGGCAGCGGCGCGCTGCGTGTTGCTGGAACGGAAAAACACCGACGAACCCGCTGCCGCTTCGGCCTCCTTGCGTAGCGCGTCGCGCTCGGCCGCCGCCGCGTCCTGACCGGGTGGCGCGTAGTTCGCCACCGCCGGCTGCTGCGACTGGACGATAGCCGGGCCGAGATCGCCCGGCAACGGCGGCCCCAGCTCCGGCACCTTCGCCGGTAGCGGTGTTGGCTGCGGCGGCAGCTTCGAGTAATCGGCCGGAAGCTGGCCGAGTTCTTCGGACTTCGATACGCGATCGACGTTGTAAAGCTCGCTCGCATCGGTGTTGCCGCGCGAGTGCTTCGGCTGCAACGACCACATCGTTGCGCCGAGCACCGCAACGCCGAGGCCACCGGCCAGCAGCGCCAGCGTGCGGCGGTTGAGGCGCGTTACCGGGCGCGGCTGCGCCCGCAGCGTCACGTTTTCCGGCGCGACCTTGGGTGCGACTTCGGGCGTGGCATCGGGAACCGGCACGGCCGGGGTTTCGTCCTGGCTCATGGTCAGTTCCCCCGCGTGCCGTCCGTGCGCTCGATACGCACCACGTCGCCCTTGTCGCCGCCGAGACGCAGTTCGGCTGCGCCGAACAGCCGATCCACAATGTAGTACGGCGAACGGAAACGGTAGTTGACGAGCTGGCCGTCGCCCTGCGCGCCGATGACGAACAGCGGCGGTAGTTCGCCCTGGGCGATGCCGGGCGGAAACTCGATATAAACCTTCTCGCCATCGTCGAAGGCGCGCAGCGGCTTCCACGGCGGATTGCTGCCGCTGATCGCGTAGCGGAAGCGGATCTTCTCCAGCGACAGGCCGGTATCGACGGGTGCCGCTGCCTGCGCGGCTTGATCCTGCCGCTGCAAGGCGAGCATCTGGTCTTTCGGGTACTCCCACGACACCGAGGCCATCCATGCCTTATCGGTCGAGGTCAGCTCGATCAGGTAGGTGCGCCGGCTGGTGGTGATGACGAGGTTCGTTTTGAGGCCCGAACGGATCGGCTTGACCAGCACGTTCACGCGCAGATCGTTGCCAGCCCCGCTGGAGGTGTCGCCGACGATCCAGCGCACAGTGTCGCCCGCGGCGACCGTCACCAGCTCCTCGCCGGGCTGAAGCGAAATCACAGTGACGCGACCCGGCGCGGCATAGACCTGATACAGCGCGCCGTCGGTGAAGGGCCAAACCTGGATCGCGTTGACGAAGCCCTCGCGCGTGGGGGCCATACGTGCCTCGGCATTCGCACGCGAGACGCGCGCGGTTTCGTCGGCCGGTTCCGGTGCGGGTTTGGCGTCATCCACGTCCGGCAGCGGCTTCATCTGCGCCGGCATCGGCAGCACCTTCGGCACCTCCACCACTTCGATCGGCTTGGGTGGATCGGGCTGCTTCTGTGCCTGCACCGGCTCGTCGAGCGAGATGTGCGGCGGTGGCTTGCCCTGTGAGGCGCAGCCCGACAGGACTGCCGCGGTCAGCACAAAAGCGTAAAAGCGGAAAGACAGGTTCATGGCTTGGCTCCTTCGGACGCATCCAGCTCGCGGCTCCACGACAGGCCGTTGACGTAGATGCCGAGCGGGTTCTTGCGCAGCCGCTGTTCGGTGCGCGGGGTTTGCAGGACGATGGACACCACGGCGTTCCAGCGTTCGGCGCCAGTCGGTGCGCCGTTGGCAAAGTGCTGTTCCGTCCAGCGCACGTTGAATGACGCATCGCTGGCGCGCGTGACGCTGGTGATCTGCACCGTCACCGACTCCTTGCCGACGCGCGCGAACGGATCGTTCTTACTCGCGTAGTCGTTGAGCACGGCCGCGCCCTTGTCCGTGGTGTAGTCGTAGGCGTCGAGCCAGTTCTGCCGCACCACGATGGGGTCGATGGAGAGCGAGCGAACCAGCGTGATGAAGTTCGCCAGGTGATAGGCGATCTGCGCGTCGGCGGGCCGGTACGGCGTGGTGGCCACGCCGACCGCGCGCACCTGCCCGGTCTTGTCCACCTCCACCACGTAGGGCGTGACGATGGACTGCGCCGAGCGCCACACGAGGCCACCTGCCATCAGCAGCGCAAGCGCGAGGCAGCCAAAGGCCATGAAGCGCCAGTTCTTCGCCTGCACGCGGGCCGAGCCGATGCGCTCGTCCCACACCTGCGCGGCGGACTGGTACGGAGTGGCAGGCTGCGGCGTACTGGCGTAGCGCACCTGCGGTCGCTTGAATCGCATGGCGGGTTCTCCTCAAGGGGCGTTCATTCGTCGGGTTGGCCCAGGCTCGGGCCTTGCGCCGAACCGCCGCCGTCCCCGCCGTGCAGCGTGTGCGCGGCGGTGGTCGCGGCATGGGTGATCTGTTGGCGGCGGTGCAGGCGTTTGGCCCACGCCGGTTGCGGCTGGTCGGTGGCGGAGTTGGTGGAATTGGCGGCGGATTCACCGGATGCAGCCACGCCGGGCGATGCGCTGCCGCTAGACGCACCTGCGCTGTCCGACCGGAAGGCAGCAGCAGCGCGTTGCCCGAACGAACGCGCGCCAGCGGCGGCCTTCTGGCCGACGGCCTGCGCGCCGGTCTTGGCGACATTGCCAAAGCCCGCCATCGCGCCTTTCGCGCCGCCGCCGGCGGCAGCGGAACCCGCCTGGAATGCCGAGCCGGCACTGCTGGCCGTGGATGCAGCCATGCGCGCGCCCTTGCCGAGCGCGCTGGCGGCGGCCGGCGCCATGCGCGCCCCGGCCGCGACAGCGCCGCCGACGCCCGTAGCGGCTGCACCGATGGCAACGGCGGTGCCGGCTGCGCCCACGGCGGCGCCCGCCATCGCGCCCGCGCCGAGTTGAGGCGCACCGGACACGAGGCCGGTAGCGATGCCCGGCCCGTAGATGCCGAGCGCGAGCAAGGCGAGCGAGGCCAACATCACCACCAGCGCGTGGTCGATGGACGGCTCGCTGGGTGTGGTCGGGAACTGCGCGAACAGCCCCGTACCAATGCCAACGATGACCGCCAGCACCAGCACCTTGATGCCCGCCGACACCACATTGCCGAGCACTTTTTCCGCAAGGAACGCCGTCTTGTTCCAGAGCGCGAACGGCACCAACACGAAGCCGGCCAGCGTGGTCAGCTTGAACTCGATCAACGTGATGAAAAGCTGCACCGCCAGCACGAAGAAACAGACGATGACGGTCAGCCAGGCGAGGAACATCACGACGATGGGCGTGATGTTGATGAACACCTCGGGGAAGCCCGCCATGTCGCTGATCTGTTCGAGGATCGGCATACCGGCGTCGATGCCGGTCTTGGCGAGATGCCCCGGTTGCAGAAACGTCTCCATGCTCACGGCCGAGCCGGTGGCGGTCAGGCCGAGGCCGGCGAAAGAACGGAACACGACGCCGGACAGCATGTTGAAGTTGCCGATGATGTAGGCGAAGGCGCCGACGTACAGCACCTTGCGGATGAGCTTCGCCATCACGTCTTCGCCCTGGCCGGTGGCGTGGCCGAGCGACCAGTAAAGGCCCGCCAGCGTCATGTCGATGACCACCAGCGTCGCGGTCAGGAATCCGACCTCGCCGCGCAGCAGGCCAAAGCCCGAGTCGATGTAGGTGGAAAAGACGTTAAGGAAATGGTCGATGATCGAAACATCGTTCATGGACGTTGCTCCGTCGATTCGCTGAGGCCGTCGAAGCTGGCCGGAATGGGCGGCAAGTCGGCGAGCGTCTGGTACTCGCCGGGGCCAACGCGCCCGGAGAAAAAGCGCCGCAGGTTGGCTTGTTCGACCTGCGCGCAGAACGCGGCATCGTGCTGGCCGTGCAGGCATTGCCCGTGCAGCGCGTGCAATCGTGCGGGGTCGGCGGCGAGCGCATCGACCGACAGCGCCTGCGGCCGGTCGCAACCGGCCAGCAGGCACGCGATGACGAACAGGACGGGCACGCGGTTCATGGCCGTCAGTTCCCGTAGAAGCTCACGGTTTCCGGCGTGTACGGCGTGCCGGTGCCGAGGAACCGCTGCGTGATGACGCGGCCTTGCTCGACGGCGGCGGCCTGCCTCGCCAGTTCCAGCGCGGACGCGCGGCCCTGCGTGAGCTGGAGCTGCTGCGCCTGGATCGACTGCTTGGCCTGCAACGCGAGAAGCTGATTGGTCGCCTGCTGCGCTTGCAGTGCGCCGGTCGCGGACTGGCTCTGGCCCACGAGGTCGGTCAGCACGCCTTCGTCGCTGGTCACGTTCTGCGACACCTGCGCCTGCATCTGCATCGCGGTCTGCAAGCCGGTGAGCGTGTTCTGCCAACGCTGGTGCGCGTCCTGGTACATCTGGTTGCCGCTCACGGTCGCGGCGTACTGCTGCGGGTACAACTGCGCGAACTGCTGATCCATGTTCTGCACCTGAAACGCCAGCCCTTGCGCTTGCGTGATGAGCTGCTGGGTCGTCGCCAGCGTCGATTGCAGCCGACTGACGACGTTGAACGGCAAGCTCGCCAGATTGCGCCCCTGATTGACGAGCATCTGCGCTTCGTTCTGGAGCTGGTTGATCTGGTTTTCGATCATCTGCATCGTGCGAACCGCGGTCAGCGTGTTCTGCACGAGGTTGGTCGAGTCGATGACGGCCCATTGCGCGTGCGCCGCCGGCATGACGCCGACGAACGCCGCGACAGCAAGGGCGAGAAGACGGATCTTCATGGCGCAATCTCCTGGGGTTGTGAAGCAAGGAAGGACGCGGCGGATGGCGCCGGTTTGGGAAACTCGGGCAACAGGTCGGCCGCCCAATCGAGACCGCGATGACGCAGCCATGCACCGGCGAAGCCGGGAACGCCGGCCTGTGTCAGCACGCGGTCGCGTATTTGATCCATCGCGCGTTGGTCCTGGGGTGTGGATGCGCCCGCGAACGCGAGCGCGACCGGCCCCAGGTCGAGGTCGAACAGGCGATTGCCTGCGCGCGACTGGTAGTAGTAGTCGCGCTTGGGCTGTGCGGTGGCGACGATCTCGATCTGCCGGCTGTTGAGGCCAAAGCCCTCGTAGATCGTGCGAATCTGCGGCTCGGTCGCCTGCGGGTTCGGCAGGAAGATGCGGCTCGCGCAGCTCTCGATGATTGCCGGCGCGATGGTCGAATCCTTGATGTCGGCAAGCGACTGCGTGGCGAAAATAACGCTGACGTTCTTCTTGCGCAGCGTCTTGAGCCACTGGCGGATGCGTGCTGCGAACACCGGGTCATCGAGGAACAGCCAGGATTCGTCGAGGATCAGCAGCGTCGGTGCGCCGTCAAATCGCGCATCGAAGCGCGCGAACAGATAACCCAGCACGGCCAGCACGGCGGCCTTGCTGTGCATCAGTTCTTCCATCTCGAAGCACTGCACTTCGGCCATGCCGAGCCGGTCGTGGTCGGCGTCGAGCAGCTTGCCGTGTGCGCCACCCAGCACATACGGCGCGAGCGCCTGGCGCAGCGCGTTCGATTGCAGCAGCACCGACAGGCCCGTGAGCGTGCGCTGTTCGAGCGGCGCACCGGCAAGGCTGCCGAGCGCCGACCAGATGGCCGCCTTCTCGTCAGGGCCGACCGCGACGCCTTCGTGCGTCAGGCGGCCTTCAACCCATTCGGCGGCCCAGGTGCGATAGCCCTCGTGGTCGATGCGGGCGAGCGGCTGGAACGCCAGGGTGTTGCCCAACCCATCGCCATCCGCGCCGAGGTCGTAATACTCGCCGCCGAGGCCCAGCGCCGTTGCGCGCATCGAGCGGCCCATGTCGAAGGCGAAGATGCGCGAACCGGGATAGCGGCGGAACTGCATCGCCAGCGTGGCGAGCAGGACGGACTTGCCCATGCCGGTCGGGCCAGCAATCAGGGTGTGGCCCACATCGCCGATGTGCGTGACCAACCGGAACGGCGTCGCGCCTTCGGTGCGGGTGACGATCAAGGGCGGGCCGTCGAGGTGCGCGTTCTTCTCCGGCCCGGCCCACACGGCCGACACCGGCATCAGGTGCACGAGGTTCAGCGTCGAAACAATGGGCTGGCGGACATTGGCGTAGGCATTGCCCGGCACCGACGACAGCCATGCCTCCACCGAATTGAGGGTTTCGGGAATGGTCACGAAGCCCCGGCCCTGAATCACGCGCTCCACCTGGCGCAGCTTTTCGTCGGCCGTGTCAGCGTCGTCATCAAACACGGTCACGGTCGCCGTGACAAAACCGAAAGCGACCTGATCGCTGCCCAGCTCCTGCATCGCGGCGTCAGCGTCGGCCGACTTGTTGCTCGCGTCGGTATCGACCAGCGGGCTCTCCTGCTGGAAGATCGTCTCGTGCAGCAAGGCCAGGACGTTCTTGCGCTTGGCGAACCACTGCCGACGCAGGCGGCCCAGCTCCTTTTCGGCCTCCGATTTGTCCATGCACAGGAAGCGCGTGCTCCAGCGGTAGGCGAAGCCGAGCCGGTTGAGGTCGTCCAGAATCCCCGGCCAGGTCGAGGTCGGAAACCCGCGCACGGTCACGACGCGCAGGTGCTGGTCGCCGAGCATGGGCGCGAGGCCGCCGATCAGCGGCACGTCGGCCAACAGCGCATCGAGGTGGAACGGTATTTCAGGCACGCCGACGCGAAAGCGTCGCGTCGAGACGGTCGCGTGCAGATAGGTCAGCGTTTCGGCGTCATCCAGCCAGTCGATTTCCGGCATCACGCCATCGAGCAGATCGAAGACGCGCGCGGTTTCCGCGACGAACGCGGTCAGGCGCTCGCGCCAGTCCACGCCAGTAGTCGGCGTGTTCTCGTAGAGCAACTTGGCCGCGCGTGCGCGGGACTCCTCCGGCGGCAGGTATTGCAGCGTGAGGTGATAGCCACTCTCGAAGTGGTTGCCCGATTCCTCGAAGGTCGCGCGGCGCTCCTCGTCCACCAGCCACGACAACGGTTCGGGAAAATCCGAGTGCGGATAGTCGGCCGCCGTCCGTCGTTCGGCTTCGACATACAGCGCCCAGCCGGCACCGAGCCGGCGCAGCGCATTGTTCAGGCGCGCGGTCGTGGCAACCAGTTCGCCTTGCGTCGCACTATCGAGGTCGGGGCCACGAAAGCGCGCCGTGCGCTGGAACGAACCGTCCTTGTTGAGCACGACGCCGGGCGCGACAAGGCCCGCCCACGGCAGCCAGTCGGCGAGCAAGGCCGGACGATGACGGTATTCGGCGAGGTTCAGCATCGCGGCGTCTCCCGTTACACGTCCAGCAGCGGCTTGTGCCGGAGATGCCGCGCGAACACCTGCATGAACTGCGCGTCCACGCGCGCGCCCCATACGGCGAGCGAATGGCCGACGATCCAGAGCGCGATACCAGGAATCCACAGTTGCAGGCCCAACCCGACCGCGCCGGACAGCGTGCCGTTGGCAATCGCCACGGTGCGCGGGGCGCCGCCCATCAGGATCGGCTCGGTCAGCGAGCGATGCAGCGGCACCTCGAAGCCCGGCAGGTCGTTGGCCGTGCTCATACGACGGCCCCGCCGGAGAAGCTGAAGAACGACAGGAAGAAGCTCGATGCCGCGAACGCGATGGACAGGCCGAACACGATCTGGATCAGCTTGCGAAAGCCACCGCTGGTGTCGCCGAAAGCCAGCGCCAGGCCGGTCGAAATGATGATGAGCACTGCGACGATCTTGGCGACCGGCCCCTGGATCGAATCGAGAATAGATTGCAGCGGCGTTTCCCACGGCATCGACGAACCAGACGCCTTCGCCGTGCCGGCCGCCATCACCATGACGGCGGCCGACAGCAGACCGTGGTGCGCCGGCCGGGCCAGACGGCGCAGGCGTGCGAGGATGAAAACCGGATTTACGGAAAAACGGAAAGCAGCGGCGTGCATCTGCGTCATGGCAGTTCTCCAGCGTGGTCAGAGGATGGGAAGGACAGCGGCAGCTCGGGATGCGGCGGAGGTTCGAGCGCGTCCGCGAGGCGATAGCCCACGCCGTCGAAACCGATGACGCGGGCGATGCTCTCGATGCGGCGCTTGCGTCCGCGCCCGGCGATGTGGATGACGACGTTGACCGCCTCGGCGACGAGCGCGCGCGGCGGATTCACGGCCACTTCGAGAATCAGTTGTTCGAGGCGCAGCAGCGCGCCCACGGCCGAGCCGGCGTGAATCGTGGCGATCCCGCCGGGGTGGCCCGTGCCCCACACCTTGATGAGATCCAGCGCCTCGCCGCCACGTACCTCGCCAACGATCACGCGGTCAGGACGCAGGCGCATCGTGGCGCGCACCAGCTCGGTCATCGACACGACGCCCGCGCGCGTGCGCAGCGGGACGTGATCGCGTGCCGCGCATTGCAGCTCTACCGTGTCTTCGAGCACCAGCACGCGGTCGCCGGTGGCGGCGATCTCGGCGAGCAAGGCATTGGCGAGCGTGGTCTTGCCGGTGCTGGTGCCGCCGGCGATGAGGATGTTTTGCCGGTCGCGCACGGCGTCGCGCAGGAACGCCGCCTGTTCGGCGGTCATCATTCCGTCTGCGACGTAACGCTCCAGCGGAATGACACCGAACGCGCGCTTGCGCAGCGCGAAGGCCGGGCCGGGAGACGCCGGCGGCAGGATGCCCTCGAAGCGTTCGCCGGTTTCGGGCAGCTCGGCGGTCAGGAGCGGCTGGCCGCGATGCACTTCCGCACCGACGTGTGCGGCGACCAGGCGGATGATGCGTTCGCCATCGGCTTCGGACAGCTCCACGCCCAGCGGCGCGCGACCAGACGACAGCCGATCGACCCACAGGGAGCGATCGGGGTTGAGCATGATTTCCACCACGTCCGGGTCTTCGAGCGCGGCGGCGATAACCGGCCCCATCGCCGTGCGCAACATGCGGATGCGCCGGTCGAGCGAGGTGCTGGCGAAGGATTGGGGAACGGCGCTCATGAGGCACGCTCCGCATCACGTTCATGAGCTTCGGCCTGCGCCGCCGCATCGTCGAGCCGCGCAGCATCCGGGTTCAGTTCGTCCACCACGTCGCGCACGAGACTGCGCCCGCGCATCAAATGACGGCCGAGCTGTTCGACGAACTGCTCGAAGCGTGCCTTGCCCTGTGCGCGAGCCGCGTCCTGATGCGCTTCGGGAACCGGCGTGCTGACGGTCAGGAAGTAGCGGACGAACAGCGCCAGCGTCTCGATCTCGATGTTCTGGTCGCGCTCCAGTCGCTCGAACTGGCGCGTCAGCCGGTCGAGGCGCTTGGCGATGGCCGCCTCGCGCTGGTCGCCCGCATCGGGCGACAGCCAGGATGCGAGTGCCGCCGCGACGATGCTGGATTTGGAGACGCCTTTCTTCGTCGCCAGCTCGTCGAGGCGTTTGGCGTGCTCGCGCGGAATAAACAGGTTGAGGCGATACTGGCTCATAGCTCGATCCCGTCCTGTTGGTCGAGAGACGCCAGCCGGGCCGTGCGCTGCATGGCCGGATCGAGCTGGCGGGGGGAAGAAGGAAAAGCGGGCAACGGAAGGTCGTCGTCGTCATCGAGCAGCGCCAGGTCGGTGCCGGCGGCCTGCGGTTCGGGGCTGTATTCAGCGACCTCGGAGAGTTCCGGCTGCCGGCGCGGGCCACCGTCGTCGGCGGTGCCGGTGCCCGACAGGTCTGCGGCAACGGCTGGCGCAGCCTGCATGGCGGCAATCGCCAGCGCGCTCCAGTCGTCGGGGCGAGCCGGCGGCATGTCGGCGTAGCGCCCGGCGGTGAGCGCGGGCGGCGGCAGCACGCGGCGCCTGAAATTGGCGTCAGCGTAGTAGCGCAGCTTCTTCGCGCGGATCGGTGCCACGCTGGACACCATCACCACGGCGTCGTCGGGCGGGAGCTGCATCACTTCGCCCGGCGTCAGCAACGGGCGCGCGGTTTCCTGGCGCGACACCATCAGGTGCCCGAGCCACGGCGCGAGCCGGTGGCCGGCGTAGTTGCGCTGCGAACGCAGTTCGGTTGCGGTGCCGAGCGTTTCGGAAATGCGCTTGGCCGTGCGTTCGTCGTTGGTGGCGAATGTCACGCGCACATGGCAGTTGTCGAGGATGGAATGGTTCTGGCCGTAGGCTTTGTCGATCTGGTTGAGCGACTGCGCGATGAGAAAGCTGCGGATGCCGTAGCCCGCCATGAAGGCAAGCGCCGTCTCGAAAAAATCCAAACGCCCGAGCGCGGGGAACTCGTCGAGCATCAGCAGCAGCTTGTGACGGCGCTCGATGCCGTCGCTGCCATCGAGCGATTCGGTCAGGCGCCGGCCGATCTGGTTGAGGATCAGGCGCACCAGCGGCTTCGTGCGGCTGATGTCGGACGGCGGCACGACGAGGTACAGCGAGACGGGATGTTCGGATGCGATCAGGTCGGCGATGCGCCAGTCGCAGCGCGACGTGACTTCAGCCACGGTGGGATCACGGTACAGGCCGAGGAACGACATGGCCGTGGACAGCACGCCCGACCGTTCGTTGTCCGACTTGTTGAGCACTTCGCGCGCGGCCGACGCGACGACGGGATGTGGTGCATCGCCGAGATGTCGCGTCGTCATCATCCGGTGCAGCGTCAGCTCGAACGGGCATGCCGGATCGGACAGAAAGTTGGCGACGCCGCGCAGCGTCTTGTCTTCGCCTGCATAGAGCACATGCAGGATGGCGCCGACCAGCAGCGCGTGCGAGGTCTTCTCCCAGTGGTTGCGACGTTCGAGCGCGCCTTCTGGATCGACCAGAATGTCCGCGATGTTCTGCACGTCGCGTACTTCATGCGCGCCGCGCCGGACTTCGAGCAGCGGGTTGTACGCGGCCGATTTCGCATCGGTCGGGTTGAACAGCAGGCAATGCGAGAAGCGCGAGCGCCAGCCCGCAGTGATGCTCCAGTTCTCGCCCTTGATGTCGTGGATGACGGCGGACGCGGGCCAGCTCAACAGCGCCGGCACCACGAGGCCGACACCTTTGCCGGAGCGCGTCGGCGCGAAGGTCAGGACGTGTTCCGGGCCTTCATGGCGCAGGTACTGACCGCGATACAGGCCGAGGAACACGCCCGCAGGCTTGTCGAGTCCGGCCTTGTGAATGTCGGCGGCTTCGGCCCAGCGTGCCGAGCCGTAGGTCGTGACGAGCTTCGATTGCCGCGAGCGCCACACCGACATGGCGATGGCGACCAGCGCGGCAACCAGGCCACCGCTGCCCGCGATGGCACCGCCTATGCTGAAAATGTGCGGCGCATAGCCATCGAACAGGAACCACCACTCGAACAGTCGCCATGGGTGATAGACCGGCGTATCGAGAAAGTCGAACCACGGCGAGCCAAGGCGAAGCTGATAGCCCAGGGCAGCGGCTGTCCATTGTGTGGCAGTCCACACGCCGGCGAACGCGATGCCGAACACGACGGCAATCTGCCCGAACAGCACGCCTTGACCTTGCATCCCGGCCTCCGCTTTTTCCTGCGCGATACGCGGCACAAATGCGTGCCGCAGGTGCGAGGATTGGCGTCAGGTCAAGGGTCGGTCAAAGACCGTTATCGGCAGAAAGATCGAGGGAAAAGCAATATTTCACGCAGGGGCGAATGAATGAAAAACGCCGCAAGCGAAAGCGCGTTGCGGCGTATCGAGCTGGAAAACCGAAGTATTGTGTCGATCGACGATGATCAGAATTTCGGTGTGTCTTTCGGCGGGGTATAAGGTGTTTTGCCGTCGCCTAGAAAACGCCGGTTCGTCGCTTCGGCGACACGATTGCAAAGTTCGTCGCCAAGTGTGGCGCGATCCGTCCTGCACTGCTGGCGCAGTTCCTTCAAGTGCTCGGGATTAGCGACGAGAGAATCTACCGTTTCGGTCGGCTCGGATTTTTCGCAGGCGGTCAGTAGTGCAATGAGGAGAATCAGCATGATCGGTTTCATGACCCTATTCCTCCGTCGTGTCGGGATCAGATGGTACGGCGCCCTTCTTTTCCGAAAGTGATTCAAGATTGCTCACTCTCTCAATGAAACGGGCCAGCACCTGCGACGGCTCATTGTCGGAACGCAGCAGGTAGGTGGTGAGCACGGGAGTCTGTCCAGCCAGTGGCCGTGCGACGATGCCCGGTTCTCGGCTGGCTACAATCTGCGAGGCGCCCGCCAGACCCAAAGCAAAACCCGCTGACACCAAAGCCATCATCAGGTCGATGGATGCGACCCGTTCGGCAACGAGCGGCTCTCGATCCACTCGACGCAAAATGCGGTCAACCTGTCGGGCAAAGCCCTCGCAGGCTCGCGGGTCGCCAAGCACCAACGGGTAGCACAATACGTCTTGCAACGGCAGATGCTTATAGGCTAACAACGGATGCCGGGCAGGCACCGCCACCATTAGCGGATCGTCCCAAACGGGTTCGACGATGATTCCGTCGTCCACGTCATCCGATTGCGCAAACCCTATGTCATAGAGGTCGCCTTGCAGCCCTTTGATCTGATGTGCGAATGGGACTTCGGATAAGCGAATCTCAATCTCCGGTTCCTCCTGACGACACAACGCAAGGAAGGTGGAGAAACGCGAGGGCGTAATGCCGTCCGAAAGCGCAACTCGTAATTGACCGTGAAAACCGTTGGCAGCGGCTTTCACACTATCGCGTGCTTGCTGTAACGCGGTGAACACACGCGGCACATGCTCCACGAACAGCTTTCCTGCTCGGGTCAATCGTGTGCTGCGTGTTGTACGCACAAAAAGCTGCACACCGAGGTCTTCTTCCAGTTCTTTAATCGCTCTGGACAACGGCGATTGCTCAATGTGCAACTTCTCGGCTGCACGGGCGAAATGGAGTTCTTCGGCCACGGCCAGGAAGCAGCGTAGATGCCGAAGTTCCATTGTGCTTTACTCAACAGTTTCAGCACGCAAAGCTGCCGACATGGCCGACCTCGCACCAACTCGCTTCATATAGAAAGTCCAAAGGCCCGTGCCAACATCTTGCGCCACGCCCACTCCGGTAACACCCGCTTCATACGAAGCATTGGCACGGCATCTGTTGCCGCATAGCGCAGTCGATCGCCAGAATCGTTGGCGGCAGTCAGGATGACTTTGGCAACATCTTCGGGTGGGGCTGCGACCTGGGCACCCTTTGTCATCATCTCTCGCACTTTGTCGGCTGTGGGCGAATATGCAGGGTGGTTCGCCCACGGGTGAGTGAATCGGGTGCGTGCGCCACCTGGTTCGACCAGTTTGACGCGGATTCCGAACGGCCGAAGCTCATAGTGCAAAGACTCGGTCATACCCTCGACCGCAAATTTGCTCGCCGAATAGGGGGCGAGGAACGGAAGGCCGGCGCGGCCGGTAAGCGACGTGATGTTGATAATCAACCCGTGGCTGCGTGATCGCATGTGCGACGCTGCCACTTGGCACACGGCCGCAACGCCGATCACATTGACCTCGAAATGTTCGCGGAGCTGCATCAGGCTCACCCCCTCCAAGGGGCCGCCCAAGCCAATGCCTGCATTGTTCACCACAACGTCTATCGAACCGAAACGAGTTTCAGCCGCCTCGAAGGCCGCCGCAATGGTTCCAGTATCCGTAAGATCAAGGCGGACAGCCAAGAGGTTAGGATTGTCCGTCCCGCGCAAGATCGCTGCCGGGTCACGCGCAGTTGCGACGACGTTCCAGCCATCGGCAAGGAACACCCGTACTGCTGCCTCTCCGATGCCGCTGGACGTTCCGGTTATCAGTACCGTTTTTGTCATTTTTCTTATACCCATAGTCAGAACGGAAAACCCGTCGGGTTATACCGCCGCGATACGAAAACCGATGCGCGGGAAATGGACTACGACCGTTCCCGCGATAGGATCGTCGCGCTCGACTGCGACCTCATGCGTGGTGAGCGTCACCAGCTTGCCTCGGACAGGGACGCGACCGTAGTCGTCGGGCATCACTTCCACCAAGTCGCCTGCACCGAGGTTCATCGCGTCGGAGGTATCGACGCCCTTAGCCGGAACCGGCGTGCTTTGCCGTGCAACGGCATGGGCACCGTCGGCGTCAAGCGTGCCGCGCTCGCCGTGCCCGATGGCGGCTACCCGCTTTTCCCACTGCGCCATATGCGTGAAGGACTCAAACAGCCCGCCCGAATAGGGCAAATGCGCGCGGGCGGTCCATATTTCGACGTAAGCGTGAAAGTCGGCCAAGCCGGGTTCGTCGCCGAGCCAGAATTGGCGGCCATCGGAAAGCTGTTGTTCCACGAGGTCCGCATGGGCGCGCAGTTGCGTTGTCAGGTGCGGAATGTCGGCATCGAGCGTGTCCACGTTCATGAAGTCACCGAAATATGCCTTGCGGTCGCGCATCAGGTCCGCAGGAAACAAATGCTTGTTGAAGCCAATCGCAGAACCCGAGCTGGCGACGTGGAAGTCCCGATCGCTCCAAGCCGAGAGTGCGAGTGACAGTCCACGGTTCGCTCCGGGAAACAGCGTTGGCGTGGGATAGCGCGATTCCAGTTCGACCGCGATCAGCCTGGAATCGCAATAGATGTCCGCACCGATCTGCATCACGGGTGTCTTGCGATAGCCCCCCGTCAACGCCGTCAGTTTCGGCTTGGGGACAATCATTTCAGCATCGACAGCCTGCCAAGCCAGGCCCTTCAGACCGAAAATGAGTCGTAGCTTCTCCGCGAACGGCGAGGCGTCGAACTGGTGCAGGATGATGTTTGCCATCACTTTCTCCATAAAAGACCGTGGCACTCATTTATCGAGTACGCCAGCAAAGGTTCAGGCCGCAACGATCGCGGCCCACAGTGCATCCCAACCGAGCCGCTTATAGGCGTCGGCTTGCGAAGGGGTTTTTTCCGAAAGTTCCAGCACCATGCCAGCCACCGCGTCCATCAGGCCGCAGACGAAAACCTCGGGAAATTCACGCAATTCGCCCTTGCTGATGGCTCCTGCGATTATTCGGTCGAAGTCGGCAAAGATCTTGCGAATCTCCGCCCGCGTCTCGGTCGTCAGGACGGTCGACGCATTAAGTTGGCGAGATGCCTTGTACTTTTCCGGGCTCTTGAGCCCCCAAGCGATATAGCCGTCCCAAAACGGCCGCAGGCGAGCTTCCAGGTCGGCCTGTTCGTCCGGCTCTGGGTTGATGGCGGATCGGAGATCGGTGTTGATGTGTTGGTAGAGCTGATTCAGCAGTTCGTCCTTGGTAGGGAAATAGACGCATACGGTTCCGTCTGCGACACCAGCAGCCTTAGCGATCTTCACGATCGGTGCGCCCAAACCAACTTCCGCCACTGCGATCGTCGCAGCGTTCAGAATCGCCGTTCGTTTTTCGGGACTGAGCGGTCTAGCCATCACTTTCTTTAAATGAATGTATATTCATTCATTATATGACGCGAAAGTCAAAATTAGCAATGCGGTCTTTGTGCGGCCTCCGTGCCTACCAACGAGCCAAGACTTCAGCTTATGGTAGGTCCATGATGTTGACCAATGTCCCAAGACACGCTGCTGCCGCGTATGGTTACGGCGAGGTGCTGCCCCAACCGTTGTTCGATCACCGGCTTCCACGGCACCAGCGAGAAGCCCATGCCGTCATCAAGCATCGCGTAGTGCCCGCTGGCGAGCATGACGCTGCACCGGTAGATGCCGGCCACGCGCTGTCCGTCGGCCACGGGCCGATGCTCCAGCCTAGTTTCGGCGGCAATGTCCTTCGCGGCCTGCGCCAGCTCGCGCCCGCGCAGCGTCGCCAGCAGGTTGCGAGCAACGACGACGCGCTGCCCCCGATGTTCGGCCAATCCCTGTTCGGCCAGGAAGTCAGCGCGCTCGCGTAGCGCGTCCTTGACCTCGGCCCCAAAGCCCTTGTCGCCCAGCCCCTTGCCGCCGCCGATCAACTGCTGATCGAGCCAAGTGGCCCCGATTACGCGCGCCTGTCGTTCAATCGGCAAGTGCGATTTCAGCTCCACCGCTACGCCGCCGCCGAGCCGTTGCGCGTCGTACTGGCGGCCTCGTCCGGCCAGGTCGTCGGGGATACGCCAGACGCCTTCGGCCTCGCGCTCCACGATGCCGGCACGACGCAGGGCTTCGAGCCGACGCACATGCACGGCCACCACCTCGCGCGGGTCGCGGTCGGGCGTGGCCTGCCCCTGCGCCACCGCCAGGTGATGATCGGTGCGGTACACGCCATCGACGGCTAGCGCGGCGATGTTGTGATCAGCGGCGCGCACGTCGGCCGCGCCTTTCACCTCCACCACGGCGCCAGTCGGGTACTGCTCCAGCTCCGACCGCGGCGGTAGCGCGACGTAGTGGGCCTTGCCGTCGGTGCCATCGACGATCAAGTAGCCCTTGTCGTACAGCTCTTCGGCCAGCCCCTTGCCGGCCACCCGGCCGATCAGCGTGCGGCCGTCGTTGCCCGGCTCGAACACGGCCAGCTCGCGAGACTTGCCGCTCATGGCACGCTGCATGGTGCGGATGATGTCGCCGCGCTCGCCCATCGCCCGCAAGGTCGGTTCGACGTCGGCATGGACGGCCCATGCGCCGGGCTGCTGCTCGGTCGCCAACCCCATGCGCTGCAAGCGTTGCAGGCGGCCGACCAGCGCAGGCCGCTGGCTTTGCAGCCGGGGTTCGGCGAAGCGTTCGACGCGCACCAAGCCGTCATCGCCGGCCTCGCGCTGCAAAGTGCGATCCAACCCCGTCCATCGCTCCTGTTCCACCTCGCGCAGCATGGCGCGCTGCATCTCCAGCTCGGTGCGCGGCCCCAGCCATTCGGTTGCCAGCTCCGACGCCCGCCGGCGCATTCCTTCGGCGATGTAGTCGCGGGAAATGATGAGGTCTTTACCGGTGTCGTCCTTGCCGCGCAAGACGACGTGCGTGTGCGGGTTGTCGGTGTTCCAGTGATCGACGGCCACCCATTCCAGCCGCGTGCCCAGGTCGGCTTCCATGCGCGCTATCAGGTGCCGGGTGTAGGTGCGCAGGTCGTCGAGCTGTTCGGCGTCCTCCGGCGAGACGATGAACCGGAACTGGTGGCGGTCGCCTTCACCGCGTCCCTTGAACGCTTCGAGGTCGGCATCGTCGGTCGTCGGCCCGTAGGCTTGGCCCGGCCCGCCTTGACGATCGACGCCTTCGCGCTCGATGTAGCGTAGGTGCGCGGCGGTCGAACGCGGCCCAGCCTTCGCCAGATTTACCAGCCGGGCCTTGATCGTCACGCGCCGCGCGCTCGCCCCAAGTCCCTGCCCGGCGAAGCGCGCCGCGACGTGGCCGCGTCCCAGCCGGGAACCGGGGCGCTGGCCGACCTTGCCGGCTGCCTTGCCGAGCTTCGCGCCGGCCTTGTTGGCCTGCCGCAGTACCTTGTTGACGTAGGCATCGCCACGCTGCTTCGGCGCACCAGGCCGGACGCGGAATCGGTCATCGTCACGGCTGCTCATGGTGCAGTTCCATCCAAGGCCGGCGCAGTCCAGCGGACGCGGCACGCGGCTTCGCCAACGCCGATGCGGCGTTGCACACCTTCGCGGCACGCTGCCGCTCCCTGGCGCGTGCCGCGCCACCCCCATGTGCAGACAAGGTTTTCAAGCGGCCATGTGCCGCGACCTTTTATCTTGCCTTCCGCCTTTGCCCTTCGCTTTCGCTCCGGGCCTCGGCGTCCCGGCGGTGCTGCGCTGCTCGCAGCCAACACGCCGAGGAACGCAGCCACGGCCAAAGGCCGGGCGCGTTCAAGGCAAGATGCCTGCACGTGGGAAAACAGCGCCAGATGTTGCGCGAAGTGCGGCGCGGATGCGCTCGCACTGCACGCGCGACGACACGGCCAAGAGTGCAACATATGCCAGCGCAACGACACGCCGGACGACACGATGAGATGCACGGGAACGTGCAGCGAGTCGGTGGTCATCATCGGCCTGTCTCCAGCCAGAGCGGATACGCGACACCGATCACGGTGGCCGCACTGACCGGGCCGAAATAGCGGCTGTCGAACGACGCCGGATTGGTCGCGCTCAATAGGAACAGTTCGCCTGGTTCGAGGCGGCGGCACTGGTGCCACGATGGCAGCGGCCGACCCAGTCGGTCACTCAGCAACACGGCGGCCGCAGGCACGCCGTCGATACGGACAATGCCGCCAGCCATGCACACCTCCTGCGGTGACACGGCGCCCACACGCTTGAGCAGCGGAACGCGCGTCGGCAGGTAGCCACGCTGCGCAGCCAGTGCGGCGGCTTCAGCCGGCAGTGGGACAAGCACGATGCTATCCACGGACAACGGATGTGGCAGCGAGGCGGCCCGATGACTGAACGGTTCGATGCGATACCAGCCGACCGCCACACTGTCTGACGGGTTGTAGGTCAGGCGTGGCAGCGGCGACACGAACGCGGCCCAGGCCAGCGCAGCGAGGCCGGCAGCGGTAAAGCCCGTCAGCACGATGCGAGCGCGCAAGCGCGAGCGAGGATGCGGCGCGATGCTGGATGTGGAAAGCGTGGTCATGGCAACGCCCTCCCCCCCAGCCAGGCCGCATGTCGCTCGGCGGTGTATCCGGGTAGCGGCAAGCGCGCAGCAAGCCGGTTGCCGAGCGTGCGCCAGTACGCGAGCGACACGTCGGCTAGTGCGATGCCCAGCGCCTCGATGGCGTCAATCTGCGCAAACACAGCGCGGACAGCTGGTTCGCCTTCGGCCTGCAGCAGCAACCGCGCGCCGGGCAGCACGCCGGGGATGCGCTGCGCCTCATCCAGCGACGTGCAGGCGTGCATCACCATGAGTTCCCAGCGGATCGTGCCGTAGTCATTTGCCTGCCACCGGATGCGACAAAACACGGCCCCCGACAAGAACACGGCGACACGGCGCCAGCGGTCAAGCCGGACGATGCGTGACGGTTCACCGAAGCGCAGATAGAGGTCAATGCGCCGCTCGACGTAGGCGAGCGATACGCGGGTTAACGGCACGGTGCCGGCCCGTCTGCCGAGCACCGCAAGCGAAGGTGCATTCGCGTTGGTTGTGGCAGCCGTGGCCGCCGAAAGTTGTCCGTTCATTGGGAGTTCTCCGGAAACTCGCGTTCCAGCAGTGCGCGCAGCAGTTCGGCTACCGTCACGCCACGCGTGAAGGCAAACACCTTGATGCGCGCCCGCATGGCGGGCGTGATGTCGAGGGTCAGGCGCGCGGTGTAGAGGTCGCCCTTTTGCAAAGCATCGGCGTCGCCCTGGCGAATCCACGCCTCAGCGTGCGGATTCGCCGGCGGACGAGCGCCGATGCCGATGCGTTTGCCGCGCGTACTCGTCATGTCGGCCACCGCAGCAGTTCGTCGGTGAGTGCGGCGATCTCGCGCGCGGCGGCGCTGTCAGGCGCCGTCTCGCGGGCGAGCCGGCCGGCGGCAACGCTGTCAGCGAACACGATGCGCTGATGCACTTCCGAGCGCAGCGCCGGAAGCGGTTGTTCGGCAAGCGACTGCCGCGCTTCCCGGCCGATGATGGTGGTGCTGACGCGCCGGTTGATGACGAAGGCCGCGTGGAGCGCAGGCCGGAACACCTGCGCTTCGCGGATCAACGCCACCATCTCGGCACTGGCCCACAGGTCGTAAGGACTGGGCTGCACCGGGATCAGCACACGCTCGGCCGTCAGCAGCGCGGAGCGCGCCAAGGCGGCGATACGAGGTGGGCCGTCGATGATGACGTGATTGGCCCGCCTGGCGAGTTCTGGGGCCTCCTGGTGCAGCGTTTCGCGGGCCAGGCCCACGGCGCTGAACAGCCTGGGCAGACCTTGCTGACTTCTGCGCTGTGTCCAGTCCAGCGATGAACCCTGGGGATCGGCATCCAGCAGGATGACCGATTGCCCGCGCAGCGCCAGTTCGCCCGCGATGTGCGTGGCGAGCGTGGTCTTGCCTACGCCGCCTTTCTGATTGAGCAAGGCAACGATCATGGCGCGGCCCTCCGATCTGGAAAGCCAGCCTGTTTTTGCCCTGAAAACCGGAGTTGTTTTTGCTTTCGGGGTTGCTTCGGTTTTTGCCTTTCGGCAGTTGTCCACCGAAACGGCGCGCTTCTACTAAAAGTTAGAGAATTTAAGTTAGGTAAGTTAAGGGGCGTCGAAACCCGCGCCGTTATTCGCTTTGCGGGCGATGCGTACTCCTGATAGCACGATAGTCGTACTCCCGATAGCACGATACCCGCTACTCCTGATAGCACGAGCCCGTCCAAAGGTTGTGCCGCCGTTATCCCCGTGCCGTGAACGGCACGGGCCGGAAGGTCAGTAGCTCCCTGCGATCGCCCGGCATTCGTTCGATGCCCAGGACGTAGCCTGGCAGCGATTGCCGCGCCACCAAAACGCGCAAGTCGTAGGTGAAGTCCGAAAACCGCGAGCTGCTGCCAGACTTGCGATACAGATGTTGGAAGTCGAACTGCCAGCCAGCCTCCTGTCGACCGCCATGCTTGCGCACCAGCCGATACAGCCATCGTTCGATGCCGCCTGTGAGCCGGAAATACGCCGGGTCGATGGTGAGCACCAGCGCCGCGTCGAGCACGCCCGCATAGAACCAGTCCGGCAGGATCAGCTCGACGCCCAGCGGCGTGCCGCGGGCGTCGGCCAACTCCTTCCACTCGTTGATCCAGGAGAAGCGGTGCAGCCGCCGCCCCGTCGTTTCGCGAATGGACGTGGCCACTGTCGTCGATTGCAAGCGATCCAGTGCAGCCTTGAGGCGCTGGTAGTCGCGCAGCGACGTTCCGCGCCCGATGAAGCGCAGGATCTCGTAGGGTGTTGCTTGCATCCGGCGCGATGGGCGCAAGCCTGCATCGCGCGCTTCCACGATTTGCGAAGCGGTCCAGATCAGGATGTCCGCATCCCAAATGGTGGCGATGCCATGCTCCAGTGTCCCTTCCACGCGTATCGTGACATTGCCGCTGCGGAAGTCGATCGGCGCCGTGCGCCGCGACTTCGCCAACGAGAAGAACGGAAAGGCCATCAAGTCCTGGGCATCGCGCGGCGCCATGTCGCCCGGCAAGGCGCGGAACAGATCGAGCTGTTCCCGCTCCCGCGATGGGTTGGACAGGGCGATGTCCACCGGCGAGCCACCGATCAGCGCGCACGGCTGTCGGCCGAGTGGTGCTCGGCGTATTCCGGGTCGGACGTAGTTTCGTAGCTGCGCTGGTCGGCCCAGGCATTGAGGTCGGCCACCGCGTACATGACGCGCCGGCCGAACTTCCGAAACTTCGGCCCGTTGCCGATTACGCGCTGCTTTTCGAGCGTGCGCGGCGACAGCCGCAGGTACTCGGCGGCTTCGTCGTTGGTGAGGTAGCGTTGGGGTTGCGGGGTCGTAGCGACGGGTGCGGCAGCAGGCCGCAAGGGAGCAGGACGCATCGTTTGAACCTCCATCGGTCAGGAACGCCCGGCCACACAACGCGACCGGATGGAGGCAGTCTTGGGAAAGCGATGCGTTGCGCAGAGGGTCGTTTTGCAGTGCAGGCAAACGACCCTGCGCAGGTCAATCGAGTTGTGCAAGGCGGCCGTAGCCGCCGCGCATCAGCGATTGGCCGCGCCGCACCAGGCGGCGCAAGCGCGAGCGCAGGCCGCCGTCGGCATACCAGCCGACAGCCACGGCTTCGGCGCCGAACAGCCCAACGGCGGTTTCGCGCAAGGACGCGCCCGCGAGGGTCGCGTCCAGTGCCTGCAACGTGTGCAGCTCCAGCAGCGCGGCGGGCGTGGGCCGGGAGCGGACCGCCGCCGCAGGCGCGGACTCGGCGACCACGGCCAGCTTCTCCAGTTCGAACGCCATCGTGCGGTAGCGCCCGCAGGGTGCAGCGCACGCGCGGACTGCGTAGAGATAGGCCATGCCATCGGCCAGTGCCGGTGCCAGTGCGAGCCGCACGCAGCAGCCGGGCCAGCGTGCCACCAGCACCAAGCGCTTGCCGTCGTGGATCAGGTGTTTGTGGCCGGGGATGCGCCAGAATTCGAAGGCGTCGGCATCGGGTGGTGGGTCGGCGTCCGGGTAGAGCTGGAGCACGGCGCCATGGTCGGGGAACCAGGCTGGATGCGCGTCCCGCGCGTCCAGCGCCGGGTCTTCCAGCAGGCGCAGCCCCCAGGCGTGCGCCGCATCCGGCCGGTTGCGACGGCGCAGCCAGTCGCGCCGGTAGTCGGGATGGCGACGCAGATACTCCCAGGCCAGCGCGAGCCCGTCCAGATGCAGCACGTAGAGATACGCGGCGGTTGGGTACCAGAAATCGGCGCTTCGATCAGCCATGACGCGACCTCCTGTTCGACAGGAACGTCGCCACGACCTCGGGTGCGAATAGCTACGGCATCAAGACATCAAAGCGCCATTGGGAATGGCGTAACTTAAGCAGTGGAGAGAGTGTCAAGACCGATTAGCTCCGAAACCTTGCTCGGGTCGTCCGAGTGCGACGGCCGCGTGTCCCGGAAATGGGGCGCGGCACTGACACCGTGCCGCAGCCCGCGACACACATCATGTCTTTCTCGGTCAAGCAGCACCCTCTTGGTGCAAGAGTGCCGATTGAGACCCCAGCGGTCTTGAGTCAGACTGAGAAAGACAGAATGCGCTGCAACGGTCTGTGTCTGGATGGCCCGTCATAGGGAGCGTGCGGCGCGTCAATCGGGGATCGAACCATCGCGCTGCGCCAACTGGGTGTACTCCGATAACGGTCGCGAGGCGCGGAAATACAGGTCGCGCAGGATGGGTCGCTGCTGCGGCCCGACGATGCCCGCGAGGTCGGACAGCTTGATCGTCCCCAGCGCCGGCATCCCAATGCCGAGGTCGATCAGCCCCCAGGCGGTATCGCCGTCGGCCGGGTCGAGCGCGGCCAGCAACCAGGTCGCGTGCGCATCCGGCGTGAACAGGCGTACCACCGGCAACGGGTCGATGCTCTGGCCGGCGGCGCGCGCCGCGCCGTTGGCGAGCAGCTGGGCGCGTTCGTCGGCGGTGGTGAGTGGCTGGGTCATGGGTGGAAATCCCACGTATCTGCGAATGCACAAACACGCTTTTCCGGCGAAGCACGGAACCGCCAAGCCGGATATGCGCTTTCGTGCGCAAGCACGGATGCGCAAGCTATCGAATCCGACCATGCACAGAAACGCAGATGCGGAATTGTGGATGTCAGGAAAGGCACGAATGCGGCTCCCCGGTTCTGGCGAAATCCTCAGATGCGGATTTCCTTAAAGGCACAAATACGGAAAACAACAACACCAATTGAACACTATAGATTGTAGCCCTATAGGGCGCAATGGGTTGTCATCTTGGTTTTATAGGAAAAACCATTGGTGGCGGCTAAAAACTCATTGGCAACGGCAATACGGACGGTCAGAAAAGCGCGCGGCTTAAGCCAGGAAGCGTTTTCTGACGTGTCGAGCCGCACCTATATGAGTTCGTTAGAACGCGATCTGAAAAGTCCGACTCTGCACAAACTGACCGAGCTGTGCGAGGTCATGGAAGTGCATCCGCTCACGCTGCTGACGCTGGCCTACGCCGGCGACAGCCCGCACAAGGCCGATCAGCTTCAGGCGCAGGTGCGCCAGGAGCTGGAGGCAATCTTGAAGAAGCGCGACGCGCCGTAGGCGCGCGCGGTGCTGCGACTAGCAGCACTTCGCCCCGCCGCAATGGGCGGGGCGAAGTGGCGGCCGTCAGGCCGCTTGAGGTTTGCTGCGCGACCAGATCAGATCGCGCGTGCCGTCCTCGCCTTCAATCAGGCGGGCATAGACCGTTGCCGGGAACGAAGGATCGTCGAGGGTCACTGACAGGTAATCCCGCCCGGCTTCGCTGGTCTTTTTCCACGCCGCGCCGATGTCGTGGCTTGCCGCCTGCAGGCGGAAGTCGGGGGCGTTTTCGTTGTTGCCCTTGTCGTTGGGAACCAGCTTGACCTTGACGTTGAGCGTCAGGGTGCGGAGCGTGCCGGTGAAACCGTCTTTGTCTGCGGTGAAGTTGCCGATGTTAGCCATGATGATTTTCCTTTCGGGTTGAAACAAGATCGCGCCAGTGCGTCCTTGTTGTGATCCGGTTGGCGGGGAATGGGCGAGCCGCACCGCGCAGCGGTCGCAACACCGTGGAGAACCTGGAAGCGCAAACAATTTGTCTCGCGAGGAAGCCGCGCAGCGGCGGGGAAATTGTTTGCGCTGGAAGGTTGCGGCCATGAAGCCCAAGGCGCAGCCGTGCCCTCGCCAGGATTCACAACAGCCCAAGGACATACAGGCCGACCGCTCCCGAAAGGAGACATGGCCGACTCGACATCCCCGCGCGACGGTTTCACCGGCTTGTGCCCTGATGCGGCAAGGCCAACACTCCAGCGACAAGGCGAAAACACCCTTGCCGCAGCTTGCGACCCCGAGCTTGAGGCGTGGCGTGGAAGTTCCATAAGTGAGGCCGGGCGCGTGTCGGTGAACCGTCCTTCGTGACGTACAGGCGATGAACCGCCAGCGTCATGGACGGCACGCTTTTGCGCAACCTGCCGCAGCAAGCCGGGGCGTAGCCCCACATGCCTCGCCCATTGCGGCGGGGCGTCATCGAAACCTTGCCCGCATCGGCGGGCATCGATCGCCGTATCGCGCGCAAGGCACTTGTGCGCTCGCCACGTCGCCGCCTGGTTAAAGGCGGCGACGTGGCGATTTTGTTGTGGACGTTGAAACCGGGCGCGGCATTTCTGCTGCGACCGGTTCAGCGGGAAACCCCGGCGCAACGCGCCGGGGCCATGCTGCACCCTCACGCGGCCAGCGCGTGGGCTTCCACTTCGTCGGCGGTATCTTCTGGCGCATCCGTTTCGCCCGCCGCCTCCGGCACGCTTTCCTGCGGCTCCGTATCGTGCCCGGTCTGGAACACGGCAGGCATCCAGCCGGTGCCGTCCGCCAGCCGCTCGGCTTCGCTGGCAATGTCGCTCTTCTTCAACTTCGCCAGCCGGGTGGCGTGTGCCGTGGCGAACTGCCCCACTGCTTCCAGAATCGCGGGCTTGGCGATGTGCCGGAAATAGCCTTCGGCGGTCGGCTTCCACCATGCGGCCATGTCGAGGCCCACGGCCTGCGCCAGTTCCGCGCCGGGCTGGCGCTGCGCTGCACGGGGCGTCACCACGTCCACGGTGGACGCGACGCACAGGGCCAGCAGTCGCACCAGCTCGTCCTGCGGCTTCGCCAGCAGCACCGTGAACAGTTCGGCGCTGTCCTGCGGCAACACCTCGCCCGCGACCTGTTGCAACTCGCGCAGCGCCACGGCGGCAGGCGATTCCGGCCAGTCTGGGGCCAAGGTGTCGAGCCGGTCTTTCACGGTCAGGCGCACGCCCAGCGGCAGGCCGTTGCCATAGCCATCCTGCAAGACGGTCTGCACCATGCCATGCACCAGCGCGGCCAGTGCGATGTGTGGATGCCGGGCGACTTCGATTTGCAGCGCGGCGGTACGGTGTGCGCTCAATCGCTGCGCCAGCCGGTCGGACAGGCTCGCGGTCTTAGACGTTTCGTCGGCGTCGTCGCCTTCCTCGTCGTTCTCGCCTTCGCCTGTGCCGAAACCCTGCCGCAGCTTTTCCAGCGTGCGCAGCGCCTTGGCTTCGGCTTCGCGCAGCAACCCGCGATGAATCACGGTTTCGCCTTCGCGGTCGAGAGTGATGACGGCACCAGCCACGGCGCGCACGTCCGGGGCATAGCCCCGCAAGGCTTCTTCGATGGCCTGCAGTTCCTCGGCCACCTGCTCGCGGCGCGGTTCCAGCGCCTCGGCCTTGCCCTCGTCCTCGGCGTCGTAGGCTTCTTCCAGTTCGGCGTCGATCTTGTCGAGCCGAGTTTGCAGCGAAGCGATGCGGCGGGATTCGCGGGCGCTCGGTTCGCGGCGCTGGCGCGGTGCGTTCTGGAAAGCCTGCCGCTCGGCATGGCTCAAATGCGGCACGGCTTCCACCCACGCCCAACCTTCGCTGCGCACGTCCTCGGCCAGCGCGTCCAGCTTGGCGCGCACCAGCGTTTCCAGCAGCGCGGCATCTGTGAGGTAGGTTCCGGCATCGCCTTCGGCGAACAGGTCACGGCGGATGCCGCCGCCCGCCGCCGTGTAGGCGTCCAGCCCGGCGAAGCGCACCAGCGGATGCGTGGCGTCGATTTCGCGCTCGGTCAGGCGTTCGCGCAGTGCGGACGCACCACGTTGCCATTCGGGCGCACCATAGAACGCGGCTTCCTGCGCGCCGTGGTCGTCGGTGATGGTCAAGGCCATCAACTGTTCCAGCGTTGCGGCTCCGGCGCGGTAGTCGGTCAGCAGGCGCGGCGAGACATTCGCCAGCTTCAGGCGGCGCTGCACCACCAGCGGGGACACGCCGAAGTCGGCGGCAATGTCTTCCACCGGGCGACCTTCCTTGACCAGCGCGGCGAAGGCCGCGAACTGGTCGGCGGGGTGCATGGCCTCGCGCTGCACGTTCTCGGCAAGGCTCACGGTACGGGCGGACGCATCGGCCACCAGCAGGCACGGCACCTCGTAGTCGGCGGCGATGCGCTTCTTCTTCGCCAGCAGCTTCAAGGCGGTTAGTCGGCGGTCGCCTGCGACGACTTCGTACTGCCCGCCATCGGCGGACAGGATGACGATGAGGTTTTGCAGCAGCCCGACACGGGCAATACTCGCGGCCAGTTCGGGGATGGACTGGCGCGGGGTCGTGCGCACGTTGCGCTTGGAGCGGCGCGGCAACAGTTGCGACAGCGGAACCAAGATCAGGTTCTTGGTCGGGTCGGCCACTTCCAGCGGCGCGGCGGTTTCGATGGCGATGGTTTCGGTTTTGAGTACAGCGTTCATGGTGATAACTCCTAGCGGTTGGGATGCAGCAGCGAGAGAAGCGGCAAGGGCTGCTGCCTGCCCCTGCCGCGTGGGGATTCAGGCTTTCAACTGGCGCATGCCATCGGCCAGCAGCCAAAGCGCGCGGTTCAGTCGGATGTTTTGGTCGATGCCCTGCACCGGACGGGTCTGCTGGCGGCGTCCGTTGGCGCTGCGCCCGCGCAAACCGCCTTGGGTCAGGTTTTCTTGGGTGCGGTTGAACACGCTCCACAAGTCCGGGCGGCGATCGTCGAAGCGGCGCGGCATCAAAATTTGCGATTCCGTGACGGGCGCAGGCTTATCGGGGTCGTCGTACTTGAGGGCCAGCGCGGCACGGGCGAACACTTCGGATTCGCCATCGTTCAAGGTGATGGCGTGCATGGCATCGCGGGATTCCTTCACCCGGTCGAAACCGCTCAACACTTCGTAAGCGCCTTCGATGACGTGTCCGGCCACGTCGCCTTTGTGTGGCACGCGCACGTCCGCCACCGTGTCGCCGCAGACAAGGCCATTGCTGCATACAAACCGGAACATCCCGGCCAACATCTGATAGCTGCTCGTGCCGTCATGGGAGTTCAGCAGCACGATTTCATTGGCTTCCGCGCCGTTGATCTGGCTGGCATGGCGCAGGCGCAGCATGTGTTTGGTGTAGTCGCGGCGGTCGTCGTGCCGCACGCGGGTTTGCGCTGCCATGAAGGGTTCAAACCCTTCCTTGCGCAATTCGGCCAGCACGGCAGCGGTAGGGATGTAGGCATACCGTTCCGAGCGGCTTTCGTGCGGGGCGTCCGCGAAGATGGACGGGGCCACGCGGCGGATTTGGTCGTCGGACAGCGGGTAGTCGCTGCGCAGCGTTGGGGAATGGGAAGCGAAACGGGAGGCGAGTTGCATGGTCTTTCTCCTGACAAAAAAAGGGTTGGCTGTTCAAACCGCACACCGGATTCCAAGATTCGGAGCCCAGCCTTTCGGCTGTTCGGTGCGGTCGGCACGAAGAACCCGGTTGGCCTCGTTGCCACCGTCTTTCCTGAGTTCATCGCCCGCGACGGAAGGGAGTCCGTGGACGGGGGCCGTCAAGGAGACAAGCGCAGGGTTGGTGCGGCCCACAGGCGCAGCCGAGGACACGGCCCTGCGCGCCTTGACGGCACACGGCCGCGGGCTACAGTCGCGAGCAAGGTGATGGAGTCAGGAAAGACGGCTGAACAAGGCAACGGCCATCCCTTTGTGCCGACCGCACGCAAGCGAAGCGCGCAGGCCCGAAGCTGGAAGCCGGGCCGTAGGCGTCAGCGATGGAAGCCCGAAGGGGGCGCGACTCGCGCAGCGAGGCTCGATGCGCAGCACGACAGCGCGCCCGGCCATGTTTTTGCGGGCCGGGGACGCTCCCCCCAGAATGAGCTAGCTTATAAGACACACCCGTCTTCGGGCTTACCCGAGAAAAGGGACGGCGAAGCGATTTCGTTCAAATTGTTTGAAGCGATTTGTTACTATTCAGAGATAATTAGTCACTAAAACGGTGGTTCGCAGCCAAAACTCCGGGGGACAAATGGAAATCTCGTTAGCCGATATTGAATCGCTGTTGCAGGTACCGTTTCTATTCGGTGCAAGAAACGCGGCATTCTGGCTGCAGAAAATCGATGCAAGGACTTGAGCATGGCAGAGCCTTCCACCGATCAGTATTCAGCTGGCGAGCAAGGTCTCGGATATATCTATCAGCCACGCTTCGCCTTACTCAAACTCTTGCAGCTCCCCGAAAGCACGTCCGTCTTGATTGAGAAGGACGACGATCTTGATTTTATCGACAAGGACGGTGTCAAAACGCTGGCCTCCCTCAAGCACAAGGGAGTCGGTGATCGCTTGACAGACCTGTCCACAGACTTCTGGAAGTCTGTGCGAATCTGGCTGGCTCGCTATAACCGTGATGGTCGAAGCGAGGCCAATCTTCGCTTCTTTCTATTTTCGACGGGCATTGTTTCAGATACCTCGTTCTTACGACGCTTTCTGCTTGAACCACCGGCAGTAGACGACGAGGCGGTGTCGTTGTCTCAGATTGCAGCCGATGTTCTTGCCAAATCTGAGTCGAAACTCATCAGTGAAATCGCGGCCGAGTTCCATAAACTCAATGATGATGAGAAGGATGATTTTCTCTCACGCATCGTGATATTTGATGGCGGGCCGCGCATCCAGGAAGTGCCTTCAATTATCAAAGATCAGCATATGCGCAGCATCCGACGCGACAATCGGGACGCTATCTTCGAGCGCCTAGAAGGATGGTGGAATGACACCATCGTCAACCTGTTGGTCGGAAAGCGCACTGATGCAATCTTTGGCTACGAGATCTCGGACAAACTTTCCGCGTTTGCCGAGGAGTACAAATCGGACAACCTCCCGATCACATTCAGAGGCAAGGTACCCACTGGAGAAATCGATGCGGACAACGATCCACGCCTTTTCGTTGTGCAATTGCGAGAAATCGGTATCGCCTCCAACCGTATCCGCAATGCCATTCTGGACTATTACAGGGCGTTCGAGCAGCGGTCCTCCTGGGCTCGCGAAAGCCTCTTGATCTCAGGAGAAATGGAAGAGTACGAAGACCGTCTCGTCGATGAGTGGAGCCGCTACCGAGACGTTGTCTTCGAAGAGCTCGATGAGGAAAGTGCCGACGCGGTTCTCCTGGAAGCGGGAAAAGCGCTGTATCGATGGGTTGACTTGGAGATTGGCGACAGCAGCACGCTGCGCATTCGGGAGCGTGTGACCGAACCCTATGTTGTTCGGGGAGGATTTCATATTCTTGCGAACAGCCGACCGCTTCCGAGGGTGTATTGGCATCCTCGTTTCCTCAATCGTGTCGGCCAGTTATTGGGGGCCGCGGAATGAAACGATGGGATCAACGGCCATTCGAAGTCAAAAATCTTTTTAATCCCGCTTTCTGCGGCCTGGTGCTGTTCAGAGCGTTGCAAGGCTACGAAGAGGAGAACGCGGATGGCATGCCATTCTCTCTTGCGCTGTTGGTCTTGCCGTTGTGTTTGCAAAAAGACTCTCGTGAAGTGATTGCGGGCAGTTCCCGTAGCTATCTTCTGAAGACTGTCGAAAAAAACCCTCAGTTGCTGGTTGGCTTCGCTGAACGCGTCAGTGACTTGCTGCCATTTGCCCTCGAAGCTTTTGGCGTACTGATGGAACGGGGATGCTTTGTCGTATCGCAGGATGGTCGATTGAAAATCGTGGCGAAACGTGTTCGAAAATCCGTAACAGGAACCGACGAATCCGTCTCCTGCCAGCGCGTCGCGCGCATCGTAGGAAAAGAATTTGCCCGCATCGCAGACCGCGTGACGGTGTACACGACCTTTGGGATACGTCCATGAAAATCAAGTCGATCCATATCTACAGTCACGACGCCCAGCGCCGAGATGTAAAGTTCAAGGTGGACGGCTTGAACGTGATCACCGGTCGCTCCTCTACCGGGAAATCGGCGCTCTCCGAGATCATCGAATACTGTATGGGGCGCTCGACCTTCAATGTTCCGGAGGGCATCATTCGCGATAAGGTCGCATGGTTCGCTGTGATCTATCAGTTCCCTCAAGAACAAGTATTGATCGCAAAGCCCACGCCAACCGCCGGCGGTACAAGCTGTAGCACCGCAATGCAGCGAAGGGGAAATCAACTGACAGTCCCTGACTTCCAGGAACTGGTGGTTAATACCGATGACGATGCGGTGGTAGCGCTGCTATCGCGGTTGCTTGGCATCCCGGAGAATCGCACGGATGTCGCGATGGAGCATAGCCGAGAGAGCTATGACGCCAATGTCAAGCACACGTACTACTACCTGTTCCAGAAGCAAGGCATCGTCGCCAACAAGGATCAACTTTTCTATCGCCAGAATGAAGGGTTTCAGCCACAAGCGATCCGCGACACGCTGCCGATTCTCCTTGGTATCTCTTCCAACGATCGGTACGAGTTGGAAGCTAAGCTGCGCGCGGCGCAACGAGAGCTGAAGCTCAACGCAAAGCTCCTCGAACAGGCACGTGATGCCATTGATACATCCCAGCAGAAGGGTATCGGTCTTTTCTCGGAGGCCAAGGCAGTCGGCATCATTGCGCCGGAGAGTCAACAAGCTGGGGCCGATGGCGTGATTGATGCCTTGCGCACTGCCCTGCAATGGAAGCCGACCTCAGTCCCAGAGGATGATGGTCACAGAATATCCCGGCTTGAGGAGGAGATTGGCCAGCTACGAAAGGATCGGCGCGAGGTCCAATCCAAGATCGACGCTGCTCGTCAGTTTTCTAAACAGGCCGGCGGTTTTGAAAGTGAAGCGCTGGAGCAAAAAGACCGGCTCGCGTCCATCAAGGCGCTTCCTAAGAATCCGGAGACGGGTGAATGGCAGTGGCCATTCTGCGAAGCGAATCTGGCTCTGGAGTCTCCTGTCGCGAAAATGCTCCTCAACGAGTTGGCGACACTCGACGAGGAAATGAGCATCGTCGCTGGTCAACGCCCCAAATTGGAGGCATACCTAGCGGAACAGGATGAAAAGGTGCGAGAGGTTGTAGACGCGATAAAGAGCAAGGAAGCAGAGCTTTCCGCAGCGATCGCCGCGAACGAAGTTATTGCACAAATGGGGACGCGCAATAATGCGGCGGCGCGGGTTGTTGGTCGCATCAGCCTATTCCTGGAGAATCTAGTGCCCAATGCGGAATTGGCCGCGCGCGAGGCAGAGCACCGCCGCCTGAAGTTCAAGGTTGAGGAGCTGGAGAAGAAGGTCGGTGCCGACGACAGCCACGACCGATTGACTTCGATTTTGAACAACATCTCGGCTCAAGTGTCACGGTACATACAGACCTTCGAGGCAGAGTTCAGTGCCTTCCCCGCGCGACTCGACCTAAATCATCTCACCATCGTTTTCGATCGTCCGGATCGTCCGGTTCCCATGAGCCGAACGGGCGGCGGTGAGAACCATCTGGCCTACCACCTCTCAGCTTTGTTGGCACTGCACCTTTTCGCCTCGAAAAATAATTGCCCTATCCCTCAGTTCCTGCTCATCGATCAGCCCACCCAAGTCTATTTCCCATCGGAAAAGATTTATCAAGAAGCGGATGGAACCGTCCAGAAGACAGAAGCAGACGCCGACCTGGCGGCTGTCCGTCGATTGTTCGAACTGTTGCTGAATTTTACGAAGAAGGATGTCCCGGGCTTCCAACTCATCGTGACTGAACACGCTAATCTTCGAGATCAGTGGTTCCAAGATGCTTTGGTCGAGCAGCCTTGGACCAAACCGCCCGCACTAGTGCCGGAAGATTGGCCGTTGATGTCTCGGTCATCGTCGTGATCAGAAAAACGGAAGAACCATGACCAGCAAGATTCCGAACTCCGTGATTGGTGCCGTATCTTCTGTTCTTGCCGAGTATTACTACAGCCATTCAACACTTAACTCTCTGTTTATGGAGAGTGGGGCTCCGGGAGACGTGCCCGAAGGAAACTGCGAAATGAAGTGCAGTCGTTGGCTTAGTCGTTGCAACGATGACTCCACCGTCGATCCCATGCAAGTGCTTGGCCAGGTCATCCAGAAGTTCATGGACCTGGAACCCGACGACTGGAACCAGAAGATTGGCCCCGGACAAGAGCGCATCCGGGCCAGTTTGGCTAAGAACCAGTTGACCTATCAGATGAGCGGGTTCATCACTCTGACAGGAGCGAGCCCGGCCGCAAAGTCACTCGCGGATTTTTTCAAGGCTGGCGACTTTTCGTCTATCGAGGCAGAGTTCGAGCGTGCCATCTTGCAAGTTGATCGCGATCCACATGCCGCGATCACTGCGGCGAGCGCCATTATCGAAGCATTGTGCAAGACGTATATCGAGACGCACGGGCTGGAGATGCCATCGAAGCAGACGATCGGCCCCCTTTGGAAGGTCGTCCAACTGCATCTGGGCCTCAATGTCGATCCTACGTTGCAGGACGATCAGAAGCGGATATTGCAAGGCCTCGCGTCGATTGTGGATGGCGTCGGCGCCTACCGAACACATATCGGTTCAGCACATGGCCGCGGCATCGAGCCGCCCAGAATCGTGGCCTCTGACGCGCGGTTGGCTGTCCATGCATCGCACACTATTGTGATTTTTGTGATGGAGCGCTGGCTCGGCACGATTCGGAGTGCTTGAACAGTGTGCGGCTATGTCTGTTGGGCTGGAAATTCAGTGGTTCAGGGGTGTAATACGCCGGGCTCGGCGGGTGCCTTAGGCATTGCATACGCATCGCATGCAATGCCGCCAACAAGACTTGCGGTCGAGTTGGCCGTGACTCGGAACGAGGCATGGCGCTTGCTCGCGAAACAGACGGGGACGTGCGGATTTCAACAATATCGAACGTACTATCACTACGCTTCGTTGCCATCAATGCGGTAAGAAGATGCCATGACCGACAAAGCAGAACTCAGAATTGCCTGTATCGGCTGGGGCTCCTTGATTGGAACCCCTGGATGCCTGATGACCCTTGGGTCATGGATCAACGATGGTCCGCTGTTGCCTGTCGAGTTCGCACGCGAATCCGCCGACGGACACATCACACTCGTCATTTGTCCCACAGCAGCGCGGGTTCCGACTCGGTGGATACTCTTGAATCAACCTGACGTTCAGTCGGCAGTGAGAAACCTTGGATATCGCGAATACCCAAAGGCAGCGCCGAAGTGGATCAGCGAGTCGATTGGTTTTTGGGACCGAGAGAGCGATACTCAATATGGCATGGAAGCAGATGCCATCGCTGCGTGGGGTTTGGCTCAGGGGCTTGATGGGGTGGTCTGGACCAATTTGCCGTGTGGCTTCAAAGCCGGCCGTGGTGTGCTGCCGTCCATCGACGATGTGCTTGCACATTTGCGCAGGCTCGACGAGACGGCTCTAAGAAAAGCCGAGAACTACGTTCGGAACGCGCCTGCCGAAGTTGATACGATCTATCGGCGGCAACTGGTAGAGCATTTCGGCTGGGGATGATTCTTCAATTCGGAACACCGACCACGACCTCTTCCGGCTCGAACCACTTTTCTCTCAGAACGAATTGACGAACTCGATCCGGCTGCGTCGAATAGGCCACTAACGCCAAACTACCTTCAGTTCGGCTGCACGTGACATAGAACAACCGTCGTGTGGATTCAACCGAGGTATCACCCGCTTCCTTCCCACCAAAGAGCTTCTCATAGCTAAACAGGAAGCCTCGGGCTTCGGCGTCGTCCATGATGACCATGACCCTCGGAAACTCCAGCCCCTTGACGCCTTGGTGCGTGTCAAAATGCGCCTTGCCGGAAACATAGGTGGCATAGGGTTCGATCTGTGAAAAAGGCGCCGCGAGAAATTTTTCAATCGCTGTTGCTCTTTCGGTCTGCCGATCGACGGCGTCATCTTCGCCGTCCTCCTGTAAGGCATCCAGCGATACGTCGCGGTCAACATTTGGTCGGAGGGAGTCAGGCACGGCGAACAATCCACTGGACGCCACGTTGCGCAACACCTCGCCAAAAGTCGGCTCGGCGCCGGCATGCCAAAGTGACATCAGGTTGTTGATTGCTTCCTGCGCGTGCCGCAATTGCGTCGACTGGTCCTCGGTGGCCCGAAGGTTGTCACCACTGAGGAGTGGAGACAGCGTTCGGATGATACGCGCGACAGCGAATCGATCATTGCGTCGCTGTGCGACCACCAGTGGTAGAAGTTGCTCAGAGAAGAAGCGAACAAGAGATAAGCTGCCGTCCAGAAGACCCGTTCGGAAGCCCTCCACATCGTGGAGGGGAACGAACATCTCCAGGAATCCCATTCGCCGCGCTGCCATCCGATGCTCAAGGGTGAGGCTCTTGTAGGTCTCGGCGCTCTTCCATCCATCGTCCGCCGTAAGCATCGCCATGTGCGCTGCTACCGCCCGCTCGGCGGCGGGCTTGTCGGCAGTGTCACTGGGCATGATAAAAAGCCGGAGCAGGCCTTCGACACTGTCGGTACGGTGAACTTGTTCCTGGCCGTCAACAGACTTCCGAATCTTGTTGATCAGGCTGATTACGCGCTTGGGGCAGCGATGATTTAGGCGCTTCCCAGGCTTGGCCCAGTCACTCGGCAAGATTTGCCCCAGCCCTTCTTTGCCATCACTGTAGATCCTCTGCATCATGTCCCCGAGCAGGCCGAGCGCGAAACTAGCCTTATGGTTGGACTGAACCGTGAACAAGGCATCGATCAGAAGTTTGTTGGTGTCTTGGCTCTCGTCGATAAGCAAGATTGGATAGCGCCCGACCAGAATGCTCTGCATCGCCGGCTTGGTCTGCAAGAAGGCGGCCGATATCTTGATGACTTCGCTATGGTTGAGCGCATCTCGGCCCCGATTGTCCCCGGAAGGGCTGTAGACGAAGCGACGAACGGTATTCAAATTGGCCAGCCGCTTGCCCTTGGACGCCATCTTGCTGATGCGCTCCGCCGACGCCTTGGTTCCGCTACGGCCTTTAGCCTCGAGTGCGTTTAGTTCTGCGATTTCCATGACGAGATTCGTCCGCAGCCACACGCGGATATCGTGGTTCAGGCCACTGATGAGAGACCAGGCAAAGCTGTGGATCGTCGAGACGGCAATGGTTTGGTCAAATTCCAAGCGGCGGTTGATCTCGTCACACGCGGCGTTGGTATATGTAATAACCCCGACCCGCTGGCCACGGAGCCGAAGCGTCTCCCCGTGCGCCCGTCGCACATGATCGAGCGCCTTGACTAGTGAGCGCGTCTTACCGGAGCCCGCGCCGGCGAACAGAAAGAAACTTCGAGGCGCTGCAAGATCAAGGCACGCCGCAATCTCCTCATCGGCCGGATTGTCCAGATCGTTGTCTGTCGCATCCACGGCCACTGTCATGCAGCCACCTTAGTCTTGCCAATGACATCCTGTTCCTTGCGCTTCAACTGAGCTGTGAGCCACGCAAGACCTTCATGAATATAGGCGGGTACTTTTAGCGTTTCGATCTTGTCGCTGTACAAAAGGTCGAGTGCGAATTCAGCTTTATTCCCCGACTTCAAGGCTGAGTGAACGGCCCCTGCTAAAGCATCCAGGTCTGCGCTATTCGCCAGGGCATCCCGGAATTTCGCAATGAGCCCATGGCCGGCCAGGTCGGCGAACAGGGCCGAATTCTCGTAAAGGAGTGCATCCTCGAAGGTATTTGCCAGTGCCTCGGCCGGAGGCTTCGATTTGAAGCCCAGCTTGATCGGTTGCTGATAGGCCACCCGTATCGCGTATCCGCTCGGATCTTCCTTGACAAGGTCAGCGTCGGTTTTGTCGAGCAGGCCATCCAGCGAGTCCTCGGCGGGAATCCACGACTTCAGTGTTTCATTCCGCGCCTTTTGGCCGCTGTTGCGCTTTGGGGGCAAGGCTGCACCCGACGTGCCATCTTTCGCGTCGATGTCGGTCACGATCAACGTGGTGAGTCCAAGATGCTCCAGCAACGGCTTAAGTCGGTGCGCATGGCTTCCGCCGATCTCCAGCCAGGTTATGTAGCAACGCCGCAGATACTCGTAGTCGAGACGTTCGCGAACAAGATGCGGCACGAGGATTCGTTCTGCCGGCCCTTCGACCAGCACTGCGCCGTCTGCGAAGAACAGATCACAGTGTGTGGCTTTGAGATAGCGAGTGACGAACTGCTCAGTTGGGAGGGTTCCACCGAAAACTTCCGAGAGGTTGACTACAGACGCAACCGGCACTGCACCCGGTTCGGCAGGCGCAGGTAGCCTGCGGAAGTACCGCAGGGAAGCGAACTCACATTCATGCGCGAGATGGCTGGAATGCGTGCTGACAACCAGTTGGGTTTTCAGAGCAGGAGCGTCGCCTAGTTGGGGATGTTTTCGGAGTACGGCATACGCCTGCTTGATGAACACCTGCTGCACTTGGGCATGTAAGTGTGCTTCTGGCTCTTCGACGAGCACCAGGTGAAGAGGAGGGACAAAACCGTCTTCAGCGGTGATGGAACTGCCGGCCTTGCCGACGCGCATCCACCTATCACGGAAGCTCATCAACCCGAACACCATCGAAACAAGGTTCTGGTATCCCAGGCCATTCGAGTCTTCCGGCAAGCGATGCCCCTTCGTGGGCTCTGCCAAATGCGTGGGCACTTCGTATTGAACAGCTGAGCCGTGGTTCAGGCTATCCGTTGGCTTGATCCGGGTAGTAATCGTCAGCTTCGGGTCTGTGACGCCTGGATAGCCAATGTGCTCTAGTTCCTTCAATGCAGCGGCGAAGCCCTCGGTGAGACGTGCTTCGAAGGCGGCTTCGGCCTCGTGGAGCGCCTGTAATGCTTGCAAGTCACTGGGTTCCGGCTTGTCGTGTGGGTCTAGGTGCTGCTGGTAGTACGAGCGCAGTTGCGCGGAGAGTTTTTTTCCGCCGCGCGACTCCTGCGGATCGAACTTGGAATCGTCCTCACCGGAAGTTCGCGTGGTACCGGCATGCCCGAAACCCCGTTGCGCACTGATCTCATCCACGCAGATCAGTGCCTTGAATGGATCTCCGTCGATCGGGTCGCTGTCGGGGGATAGCACCTGGGGCGTTGCCAAGCCTCCTTGTGGAGCTTTGAGTTCCGCCGGGTCCAGAAGGTAGGCGCGTACCGTGAACAAGCCGCGCAATCGGCGGCCGAGGAAGTCCATCATGGATTGTGGCCAAAGCGAGAAGGTAAAGGTGGACACGGCTGGCGACACCGATGCCGTTTCGACGACCACGCCGGCGCCATTGTCCGATTCCACGACAGCGGGGGCGGCGATGACGGCAAGCGGCTGTGCAAGCAGTTCGGCGATTGCCGTTCTGGCCCTCAGGTACTCTCGCTGCAGCGCTTCGCCATCCTTCGGTTCAAGGCGAAGGCGAACGCCAAGATGTCCTCCTGCCCAGTCCAGCGTAGGAAGCAATTTCTGGACATAGTGCAGTTCGTTGTTCTGGACGTTCAGCCATACATCCAGGAACGGGAGAAGATCGCTCCAATCGAGCGCAAGGGGCGGTTCACCGTTCTTGACGGCGGTTTCCCACTCTGCCGCCGATGCATTGATCTTCGTCCAATGCGAAAGGGTCAGGTCATTAACGTTGAACTCGGACGGTTCCACGAGGAATCGTCGAAGCGCGACCATTGCGGAAGTTTTCCCGCTGTTATTGGCGCCAACAAAAACGGTCTTCTGTTCCGAGAAGTCTATGCGTACTGCCTTGAGTTTCCGGAAGTTGCCTACCTCAACGTGCTGGATGTGCATCTTCTCGCCCCTTTTCTTAGTTATTTAATGGCGCGGTAGGAAGCACAAATCTGGTACCACCGCTGTCTGAATTATTTTGGCATTGGCAGTGAACTATTCGTGGGCCGTTCGGACTCCTGAGACAGGTCAGTTGTATGCGGATACCGGCTCAGCCGGCGCAACAGACAGCCGCATGCCAACGGCATGCAAAACGGCCAATAAGGTTTTGAGCGTCGGGTTGCCTGTCGGTGACAGCGCCCGATAGAGCGCTTCACGGGTGATACCCGCCTCTTGGGCGACTGTTGCCAGTCCGCCGTAAGCCTCGGCCACGTCGCGCAGAGCGAGCAAGCCGACAGCGCGATGCTCCGCACTGTCCAGTTCCTCCAGTGCGGATCTCAGGTACTCCACCGCAAAGCCTCGATCAGAACGCAACTCGGCAATGGTGGCTTCGTTATGGGAGACCGAAGCGGCATGTTTGCGATTGCTCATTTATTTCTCCGTTTCCAATCCAACCAGTATTCTTTGGCCCGTTGGATGTCCGCATCCTGCGAGCGCTTGTCGCCGCCACACAGCAGGATGACCAGCGTCGCGCCGTGCCGGCCGATGTACACGCGGTAGCCGGGGCCGATGTCCTCGCGTAGTTCCAGGACACCTTCGCCGACCGGCTTGATGTCGCCAAAGATGCCCAAGGACACCCGTCGGAAACGGATTTCCAGCTTTGCCCGGGCCCGCGCATCCCGCAAATCGACCAACCAGTCGGCCAGCGGCACGGCACCATCCACGCGTTGGTATCGCCGGACTTCAATCATGGCTCAGACCTCATTGTAACTTATAAATTACAAACATCAAAATGAACCCCTCATGATGCAAGCCGGGTCGATATTGCCGGGCTGGTGACTTGCGACGAGTCATACGGTAACTTCTTGCCGCTCTGCGCCTCCACCACGTTCTTGCGCCGATTTGCCACCAATTCGGCTGCTTGCCGCACCGGGCCGTCCTCGGTATGAACGTAGCGCATGAACATCACGACGGTCTTGTGCGCCGTCAGCGCCATGCCGACCTTGACCGGGATGCCCGAATTGGCAATGTCGGTCGCAGAGCGGTGGCGGATGCCGTGCGTGCCCACGTGCTTGGCGCCAGCCGCCTTGAGCGCACGGCTCCAGCCGCCGTAATACTCACCCGTGGTCAGATGCTTGCCAGGATGGCTCGGAGAGGGCAGCACGAAACGGCTGCCCTCCTGCCGGGGTGCAGTCGAGAGTAGCCGGTAGGCTTCCTCGCTCATGGGCTTGGACATGCCGCCGGTCTTGCTGTCAGGCCAGACGACGCGCCGGTTCTGCAAGTCAACCCAGTTCCATTCCAGCGCAATGATTTCCGAGCGACGGCCGGCGAACTCGAATTGCAGGCGGATGCCCAAAGGGATGACGTAGTTCTCTAGTCCCTCCGACTCGATCTTGTCGAGCTGCCGGAACAAGTCGCCCATTTCTTCATCGCTGATGAGGTGAGTGGATTTGCCGGCAGGGAACATTGGGACGTGGCGGCAAGGGTTGGTGCCGTCGGGCCGATAGCCCCATACCTCGGCCATATTGAACATCTTTCGCAAGACGCTGAAGACCTTGTTCGCCTCGGTTTGCTTGTAAGAGAGCTTTTCCATGAGCCCGGCAATGTCGGGACGCTTCACGTCCTGAACCTTCTTGCGGCCTAGCAGCGGGATGATGTTGCGATTGATGACGGCCTGATAGCCGGCCTGAGTACTGAGCTTGTTGCGCTTCCTGGAGTAGTCCTCCATGAACTTCGTGCACAACTCCGTGACAGTGGGAGCCTGACGCGCCTGCGCCTTCTCAGCGGCTGGATCGCCGCCCCGGCGAACCTGGGCGAGCCATTCCTGCGCCAGCGACCGCGCCTGTTCGACAGTCAGCTCTCCGTACAGCCCCAACGCGGGCTTGCGACGCTCGCCGGCGTTCGTCCTGTACTGGAGCATGAACACCTTTCGTCCCGCCGGGGTGATCTTGCACAGGAAGCCGGGCACCAGCGTGTCGCGGAGTTCGACGGCTTCCGCCTGGGGTTGCGCCGTATCGACAGCGGACTTGGTGAGTTTGATCTTAGCCATGATGACTCCTTGGAACGACCCGGTTCCAAGGGCCGGATAGGAGTCAGGCGGTTGGAAGTCAGGTCAGGTTTCGGAAAGCACCGGCATATGTTGAACTCGCCTAAGTTATTGATAAACCTGCTGTATCTTGCTGTGGCGTAGTCCAGCGAATTTCGGTGCTGGAGTCATCGTGAAATAAAAAAGCCCGGAAACCCACGTTGGTGGAATTTCCGGGCTTCTCCGGTTCGTGACGAACCGTTATTGCCGCTGGTCCAATCGAGCCACAGCGTTCTAGCCCTCAAGTCATCCGAACACAGAATAGAGCGGTTAAGGCTTTCCGCGACGCGTAGTCGGCACCGATAAACGAGAGCAGGCCGGCGACCACGGCCGGTTCGGTACCGCTATTACCCAACAAGGTCGAGTACGGGGTCATCCAGTGGCTCGATTTCACGGGTGGGCTCCTTTCGTTCTGTTCCACCCTGCTCGTAGAAAAATCTCAACCTGCCGGGCACTCGACGGTTTCCACCCTTGAGATCTTTCGCCAAGTCTTCTGGCCCTTCACCATGAGACCGGGTTCCCACCACTCTTTGATACGGCTGCAGAATCGGTCTTTGTGTTCAATGTGCTCTTTGGGGAAGCCGGGCGGTGGATTCTCGCCCACAAAAATGAGGCTTGGGTCTGTAGACACAACATTGTGATTGACTGGGGCGCAGGCGGCTAATGCGCTCACTGCTATTGCAAGGAATAGGAATTTTGCCGATTTCATGTCAACTTTCACTTGGGCTTTGGATTCAAGGATGTCTAGCGGCCCTTTGCTGGAGCTTCTGAACCGTGGATGCCCGATTTTGTGACAGTTGTCGCTGATCGGCAGAAAGTGCTCCCTAAGACAAGTCGTGATGGATGAATGAATCCAGGGAAGCCAGACGTATGAACTGGATGCAGGGTTAGTGTGTCGAAGGGGATGGGTAATCGGCAACCCAGAAGGCAAAGGTGACCTGCAGACACAGTTGCGAGGGAACTCCATGAGCATCCATCGGCTTGCGTGTCTGAACCGAGGGCGGAGTGGGCGAGGACGGCACCTTCTTCTGAGCACCCGGGTGGATGCCTCCGGCCAGCAGACGCTGGGCATCGTCTCGCGCCTCCCTGGCGTTGGCCAGGCTCACGTCTGGATACAAGCCCAGCGCCAGCACCTTCTCCTTCCCCCGCGAAGCGGTACTTCCAGCGCCAGCTCTTGGCGCCGGCCACGGTGATGTAGAGGTAGAGGCCGCCAGCGTCGGACAGCTTCTGGGGTTTGTCGGCTGGCTTCGCGCGGCGGATCGCGACGTCGGTCAGGGGCATGGGGGTATCGGCTTTTCGTGGGCGGTGCGATACCCCTAGATATACCCCCCACCGTCTCATAGCCCGCAACGGAACGGCATGGACAAGGGTGGAAAACGAAAAAGCCGGAACCCCTTATTTGACGAGGGATTCCGGCTTTTCGTGGACCCTTGCGGACCCGGTATTGGTGGAGGTGGGCGGAATTGAACCGCCGTCCGAAGGCACTCCATCCCCAGCACTACATGCTTAGCTCACCGTTGAATCTCATCCCCGAGCAGCACGGTGTGCAAAGCGCACCCGGGAACCAGCCTGTTGTGTTCTAGTGCCGGACTGACAGGCAGCCGCCCAGCGCGATTCCATGATAATGACTCTACGCTGCGAGCATGGACACAAGCAGTTTCGAGGCTCCGCCTAAGTCGGCAGAAGGTCACACACCGCAGTTTTTAGGCTGCGAGAGCGACCGGAGCGTAGTTGTCGTCGTTGGCAACTAGAGTTTTGCAGCTGGATTTACGAGGAAAGCTACCCCCTCGGCATGCGCCAGGCGACTTCACAACCCCCGTCGAAACCAATGCACCCCCGGTTTCTTCAAGCATTGCAAGGCTTCTGGGGTCGATGCTGGCAAAAAGCTGACACCGACCCTGCCCAACGAAACGGATCTTACGGCAATCTTCCTGAACAGTCACGCGCGGTCAGGGCCGACGCTGAAATCGTTCAGCCGCCGCTGCTGTCCAGCGGCAGGCCGCGGGGCAGAGGCCGGCATGACAGCCGGCCCTGTTTTCCAACGTCGTGATGTCGAATCCCTGCTAGGGACGCCCAATTCCATTGCAAGCGCCCGGGTTGTTCAGTCCGGTCGAACTACTTGCAAGCGCGAATCGTGTCCGGATCGCCTCACGCCAAGTCCTATCCAGTGGGTAGAACCAGTGCGCCCGTAATGTCGCGTCATTGGGCCCTTGATCCTGGCTGGAATCACCTGCGCTTCCGTAGTGATTGAAAAGGAATGAACGAATTGCGCTTGCAACAATCGGACGCTTGTAGCATTGGCCAATGATCAAATTGGTGAAGCCGACAATCGGGTAGCCGGTGGATGGATAGGCAATGTTGGGTACCCATTTCAAGGGGTCTGCAATGTCTTGCGCGCTTGTGGGCGGACTAACGGCACCGATCGTTGCGGGAATGCTCACATCTTTGGGCGAAAACCCAATCACGCGGGCCACTTTCGTCGCATCGTCCGGGTTGGCCATCACGTCTGGGCCAGTGTATCCAATGCGGCCATTACCAGAATTGACGGTATCAAGCAGCGAGGTGTCTCCCGTTGCCACGGCAGGGAGAAAGTTTGAGGGCGCCGTGTTGTTTGAGAACAAGCCGGCGAAGCTCGTCTGGATCGAGAAGCCCGGCGCCGATCCACTCCAGTTGCTTTGCGGTTTGAGACTAGTCCCGAACAGGTCAACTGGCTTGCATGCCGCAGACAGAAAACGCGTGAGAACTTCAGTGCTACCGCTGCTCTCCGAGCGGTAAACCACAGTGATCGGGCCACTCTGACCCGACGACAAACCCGATGATAGTTGAGACCAGTCCGCGATCTTGCCTGAGAAGACACCACAGATCTCGTTGATGGACAGGTCAAGCTTCGCGCCAGGCTTGTTGAAGGGGATTACGACTGGTACGAGCGCCGTGGGAATCTGGATGAGCGCTCCATATTTTTGGTTGGTTGTGGGTACGTTGTAGGCGTTGGTGTAGTCGGACAACTCGGTCGCCGTAAGAACGGAATCGCTTGCCGCAAAATGTACTGTGCCGATGTTCCCGAAGAGACTGGGATCATTGCTGAGAAACGCTTTCTTCCCTTTGCCGGAGCCCGTTACGGCGTAGCTGAAGCTGTTTGGAAGAATGCTGTCTGCTGATCCCTTGTAGAGATTTGCCGGCACCGAGGCGCCGCCGCCTTGCACAAGGGACTGGGCGTAAGCCAAGTGGAACGGACTGGACAACGAGATAACGAGCAAAGCGGAGAAGGTCCTGATCGATTTCACGTTTACCTCCTGGCGGGCTGCTTTTGCAGAGGGGCGTCAAGGGAGGTTGCACACCCGTTGCTCGAACCCTCCAAGCCCCCCTATCCCTGAAGATCGATTCGATGTTCGATTGAATCAATGACATACCGCTTAAAAATCCTGTGGAAGATCAAACGGTCATCCTTCTGTGAAGCCATCACGCTGAGAACCGGTGGCCATTGGAGGAGAAGGGCTAGTCCATGGATGGTGGTGCTGCTTTTCTTTTCCCTGCAACAGGCTTGGAGGCGGGTCCAAGGCATGCAGAGGGCGGCACTCTCGCCGCCAGACGCTGGAGAAGGACATGGAAGATGAGCGCCATAAGGCTCAGGTGGTCTCGATGGAGGCCTTCAAGGCAGCCCGGATGGGGAAGATCCCACCGGAGCTGCTGGATATGTATGACGAGCTGACGCGTGACCAGCATGCGCTGGCGCAGATCTCGATCATTCTAGTGGCGGCGCTGCGGAGACGATTGGGCCTGCCGGACCTGTAAGGTCCAAGGGGCCGCCGCGGCGGCCCCTTCAGGAACCGACGCCGCTGAAAGCGGCATGATTCAGCTATGGTCAGACATACGCCAGTGGCAGCTCATCGGCGTCCCTGGACAGCGCAAGCCCTTCTGACCCGGAGATAGGTCATGGTCCTCGTGCCGCCATCAGTCGCGTCTCATGCTCGTGCTCTTGAACACGCAGATCGCTCTGTGCACGCGATTCAGAGGCCACCTGCAATCTGGAAAAGCTGTCCTCGATCGGCGTATTCAACGCAGTCTGATAGTCGAAACCCGCCCGTAGATGTGCCGGGGAGTCGAGTGCCCCCTGCACGACAAATGCTTGGCCACGATTTCCGACCACAAGGTGATCCACCTGACTCAACCCAGCCTGCTGGGCTGCGATGGTTCCGGCCATCGCCAAACGCTCAACTGCCTGATCCGGCAATCCGCCCTGGGTGCACGCCAGCCTTTCTGCCGCTTGGAAATTCTGCTTGTAGATGGCATTCGCCTCGTGGTCCGAATCGCGCGGATCGAGGGTGGCGGTGCGGCCAGCCGGTGAAAGGGGAGCCGGAGCCTGCTGCTGCGATTGAGCCGGCGCATTGAGCAGCGTGCCGTCTGAACGCGTGAGTTGCGCATTGATCGGGTGGACAGGCCCACGCGGGTCACCGTCCTGCGCCACACGCTGTAGATGCTTGCCGAACTGATCGGCATTACCCTGCAGGCTACGGGCTATCCCGATTGCGAACTCAAGACCATCACGCTGCGGCTGGTCGCCATAGCCAGCGCGAGCGATACCTGCCAATGGATCGAGATGTCCGAGGGGGCGCTCGACCATCTTCTGGGTTCGCTGCATGAATTCCTGCATCTGCGCTTCGCTGAAGCTGACCGAGACTTTTTCACCGGGATGGATCTGTCCCGGGCCCTCGGTCGATCCAGTTAAAGCCAGGTTCAACCCGGTGGCGATGTTGCGCTCCTCAACGGCTTCGTTTCGGCCACCAATCACCCTGTCCATAAAGCCCGGGGTCGGCACATCCGTGTCGACAAGGAACTGATATCTGCGCGCATCCACGTCCTCGCGGAGCGTTTCTCCGTCACGGGTAAAGGCGCGCACAATCGTCAGCTTCACGTTGTCGTCGTAGCTCAGTTGCTGGGTAACTGTGACCTTGCCGTCGGGAGCCGTGCTCTGGATCGCCGTGCCAGTATTGCGGCGCCCCGCGATATCGGCACTCACCAGGTCATTGACCAGTCCCACTTGCAGCCGCTGCTGGGAGCTGTAGTCCAACCGCTCCAGCTGAGCCACGTTGCTCACGCCGGGCGTCTGATCGGCCACCTGGCCTGTTGCGAGCATTCGGATGTAGGCCGCACGCGCGTCCGGGTCGCGCAGGTCAAAGTCGGCGGTCTGCAGTTTGGACTGTCCAAGCGCATCCTGGCGGCCGGCCATCACGCGCGCAATGCCTAGATCGACGCCCGCGCCCTGCAGGGATTCGATTGCCTTGTTGGGCCCGGTAACGACCCGTACATGGTGTTCGTCCAAACGGCTGATCGCGACACCGACCCCCTCCGCTTCAGTGAGCTGGTTCACCGTTGCGATGTGGCGGAACGCCACTTTCAACTCGCTCTGCTGGAATTGCTGGCTATCCAGCATCACCCGGCCACCGATCGGCAGCGTGGTCGGGTTGAAAGGGTTCACTCTGGCAGCTTGCTCAGCCGATGCAGGAGTGGATTTTCCCGCTTCAGGTGCGTTGGTGTCAGGCAGGGAGACGCGATAGCGCACACGGGCACCCACCTGCGACCCGGCTTCAAGCTCGACACCGGCCAGACGCTCTTTGCCCTCGACTTCGGCACGTGCGCCAACTGCAACCGACGCCTCAAGGCTGAACTGGGTGATGCGTTCGCGCTCGATATGGTTCTCGCCTGCCGTACCCGTTACCTCTGTCACCTTCTTCAACGTGGCACCCGCAAGAGCCACTTCTGCCTGAGTCTTCTCGATACTACGTCCGGCAACCTTTACAGCGCCGTCTGCGGTCCAGGTAATCGAAGCGCGGTCACCCGGCAGTTTTACACTGCGCTCAGTGGTAGAGCCGGAGTAGGTGGGGTCGATCGAATCGTCAGGATTGGAGGCCGTCGCAGTCATGCGAACTTCCCATGAAAAGGTGAGCCAGTCCCGAGTATAGACACCCTTCGGTTGATGGGGGCGGGACGGGCGGCCCTGGCGTTCTGCCTGACCCCAGCAGCAGAGTATCGGGGTTGATAGCATTCGGATTCCCGATCCGCAGCCAATGGAAGGACGCCATGTCGCTTGAAGTCGCCGTAACCGATGATCCCAGCGACGAGGCGCTGGACCTGATTGGCAGTGGCCTGGACCAGTTCAATCTGAACGCTGCGGGCTACGCCGATCGGCGCACGCTGGCGGTGCTGGTCACCGATCCGGCCAGTGGCGAGGTGGTAGGGGGCCTTGCCGGGCGAACGTCACTGGGCCTGTGGTTTGTGGATCTGTTCCATCTGCCAGCGGCCTACCGCGGCAACGGGCTGGGGTCGCGTGTGCTGGAGGCCGCAGAGGATGAAGCGCGGCGGCGCGGTTGCCGTTCCGGCGTGCTGTACACCCTCAGCTTCCAGGCACCGGACTTCTATGTGAAGCACGGATGGACCGAATTCGGTCGGGTGCCTTGCGACCCGCCCGGTACCTGCAGGGTGTTCCTCAGCAAGGATCTGTCAGCGGGGTGAGCGCCGCCGCCGCCCACGCGTCTTGTCAATCCGCAACTTGTTGTAGAGCGCCTGTCATAGCGGATTGCTAACTTCGTGGGCACGAATTTGCGACACACTGGCGACGACCATCCGGGCCAGGACAGACACGGAGACTGTGGGTGACCGATGCAAGCCAACAACGCAGCCTGCGGCAGCTGATCGGGCCGGTCGGTGCCGATTACCAGCGGCGCGCGCTGCCGCCGGGCTGGGTCTGGGCGGTGCTGGCGGTGCTGCTCGCAGCGACCTGGTTGACCGAGCTGCCGGCCACCGCGGCGGCGGCACTGGTCGCCAGCGCGGTGGTGGTGCATTGGTCGCAGCGCGGCCGCACCCATTGGCTGGGCTGGCGCCTGCCGGGCCTGGCGGTGCTGGCGGCCCTGCTGTGGGGGCCGGAAGTGCTGTCGCAGTGGTTCGAGCACGGTCTGGCCGTGGTCCTGATGTCGCTGGCCAGCTTGAGCATCGGCGTACATGTGTGGCAGTCGCGGCAGGTGGCCCGCCAGCTGCAGGGCGCGGCCGATGCGCTGGACGATACCCAGCTGCTGGCACTGCTGCCAGCGGATGCTGCCGAACTGGCCCGGAAATGGCGGGCAGGTGATGACCGTTATGCGCCGGAACTGGCGGTGGTGATGCACCTGGCGGTGATGCACGCAGCGCTGGCGCCGCGGATGCGCAGGCAGGGCGTTCTGGCCAGCTGAGCCGCATCGTGTTGTAGAGCCGAGCCCATGCTCGGCTGCTTCACCGCAGTCGAGCACGGCTCGACTCTACAGGGTGATGCGCAACCGCCTTACGCGTCGCGGTTACCGCGACGCATCACACGCTGCTTCTCGATCGCCCAGTCGCGGTCCTTGGCGGCATCGCGCTTGTCGTGGGTCTGCTTGCCCTTGGCCAGCGCGACTTCGAGCTTGATCTTGTTCTTGCTCCAGTACATCGCCGTCGGCACGATCGTGTAGCCATCGCGCTCGACCTTGCCGACCAGCTTGTCGATCTCGCTCCGGTGCAGCAGCAGCTTGCGATCGCGCCGGTCGTTGGCCACGACATGGGTCGAGGCCTGGATCAGCGGAGTGATCTGCGCGCCGATCAGGAAGATCTCACCATCCTTCACGTAGGCGTAGGCGTCGACGATGTTGCCGCGGCCAGCACGGATCGACTTCACCTCCCAGCCCTGCAGGGCCAGGCCGGCTTCGAAGCGGTCTTCGATGTGGTACTCGTGGCGGGCACGCTTGTTCAACGCGATGGTTTTGTTGGCCGTCGCGCTCTTTGCTTTATCCTTGCCGCTGTTCTTGCTCATTTCCGTATTGTCTCCGATTCGGGCCCGCCCGGTCGATTGCCGAAACGTCCTGTATTCATGCCTACTATCCGCCGCAGCGCCCTGGTCGAACATTCGGCCGCGCGCATGTTCGACCTGGTCAATGATGTCCAGGCCTATCCGCGCCGTTTCCGCTGGTGTTCGGCTGCCCAGATCCTGGAGCAGGGCGAGGACCGACTGGTAGCGCGTCTGGACCTGGGCCTGGGGTCGTTCAGCACCTGGTTCCAGACTGAAAACACCCTGCAGCGCCCGCACAGCATCGACATGCAGCTGCGCGATGGCCCGTTCAAGCAGCTGCACGGCCGCTGGGAGTTCCATGCGCTGGCCGAAGATGCCTGCAAGGTGACCCTGACCCTGGACTTCGAGCCCAGTTCGCGCCTGCTCGGTCCGGCGCTGGCATTGGGCTTCCAGAGCCTGGCCGACCGCATGGTCAACGACTTCATCCGCGTTGCCGACGAGGCCTGAGCGATGATCGAGGTCGAGGTGGTGCTGGCCTGGCCGCAGCGGGTGCTCTCGCGCCGGTTGCAGCTGGACGAGGGCGCGACCGTGGCCGAGGCCATTGCCGCTGCTGCGCTGGAAGGCAGTGCCGACTGCCCGGCGGCGGCCGTGCATGGGGTACTGGCGCGCCCGCAGCAGGTACTGCTGGATGGCGACCGCATCGAGCTGCTACGCCCGTTGCAGGCCGACCCCAAGGACAACCGCCGGCGACGCGCGCTCGGCGGTTGATTCCCGCGACCCGTCCCAGGGGACGGGCAGGGGGCCTCAGCGGCCCTTCTTCTTCTTGTCCTTCGGCAGGTTGCGGCCGAACTGGCGCACGGTCTGCTGGGCCAGGGCCTTGTCGTTGCCCGGGAAGTAGTCACCTTCCCAACGGGTCACGTTGTCGTTCTCGAAGAACACCACGAAGTTCTTCACCTCGGTACGGCCCAGGCGGTTCACGCGCTGGCTGGAGGTGTAGTCCCAGCGCTGGGCGTGGAACGGGTCAGGAATGGACGGGGTGCCCAGCAGCGCAGTGACTTGCTGCTTGCTCTGCCCGACCTGCAGCTTGGCCACGGCATCTTCCCGGATCAGGTTGCCCTGATAGATGGGTTGCTTGTAGATGATGCCGCACCCGGTGGTGAACAGGGCGACGGCGGCGACCAACAGGAGATTGCGCATCGGGACTGGCGGTTGGGGAAATCAAACCGATGATACACTCCCGGCGTGCCACCGCGACCCAATCCGAGGCAGCTGGCGCTAAATCGCCAATGAACGGAGACCTATGGAAACCCACGACCTGCGAAAAGTCGGCCTGAAGGTGACCCATCCACGGATGCGGATCCTGGCGCTGCTTGAACAGCGCAATGCCCAGCACCACATGACCGCCGAAGACATCTATCGCCAGCTGCTCGAGCATGGCGACGAGATCGGCCTGGCCACGGTCTACCGGGTGCTGACCCAGTTCGAGGCCGCCGGCCTGGTGCTGAAGCACAATTTCGAAGGCGGCCAGGCCGTCTACGAGCTGGACCGTGGCGGCCACCACGACCACATGGTCGACGTGGACAGCGGCAAGATCATCGAGTTTGAAAGCCACGAGATCGAGGAGCTGCAGCGCAAGATCGCTGCCGACCACGGTTACGAGCTGGAAGAGCATTCGCTGGTGCTGTACGTGCGCAAGAAGCGCAAGTAAGCCGTTCCGGCCAGCTGGATGCGACGAAACCCCGGGCTTGCCCGGGGTTTTTCGTTGTTCACAGTAGATCCACGCCATGCGTGGATGGCCCCATCAACACCTCCAGATCCACCGCCTCGGCCATGGCCCGGTTACCCGCATCGCCCGGGTGCAGGTGATCGCCGGAGTCGTAGGCGGCAGCCATCCGTGACGGATCGGCCGGGTCACGCAGCGCGGCGTCCAGGTCGATCACCGCGTCAAACGGGCTGTCCGTGCGCAGCCAGGCATTGAGCTGCTGGCGCAGGCTGTCCTTGTCCGGGTGGTAGTAGTCGTCCAGCGGCGTGCCGGGCAGGGCGCCGGCGAACGGTGTCAGCGTGACGCCCACGACCCGAACGCCTCGGCGGCGGGCCTGTTCGGCCAGGGCGCGATACCCCGCCTGCAGTTCGGCCAGCGTGGGCCGGGCCTGGTTCCGGGCGAACGCGGTGACGGGCCAGCTGATGTCGTTGATGCCGATCAGCACGATCACACTGGCCACGCCGGGCTGATCCAGTGCATCGCGCTGCAGGCGGGCCAGAACCGACTCGCCCATGCCGTCGCGCAGCAGCCGCCCGCCGGAAATGCCGGCGTTGACCACGGCGATGTCCCGCGGTGCCAGACGTGCGGCCAGGTGGTCGGTCCAGCGCTGGTCCTGGTCGAGGCTGGCGGTGGCGCCGTCGGTGATCGAGTCGCCGATCACCACCACGCCGCGTGCGCTGGTAGCGGCCTCGACCTCGATGCCGGCCAGGAACAGGCGGGCAGTGGTGCTGCTGGCCCCGCGCAGTGCCTGGGCTTGGCTCTGGTCGCCGGGCGCAATCCAACTGGTCTGTCGACCCTCCCAATGGAACGTCTGCACCGGCGTCGGCCCGGGCACGAAGACACTGACCTGCAGCGCCTGCCGGTCATCCGTGGCCAGTGGCAGCGGATCGCTCAGCCGTTCCTGCCCGGGGCCGATCAGCACCCCGGACTGGCCGTCGAAACTGAGCGGCTGCGGGGTGGCTCCCGCGCGTGCGGCCACGCTCGCCGCCCCGATCCGCAGCGGCTGGGTGCCGTAGGCGTTGCTCAACCGTATCCGCAGCCGAGGTCCGCCCAGGCTGATACGCGCTGTCTGGCGGAAGGTCTGGTCCTGAAGTGCGGCTGGGACAAGGGTCGGGAACAGGAACTCCGCGCCCCAGACCGGTTGCGGGCTGGCCTGCCAGCTGGCAACCCAGTGCGGGGCGGGGGCGGCGCTGGCTGCGCTGGACAGTGCGATCAAGGCGGTCGCGGTGAGCTGGCTGAAGCGGTTCATCGGGCAATCCCGGGAGGAGGGAGCGCCATGGTGATTCTCCGTCCATCTGTGAACTAGACTGCGCATGGACAATCATCTGTGAACTGGATTCATCGCTATGGCGCGACCCGACATCAACCGATCCGGCGAACTGGAAGTGTTCGTGCGGGTGATCGAGACCGGTGGCTTCTCCGCCGCGGCCCGCACCCTGGACATGACGCCGTCAGCGGTGAGCAAGCTGGTGGCGCGGCTGGAGCAGCGGCTGGGTACGCGTCTGCTGCAGCGTTCCACCCGCCAGTTGCAGCTGACCCCGGAAGGCTGTGCGTTCTACGAGCGTGGCCTGCGCGTGCTGGCCGACCTGGAGGAGGCCGAGCGCTGCGCCAGCGCACATGCCGAGCCGCGCGGACGCCTGCGGGTCAATTCCAACGTGCCGTTTGGCCAGCACTTCCTGTTGCCGCTGCTGCCGGCGTTCCTGGAGCGCAACCCGCAGGTGGGTGTGGACCTGACCCTCAACGACGAGGTGATCGACCTGCTGGAGCAACGTACCGATGTGGCAGTACGCGCCGGTCCGCTGAAGAGCTCCAGCCTGGTGGCGCGACGGCTGGGCGCGACGCGGATGATGATCGTGGCCGCGCCGGCCTACGCGCAGCGTCATGGACTGCCGCGCAGCGCAGAGGAGCTGCAGTCGCACAACCGGCTGGACATCGGTCATGCACGTGCGATGCAGGGCTGGCCATTGCTGCAGGACGGACGCGAGCGGATGGTGCTGCCCAGTGGCAACGCCCGCGCCAGCAACGGCAACGCGCTGCGCCAGCTGGTGCTGGGGGGCTTGGGCATGGCGCGGCTGGCGACCTACCAGGTGCAGGAGGACATCGCCGCCGGGCGCCTGCTGCCGGTGCTGGAGGAAGCCAACCCCGGTGACCTGGAAGAGGTGCACGCGGTGTTCCTGGGGCAGGGTGGCTATCTGCCGCTGCGGGTGCGCGCCTTCCTCGATTTTCTGGTGGAGCACGTGGATCTGGCGCGGCCGCTGGGGTAACGCCGCGCGCGGACGCGCGGGAGCCGAGCGTGGGCTCGGCTCTACATGTCGGTTTCGTCCGGGCGCACGTTGTAGAGCCGAGCCCATGCTCGGCTCAATGCGCTCAGTCCAGCGAGCTCGACGCGACCAGCAGCTTGCGGGCGGCGGCGCGCGCTTCCTTGCTCACTTCCACGCCGCCCAGCATGCGCGCCAGCTCTTCCTCGCGCGCCTTGGTGTCCAGCTTTTCCACCGCGCTCTGGGTCATGCCTTCCACCGGCGCCTTGCTGACCCGGTAATGGGCGTGGCCCTTGGAGGCGACCTGCGGCAGGTGGGTCACGCACAGCACCTGGCGCTTCTCGCCAAGGGCGCGCAGCTTCTGGCCGACGATGTCAGCCACCGCGCCGCCGATGCCGGAGTCGACCTCGTCGAACACCATGGTCGGCACCGCATCCAGGTCCAGCGCGGCCACTTCGATGGCCAGCGAGATGCGCGACAGTTCGCCGCCCGAGGCCACCTTGCGCAGGGCGCGGGGCGGCTGGCCGGCGTTGGCCGCGACCAGGAACTCCACCCGTTCGGCACCCTGCGGGTCCGGCTTGCCGGCGTCCTGTGGTTCCAGTTCGATCAGGAACTGGCCGCCGCCCATGCCGAGCTCGGCGATGATGCCGGTGGTGGTGGCCGACAGTTCGGCCGCAGCGCTGCGACGGCTGGCGGTCAGCACTTCGGCCTGTGCGCGCCAGGCGGCGGCGGCCTTGTCGATCTCGCCGGCCAGGCGCTGCAGGCGTTCGTCGGCGCCGCGCAACTGCTCCACTTCGGCATGCATGCGCTCGCGCTGCGCGCCCAGCTCGTCCATCGGCACGCGGTGCTTGCGGGCCAGGTCGTGAAGGCGGCCGAGGCGGCGCTCGTTCTCCTCGAACTGTTCCGGGTCGGCGTCGAGGTCGTCGTGCACCCGGTCCAGCAGCGACAGGGCTTCATGCAGTTGGATCGAGGCGTTCTCGATCAGGCCGTCCACCTCGCCCAGGCGCGGATCGTGTTCGATCAGGCGCGACAGTTCGTGGCGCACCTGCTGCAGCAGGTCCAGCGCGGAACTGCCGTCGTCGCCATTAAGCTGGTTGCTGGCCGCCTGGCAGGCGCTCAGCAGGGCGCTGGCATGGGCCTGGCGGCGGTGGCTGGCACCGAGTGCCACGATCGACTCTGGTTCCAGGTCTTCGCGGTCCAGTTCGCGCAGTTGGTGTTCCAGGAAGCCGATCCGGTCACTGACGTCGCCCTGTTGCGACAGCGCCAGCGATTCATCGACCAGAGCCTGCCAGGCCGCAGCGGCGCGGCGCACCTGGCGGCGCTCGTTCTCGTTGCCGGCATAAGCATCCAGCAGGGCCAGCTGCGACGGGCGCGTCAGCAGGGCCTGCTGTTCGTGCTGGCCGTGGATCTCCACCAGCAGCGAGGCCAGGTCGCCCAGCTGGGCCAGGGTCACCGGGCGGCCATTGATCCACGCCCGCGAACCGCCATCGGCGCGGATCACGCGGCGCAGCTGGCACTGTTCCTCGTCGTCCAGCTCGTTGTCGGCCAGCCACTGGCGCGCGGCCTGCAGCTGGTCCAGCGCGAACTCGGCCGAAAGCTCGGCGCGCGCGGCGCCGTGGCGGACCACGCCGCTGTCGGCGCGCAGGCCGGACAGGAAGCCCAGCGCGTCGACCATGAGCGACTTGCCGGCGCCGGTCTCGCCTGAAACCACAGTCATGCCTGGCCCGAACTCCAGTTCGGTGGCGCGGACGACGGCGAAATCCTTGATCGAAAGATGTCTGAGCATGGGTAAGGGGGTATCAGCAGCCGCGCAACGCTAGCACGCGCGCGAGGGAGGTCCAATGACTTGCCAAGGTGATGCGCCGCCATTATCTAGTGTCCGTGTCTCACAGGTTGATTCCATGCACGGTTCTCCCGACCAGCTTGCCCCGCGTGCGCGCCATCTGCTGCGCACGCTGATTGCGCGTTACATCCAGGACGGTGAGCCGGTTGGCTCGCAGACGCTGGCGCGCGTGGCCGGCCTGGAGGTCAGCCCGGCCACCATCCGCAACATCCTTGGCGACCTGGAAGACCTGGGGCTGCTGGCGTCGCCGCACACCTCGGCCGGACGCATCCCGACCGCACACGGTTACCGGGTGTTTGTCGACAGCCTGCTGCAGATGCAGCCGCCGGGCGAGGGCGAGCTGGCCCGGTTGCGCCAGGAACTGGCCGGCGGCGGCAGCACCCAGGCCCTGCTCGGCAGCGCCTCGGAGCTGCTGTCGGCGATGAGCCACTTCGTCGGCGTGGTCAGCGCGCCGCGGCGCGAGCAGTTCGCCTTCCGTCAGATCGATTTCGTGGCGCTGGACGGGCGTCGGGTGCTGGCGATCCTGGTATTTGCCGACAACGAGGTGCAGAACCGGGTCATCGAGACCCGCCAGGAGTTCGCGCCGGGCCAGCTGGAACAGGTGGCCAACTACCTCAATGCGCATTTTGCCGGCCTGCCGATGGCCGAGATCCGCACCCGCCTGCTGCTGGAGCTGCGCGATGCCCGTTCCGAGCTGGAGCAGCTGCTGGCGCATAGCATCGAGCTGGCCGAGCAGGCCCTGCAGCCGGCCGCCGACGACATGCTGGTGGCCGGCCAGACCCGTTTGATGGGGGTGCAGGACCTGTCCGACCTGGAGCGCCTGCGCGAGCTGTTCGAGCTGTTCTCCAGCAAGCGCGAGATCCTGCAGCTGCTGGAGCGGACCATCCAGGCCCCGGGCGTGCGCATCTTCATCGGCGAAGAGACCGGGATGATGCCGTTACAGGGCGTCTCGCTGGTCACCGCCCCGTACACCGCCAATGGCCAGGTACTGGGCGTGCTGGGCGTGATCGGCCCCAAGCGGATGGCCTACGACCGCATGATCCCGCTGGTCCAGGCCACTGCCGATGTGCTCGGCGCGGCCTTTTCACCGGCCGGGCGTACTCCCGGAACATCCGACGCTTGAAACGCAGCATCCCGCCCACACTAGGGTGGGTGGAGGCGGAGATTGACCGCCAGGGACCCAGACATGAACCACGAACATCCAGATATCGAATCCCAGCAGACTGCCGCCGATGCGGCCGCCGCCGCCGGCGTCAACGACGAAGTGGAGCGCCTGCGCGCCGAAGTCGAGCAGATCAAGGCCGATGCGCTGCGTGAGCGCGCCGACCTCGAGAACCAGCGCAAGCGCGTTGCCCGTGACATCGAGCAGGCCCGCAAGTTCGCCAACGAGAAGCTGCTGGGCGAGCTGCTGCCGGTGTTCGACAGCCTGGATGCCGGCCTGAAGGCCGCGGGCGACGACCCGCATCCGCTGCGCGAGGGCCTGGAGCTGACCTACAAGCAGCTGCTGAAGGTCGCTGCCGACAATGGTCTGGTCCTGCTGGACCCGACCGGCCAGCCGTTCAACCCGGAGCACCACCAGGCCATCAGCCAGGTGCCGGCCCCGGGCGCCGCTCCCGGCAGCGTGGTGACCGTGTTCCAGAAGGGCTACCTGCTCAACGAGCGCCTGCTGCGGCCGGCGCTGGTGGTGGTGGCTGCCGATTGATCGGCCGGGCCGGGCCATGCCCGGTCCCGGTCGTGCCAGGCCATGCCTGGCAAGGTTTTCCAAGCGCTGAACACAGCGTTCGGGAGATGGCTTGAATGTTCCACGAGCCTCCCCCACATCGTATTCATCCACCGGCCGAACGGCCGGACTGACCCCAACAAGCATCCTCAGGAGTCTCCCCCATGGGCAAGATCATTGGTATCGACCTCGGCACCACCAACTCGTGCGTGGCGATCATGGACGGCGGCAAGGCCCGCGTCATCGAGAATTCGGAAGGCGATCGCACCACCCCGTCGATCGTCGCCTACACCAAGGACGGCGAAGTCCTGGTGGGCGCCTCGGCCAAGCGCCAGGCCGTCACCAACCCGAAGAACACCTTCTACGCGGTGAAGCGCCTGATCGGCCGCAAGTTCACCGACGCCGAAGTGCAGAAGGACATCGCCCACGTCCCGTACGGCATCCTGGCCCATGACAATGGCGACGCCTGGGTGTCGACCAGCGACGGCAAGAAGATGGCCCCGCAGGAAATCTCGGCCAAGGTGCTGGAGAAGATGAAGAAGACCGCCGAGGACTTCCTCGGTGAGAAGGTCACCGAAGCGGTCATCACCGTGCCGGCCTACTTCAACGACAGCCAGCGCCAGGCGACCAAGGACGCCGGCCGCATCGCCGGCCTGGACGTCAAGCGCATCATCAACGAGCCGACCGCGGCCGCGCTGGCCTATGGCCTGGACAAGGGCGACAACAAGGATCGCAAGATCGTGGTGTACGACCTCGGCGGCGGCACCTTCGACGTCTCGGTGATCGAGATCGCCAACGTCGACGGCGAGAAGCAGTTCGAAGTGCTGGCCACCAACGGCGACACCTTCCTGGGCGGCGAAGACTTCGACAACCGCGTCATCGAGTACCTGGTTGAAGAGTTCAACAAGGACCAGGGCATCGACCTGCGCAAGGATCCGTTGGCCCTGCAGCGCCTGAAGGATGCTGCCGAGCGTGCCAAGATCGAGCTGTCCAGCGCCCAGCAGACCGAAGTGAACCTGCCGTACGTCACTGCTGACGCCTCGGGCCCGAAGCACCTGAACATCAAGCTGACCCGCGCCAAGCTGGAAGCGCTGGTGGAAGACCTGATCAAGAAGTCGATCGAGCCGTGCCGCGTCGCCCTGAACGATGCCGGCCTGCGTTCGAGCGACATCAGCGAAGTGATCCTGGTCGGCGGCCAGACCCGCATGCCGAAGGTGCAGCAGGCGGTGACCGAGTTCTTCGGCAAGGAACCGCGCAAGGACGTCAACCCGGACGAAGCCGTGGCACTGGGTGCTGCGATCCAGGGCGGCGTGCTGGGCGGCGACGTCAAGGACGTGCTGCTGCTGGACGTGACCCCGCTGTCGCTGGGCATCGAAACCATGGGCGGCGTGTTCACCAAGATCATCGAGAAGAACACCACCATCCCGACCAAGGCCTCGCAGGTGTTCTCCACCGCCGAGGACAACCAGTCGGCCGTGACCGTGCACGTGCTGCAGGGTGAGCGCGAACAGGCCCGCTTCAACAAGTCGCTGGCCAAGTTCGACCTGTCCGGCATCGAGCCGGCCCCGCGTGGCCTGCCGCAGGTGGAAGTGTCCTTCGACATCGACGCCAACGGCATCCTGCACGTGTCGGCCAAGGACAAGAAGACCAACAAGGAACAGAAGGTCGAGATCAAGGCCGGTTCGGGCCTGTCCGAGGAAGAGATCGCGCGCATGGTCGCCGACGCGGAAGCCAACCGCGAAGAAGACAAGAAGTTCCAGGAACTGGTGCAGGCCCGCAACCAGGCCGACGCCCTGATCCACGGCACCCGAAGCGCCATCACCGAGCACGGCAGCAAGGTCGGCGGCGATGTCATCGGCAAGGTCGAGGCGGCGCTGGCCGACCTGGAAACCGCGATGAAGGGTGACGACAAGGCACAGATCGAAGCCAAGTCGAAGGCACTGGAAGAAGCCGGCCAGTCGCTGTTCGCCGCTGCTTCGGCCGACCAGGGCGGTGCCGCCCCGGGTGCCGACGCTGGCAATGCGGGCAAGCCGCAGGATGACGTGGTGGACGCCGAGTTCACCGAAGTCAAGGACGACAAGAAGTCCTGATCCGGACCGACACGGGACGCTGGCCATCAGCGTCCCGTTGTCGCATCAGGGTCCTGACCGCCCACCGGCGTGTCGGGGCGCCCGACGCAAGAGCGGACCTGGTTCCGCTCTTCCGCTTTGACGAATCCCGACTTTCCGGAACCCGATTCACGATATGAGCAAGCGCGATTACTACGAAGTGCTGGGCGTTGCCCGCACCGCCACCGACGACGAGCTGAAGAAGGCCTACCGTCGCTGCGCGATGAAGTTCCACCCGGACCGCAACCCGGGTGATGCGGCGGCCGAAGCCTCCTTCAAGGAGTGCAAGGAAGCCTACGAAGTGCTGTCCGACGGCAACAAGCGCCGCATGTACGACAGCCACGGCCACGCCGCCTTCGAGCACGGCATGGGCGGTGGCGGCCCGGGCGGCCCGGACATGAACGATATATTCGGCGATATCTTCGGCAACATTTTTGGCGGTGGCGGCGGTGGTCCGCGCCAGGCCCGTCGCGGCGCCGACATCGGCTACGTGATGGAACTGGACCTGGAAGAGGCCGTGCGCGGCGTCGAGCGCCGCATCGAGATTCCGACCCTGGCCGAGTGCGGCGACTGCGATGGCAGTGGCTCCGAAGACGGCAAGGTCGAGACCTGCAACGTGTGCCATGGCCGTGGCCAGGTGCGCATCCAGCGCGGCATCTTCGCCATGCAGCAGGCCTGCCACAACTGCGGCGGCCGTGGCCAGATCATCGCCAAGCCCTGCAAGACCTGCCACGGCAACGGCCGTGTCGAGGAAGACAAGGTGCTGTCGGTGAAGGTGCCGGCCGGCGTCGACACCGGCGACCGCATCCGCCTGCAGGGCGAGGGCGAGGCCGGTCCGGCCGGCACGCCGCCGGGTGACCTGTACGTGGAAGTGCGCGTGCGCGAGCATGCGATCTTCCAGCGCGATGGCGACGACCTGCACTGCGAAGTGCCGATCCGCATCTCGCAGGCGGCACTGGGCGACACCGTCCGCGTGGCCACCCTGGGCGGCGAGGCGGAGATCCGCATCCCGGCCGAGACCCAGACCGGCAAGCTGTTCCGCCTGCGCGGCAAGGGCGTACGTTCGGTGCGCAGCCGCAGCGAAGGTGACCTGTACTGTCGTGTGGTGGTGGAGACCCCGGTCAACCTCACCAACGAGCAGCGCAAGCTGCTGGAGCAGTTCGAAGCCACCTTCGTCGGTGAGGAAGCGCGCAAGCATTCGCCGAAGTCGGCCACCTTCATGGATGGCGTGAAGGGCTTCTGGGACCGGATGACGTCCTGAGTTTTCAACGCAAACGTTGAACGGCAGCGCCGGGCGATGCCCGGCGTTTTCGTTTGCGGTCAGCGGAAAAACGCCGCTGGTGTCTGCCCCAGCTGCCGCTTGAACATGCTGGTGAATGCGCTGGGGCTGTCGTAGCCCATCGACAGCGCGACATCGATGACCTTGTCACCGACCGCCAGCCGCTCCAATGCCGCCAGCAACCGTGCCTGCTGCCGCCACTGGCCGAAGGTCATGCCAAGCTCGCCGGCGAAATGGCGCTGGATGGTTTTCACGTCCACCTCCAGTGCCTGCGCCCAGTCCTGCAGCGTGGCGTCATCGCCGGGGTGCTTCTGCAGGTGCTGGCAGATCCGCTGCAGGCGCGGGTCGGTGGGCGAGGGCAGGTGCAGCGGCAGCACGTCCATGCGGTGCAGCTCGTCCAGCAGAAGGCGCACCACGCGGCCATCGCGGCTGTCTTCGATGTGCTCGCCTTTGATCAGGGTGGCTGCCTGCAGCAGTTCGCGCAGCAGTGGTGCCACCTGTACCGCGAACGGTTCGGCCGGCAGTTGCGGTGCGAATGATGGATCGATGTACAGGCTGCGCATGTGCACGGCGGCAATGCAGTCCACCGCGTGCACCATGCCCGCTGGCATCCAGATTGCACGGGTGGAGGGCACCACCCAGCGCCCCACTTCCGAGCGCACCACCATCAGCCCGGAGATGGCGTAGACCAGCTGGTGGCGCTGGTGCTTGTGCCCCGCGATATGGGTACCGGCCGGGTATTGGGTAACCCGGTAGGTGACCGGGCGGTGCAGCGGTACATCGCGCCATGGCGCAGCCGGGTCGACGTCGCCGGCAATGTCCTTTTTGCGATAGGCCATGACCAGAACGCGGCAGAAGGGAAGGGAAGGCAACCGTAGCATGCGTGGCTCGCCCCCAACCTGACTGTGTCCATGTCGACCCTGGCTTCTCCTGCAACGACCTCACGCCCGGTGGCCCCCGGCGTGCTGGCCGCCATCTCCACCTCGCATGTCGTCAACGACATGATGCAGTCGCTGATCCTGGCGATCTATCCGGTGATCAAGGGCGGCTTCAACCTCAGCTTCACCCAGATCGGCCTGATCACGCTGACCTACCAGCTCACCGCCTCGATCTTCCAGCCGTTGATCGGCATGGCCACCGACCGCCGCCCGGCGCCGTACTCGCTGCCGATCGGCATGGCCTCGACCCTGTGCGGCATGCTCCTGCTGGGCTTCGCACCGAACTACGCGGTGGTGCTGATGGCGGCGGCGATGGTCGGCATTGGTTCGGCCATCTTCCACCCGGAAGCCTCGCGCATCGCGCGGCTGGCCTCGGGCGGTCGCCATGGCTTCGCGCAGTCGGTGTTCCAGGTCGGCGGCAACTTCGGTACCGCGCTGGGCCCGCTGATTGCAGCGGCGGTGATCGTGCCGTATGGCCAGCATGCCGCATCGTGGTTTGCCGGCGCCGCCCTGATCGGCATCGCTCTGCTGACCTATGTCGGCCGCTGGTACGCGTTGCATCTGGGCACGCCACGACCGGTCAGCACGGCTGCGATGGCGCCGCGGCATCCGCCGCGCACCGTGGCCAAGGTGCTGGCGATCCTGCTGGTGCTGATCTTCAGCAAGTACTTCTACATGGCCAGCATCGGCAGCTACTTCACCTTCTACCTGATTCACCATTTCGGCATTCCGGTGGCACAGGCCCAGCTGCATCTGTTCGCGTTCCTGGTGGCGTCCGCAGCCGGTGGCTTCCTCGGCGGCCCGCTGGGTGACCGCATCGGCCGCAAGCCGATCATCTGGACCTCGATCCTGGGCGTGGCCCCGTTTGCGTTGATGCTGCCGCATGCCGATCTGTTCTGGACCACGGTGCTGGCGGTGCTGATCGGTTTCGTGTTGTCGTCGGCATTCTCGGCGATCGTGGTGTACGCGCAGGAAATGATGCCGCACCGCATCGGTATGGTGTCCGGCCTGTTCTTCGGCTTCGCCTTCGGCATGGGTGGACTGGGTGCTGCGGTGCTCGGCCTGCTGGCGGACAAGACCAGCATTGAGTACGTCTACCAGCTGACCGCGTTCCTGCCGCTGCTCGGCATCGTGGCGGCGTGGCTGCCACCGTCGCGGCCTGCTGCTCACTGAGGGGTTTTGGTTTGCAGGGCTTGCAGCCCTGCACCTGCTGCAAGCCACGGCAACGTCAAATTCAAAAGCTGGCTTTCCGTGGGTTGGCGGGGTGGGTCCGGTTGAGGGGGACGGCGTAAATACGTCCCTGTAGCCTCGGTCGCGCCATCCATGGCGCTCACGCCCCCTCAACCGGACCCACCCCGCCTTCGACAGTTTTCCGTGATCTGCCGGAACGGCTTACTGCTCTGGTAGGTGTCGACCTTGGTCGACACGGTAGATCCACGCCATGCGTGGATGACTCATTCGATGTCTGACAGATGTGTCGACCAAGGTCGACACCTACCAACAGCCGCGCGGAACAACAGCCGCAGTTACCAACAGCCGTGTGAACCTGTCGAAGGTGGGGCGGTGTCGGATTGCGGGGTGTCAGCGGCATGGATGCCGCTGCCAAGCCTACAAGGACGTACTTGCGGCGTCCCCGCACTCCGACACCGCCCCGCCACCCCACGGAATGCCGCTTTGGCTTCGGCCGTTGCGGTTGCCGTTGCATTGAGCAGGTGCAGGGCTGCAAGCCCTGCCGAAAACCCCCTTGGGCGTAGAATGCGGGCATGAGCGAATCCCTTGATAACCACCTGGTCCACGGCCGCCGCCAGCGGCCCGACGGCCCGTCGCCGATCGATGTCATCTCGGTCCAGTCGCAACTGGTCTACGGCCACGCCGGCAACAGCGCCGCCGTACCGCCGATGCGCGCCCTCGGCGTGCGCGTTGCGGAAATCCCGACCGTGCTGCTCAGCAATGCGCCGTTCTACGACACCACGCGCGGTCGGGTGTTGCCCGCCGACTGGTTCGCCGATCTGCTGCTGGGCACGCACGAGCGCGGCCTGCCGCAGCGGGCGAAGATGCTCGTCTCCGGCTACTTCGGCAGCACCGCCAACGGTGCGGCCTTCGCAGACTGGCTGGACGAGATCCTGCCCGTCTGCCCGCAGCTGCGTTACTGCCTGGATCCGGTGATTGGTGATACCCACACCGGCCCCTACGTGGAACCGGGACTGGAAGCGATCTTCGCCGAGCGCCTGTTGCCGCATGCCTGGCTGGTGACGCCGAACGCTTTTGAACTGAATCGCCTGACCGGCATGCCGGCGCTCGCCGAGGCCGATGCCATCGCTGCCGCACGCACGCTGCTGGACCGCGGTCCGCACTGGGTGATCGCGCACAGCGTGGGCGGCAATCCGGGTGAACTGGTGACCCTGGCCGTTGGCCGCGAGGAAACCTGGCGCTGGACCTCGCCCCTGCTGCCGGTGGACGTGGCAGGCACCGGTGACGTGCTGATGTCACTGGTGGTGTCGTTCCTGTTGCGCGGCGAATCGATGCAGCAGGCGATCTCGCGTGCGATTGCCGGCACCCATGCGGCGCTGGAGGCGACCCTGGACAACGGCTTCGAAGAGTTCGACGTGATCGCGGCGGCGCCTGCCGCGCTGGCCGAAGGCACGCGCTTCCGCGCCGAACGCGTGGCATGAGCGGCCTGCTTGAACGTACGCCGCGCACGGTCGGTATCGTCGGTAGTGCCGGCGCCTATGGGCGCTGGCTGAGCCGTTTCTTCCAGCAGCACATGCAGCTGCAGGTGATTGGGCATGATCCGGCTGATCCGGACTCGCACACGCCGGAACAGCTGCTGGCGCAGGCCGATGTGCTGGTGTTCTCGGCACCGATCCGGCACACGCCGGCGTTGATCGCACAGTACGTCCAGCAGTCGGCCGGCCGCGAGCAGGACCGGCTGTGGCTGGATGTGACCTCGGTGAAGGATGCGCCGGTGCAGGCGATGTTGGCCTCGCAGGCCGAAGTGGTCGGGTTGCACCCGATGACCGCGCCACCCAAGGCGCCGACCCTGAAGGGCCGGGTGATGGTGGTCTGCGAAGCGCGCCTGCAATACTGGCAGCCGTGGGTCGACGCGTTGTGCGCGGCACTGCAGGCCGAGTGCGTGCGCGCCACGCCGCAGCATCATGACCAGATGATGGCGCTGGTACAGGCGATGGTGCATGCCACCCACCTGGCCCAGGCCGGCGTGCTGCGCCAGTACCAGCCGCAGCTGGGTGATCTGGCCGCGATGATGCCGTACCGCTCGGCGTCGTTCGAGCTGGATACCGCGATCATCTCGCGCATCCTGTCGCTCAACCCGGCGATCTACGAAGACATCCAGTTCGGCAACCCGTACGTAGCGCCGATGCTGGAGCGGTTGATCGGCCAGCTGCAGACTCTGCAGGCGCAGGTCGGGCAGGGCGACGACTGTGCACGCGGTGCATTCCGTGAACAGCTGTTGTTGGCCAATCGCAGTGCCTTCGGCGAGCAGGCACTGGCTGACGGCAACTACACCTTCGAACGCGTGGGTTACCTGTTGGCGGACCTGACCGAGCGCAACGCGCTGTCGGTGCATTTGCCGGAAGACCGACCGGGCTCATTGCGTGAGCTGCTGAACGTGTTCGAGCAGCACCGCATCAGCCTGGCATCGATCCATTCCTCACGCACGCCTGGGGGCGAGGTGCATTTCCGTATCGGATTCGTGGCCGGCAGCGACCCGGTGGTGATCGCGCTGGCGGCGGCCCAGGTGGACGCCAGTGGCATCGGGCGGGTGCTGGGCTGAATTCATCCACAGGCGGTGTGGATGGTTTCTGAGCAAAGGTGTGGATAACCTCGCTCAGGCCTTGGCAGCAAAGGCTGTCAAGATGTCTGGCCAAAAATTGATCACGCCTTTTGTAGCGTCGAGCCATGCTCGACGGCCCTTGGCAAAAGCGTGTCGACCAAGGTCGACACCTACCAGAGCGGGGCGGCACGAAATCCGGTAGCGCCGGGCCATGCCCGGCGAACCTCAAATCGTCAGTCGCAGCTCACCGCCACTGGTGGTGAACTCGCGGCCATCGCGCACCAGCGGCCGCCCGTCATCCAGCTCATAGCGCGGCGTGGCTTCGGAATGGTGCCCGCTGCCATTCGCCTCGGGCTTGAACTCGATGATGATGTGGCTTTCGCCGTTGCTGTCGACGGCGGGAAACTGACGGAACGACATCGTGCACCTCCTTCAGCGGATGCGACTGTTGCGCGGCCAGCTTGGCCGCGCCGATGTTAGCCGGACGTCATCAATCGATGAACTGCAGGCGCGCAAGTTCAGCGTACAGCCCGCCTTCGGCCAGCAGCTGCGCGTGCGTGCCCTCGGCGACGATGCGGCCCTGGTCCATCACCACGATGCGGTCGGCCTTGAGCACGGTGGCCAGGCGGTGGGCAATGACCAGTGTGGTGCGGCCCGCCATCAGCCGCTCCAGCGCTTGCTGCACGCTGTGCTCGCTCTGCGCGTCCAGCGCGCTGGTCGCTTCGTCCAGCAGCAGGATTGGCGCATCCTTCAGCAGCGCACGGGCAATCGCCACACGCTGCTGCTGGCCACCGGACAGGCGGGCACCGCGCTCGCCCAGCTCACTGTCATAGCCCTGCGGCAACGCGCGCAGGAAGGCATCGGCCTCGGCGGCACGCGCGGCATCCTCGACTTCGGCGTCGCTGGCCTGCAGGCGGCCATAGCGGATGTTGTCGCGGGCGCTGGCAGCGAACAGCGTCGGCTGCTGCGGCACCAGCGCCAGCTGCGCACGCAGCTCGGCCGGGTCGACCTGGCGCACGTCGATGCCGTCCACGTCGATGCGGCCGCTGGCTGGATCATGGAAGCGCAGCAGCATCGAAAGCACCGTGCTCTTGCCCGCCCCCGACGGACCCACCAGCGCCACGGTCTCGCCCGGGCGCACATGCAGGTTGAAGTGGTCCAGCGCGGCCTGGTCCGGACGTTGCGGGTAGTGGAACACCACGTCGTTGAACTGGATCTCACCGCGCAACGGTTGCGGCAGCGCGTGCGGCTGGGCCGGCGCGCGGATCTCGATGTCTTCCTGCAGCAGTTCGCCGATGCGGCCCATGCCACCGGCCGCGCGCTGCAGCTCGTTCCATACTTCGGCCAGAGCGCCCACCGAGCCGCCGCCGATCAATGCATACAGCACGAACTGTCCCAGCGTACCGGCGCTGAGGCGGCCGTCGATGACGTCGTGCGCGCCCAGCCACAGCACACCGACAATGGCGCCGAACACCAGCAGGATGGCGCTGGCGGTGACCAGCGACTGTGCACCGATGCGGCGGCGAGCGGCGCCGATTGCATCACCCAGCGCCTGGTCGAAACGGCCACGTTCGTATGGCTCGCGTGCATGTGCCTGCACCGTGCGTACCGCACCCAGGGTTTCACTGGCCAGGCTGTTGGCGTCGGCGATGCGGTCCTGACTGTTGCGTGCGACCGTGCGCAGCTTGCGCGCGCCGATGATGATCGGCAGCACCGCCAGCGGAATGCCGAGCAGCGACCATGCGGCCAGCCGCGGGCTGGTGACGAACAGCATCGCCAGGCTGCCGATGACAGTGACCGTGCTGCGCAATGCTACGGACATGGTCGAGCCGACCACGCTGCGCAGCAGTTCGGTGTCCGCGGTCAGGCGAGAGACCAGCTCTCCGCTGCGGCTGCGGTCGTGGAAGCCGGCGCCCAGCTGGATCAGGTGGGCATACAGCTGGCTGCGCAGGTCGGCGACGACCTTTTCACCCAGCAGCGATACGAAGTAGAAGCGCGCGGCGGTGCCCAGCGCCATCACCACTGCCACCAGCATCAGCAGGGCGAAGGCGCGGTTGATCTGGCCGCCACTGCTGAAACCGTGATCGATCATCTGCTTCACCGCCGGGGGCAGGCTCAGCGTGGCGGCCGAAGACACCGCCAGGGCCAGCAGCCAGGCGGTGAACAGGCCGCTGTGACGGCGCACGAACGGCCACAGCGTGCGCAGGCTGCCGAGGCGCCGCAGCGGCGGGGTCGAAGCGGGGGCGTCGTCCTTGTCAGTCATCCTGATTGTCGTCTTCTATGCGGATACGGTCACGGGTGGCGTCGCGCAGGCGGATTTTCAATGCATCGACCTGATCGGCAGGCAATTCGACCCGCAGGCACACGCCATTGGCATCGAACTGTTCATCGCGCTTCCCGGCCCCGAAGGCGGGCAGGGCGGCATGCAGGGTGCCCAGGTCCTCGAAGCCAGCCAGCAGCTGTAGGCGAGACATGGCGATCAGCGGCAGGCGTGGCGCGGTACGCAGACACTCGGCTGCAGCGCCGCCATAGGCGCGCACCAGTCCACCGGCGCCGAGCTTGATGCCGCCGAACCAGCGCGTCACCACCACCATCACCCGGTCGAAGCCCTGGCCATCAATGGCAGCCAGGATCGGTCGCCCGGCGGTACCCGCCGGCTCGCCATCGTCGCTGGAGCGGTAATCCTGCCCGTGCCGGTACGCCCAGCAGTTGTGCGTGGCATCGGCCACCGCAACCTGCTGCAGGAACGCCATCGCCGCTGCACCCCCGTCGATCGGCGCGGCATGGGCGATGAAACGGCTGTGCTTGACTTCCAGCGTATGGCTGACCGGCTGGGCGAGGGTATCGGGCATTCCCACCATTCTACGGTGTTGCTCCCGATTTCCGTGGCACTCAGTCGTCCAGCAGCGGGCGCAGGTCGCGCGGCAGGCGCGATTCCGGGTACTGCTGGATGTAGCGTTCCAGGCTGGCGCGGGCGAGGTCGCGCTGGCCTTCATCGCGGCGTTCGCGGATCTTTTCCAGCCACTGCCGGCGCGGCAGGCGCGCGTCGGCGCTCACTTCGGCCTGCACCGCATCCGCGCTCAGGCCCGCATCGCTGCTGCGCTGCATGACACCGGGCGCCGAACGGCGGGTCGCCTCGCGCTTCAACGAGGTGATTTCTACCCGGTCCAATGCCGCGGCCTGTTCGGCCTGCACACTGTTTGGCTCTGGCGAGCCTGCCGAGCGCGCCTTCAGCGAACCACTGGCGACAACCGGCGCCATCAGCGGCGCGGGTGCCGAGTAGGCGGTGGGAGCCGGAGGCGCAGGGGGTGCTGCTGCCGGCGCTGCGGCCGGGGCGGGCGGGAGGGCCGCAAAGGAGGTGTCGGCGGCCGCATCCGCAGCCATCGATCGTGCAGCCTGGGCCGGCGCTTGAGCGGTCTCGGCGGGCGCAGGCCTGGGCGCGCGCGCGATGGCCGGTGCCGGCGGAGCGGCAACCGGGGCTGCCTCGGGTGCTGCGGGCGCAGCGGCCGGTTCCGCAGCCGCCACCGCACTGTCGGCTGCACTGCGCCCAGCGGCCTGATCGGCAGCCGCGACGTCTTCTGCCGCAGCCGGTGCCGCCGCAACAGCGGCCTCACCGGCCGGGACCGGTGGCGGTTCCGGGCGCAGCTGCCAGGCGATGCCAATGGCGAACACCATCGAGGCGGCGATGCCGAACACCGCCGGCCAACGCGGGCGTGTGCGCTGCGTACGTGGCGCCTCGGGAGAGGCGACCGCATCGGCAGCCGGAGCGTCCACGGCAGCGCGGGCCGCGGCCAGGATGGCGGCGTCCAGTGCGGCGGGCGGTGCCTGTTCGGCGCGACGGCCGAGCAGCCGGGCCAGCTCGCGTTCTTCCGGCGTCAGCGGTTCGTCTCGGTTCATGCGTTCAATCCCGCACGCAGCTTGTCCATCGCATAGCGCAGCCGCGATTTCACGGTTTCCCGGCCTACGCCGGTGATCTGGCCGATCTCCTCCAGGCTCAGTTCCTGATCCAGCCGCAGCTGCAGCACTTCGCGCTGCTCGGGCGGCAGTTGTTCCATCGCCAGCTGGATGCGGCGACGTTGTTCGAATTCGGAAAGCTCACCTTCCGGGGTCTGTCCATCCTCGATCGCGGCCAGGCGCAGATCGGCATCGGCCGGGGCAGCCGGCCGGTGGCGGGCGGCGCGCCAATGGTCGTTCAGGCGGTTGTGGGCGATGCGGAACAGCCAGGTGCTGAACGCCGCGTCCGGTTGCCACCCAGCACGGGCGCTGATCACCCGCTGCCAGACGTCCTGGAAGATCTCCTCGGCCAGCGCGTTGTCGCGCAGTTGCCGCAGCAGGAAGCCGAACAGGCGCTTGCGATGGCGCGCATACAGGCTTTCGAACGCGCGCAGGTCGCCACCGGCCCAGGCCAGCATCAAGGCTTCATCGGTTGGCAGTGCGCTGGCTTCCACGGCGTACAGGGTAAGGCCTGCAGGCGATGGCGCATAGCCGGTGGCGAGGGCGGGCAGGGCGAGGGTCATGGCTCGGAAGGGGCTACGGTCAGCAGGAAAAACGTACGGGCGCACGATTCGGGGTTTACGGGCTTCCATTGCCCCCCGGGTGGCGCGCTATGCTCGGCGGCTCAGGGGAGGCGACGCACTGACGGCGCCAAGAGATTGTCATTTGTCCACGCATGCTGAACCGGCGGAAGAGCCACCACACGAGGCCGTGCTGAGCACGGCGCTGGTGCGCGCGTTGCATGCGCTGTTGCCGGATTCGGCCGTGGTCCGCGTTGGCTGGGACGATCCGCAGCTGGGCCATGGCCAGGGTGGCTGGCCGCCGCCAGTGGGTGCCGGCCAGGTGGCCGTGGAGCCGGGAATCGGCGAGGGTCAGCATGGCTGGGAATACGACGGAGCGCGGTTGCTGTTGTCGGTAGCCGGGGCGGCGCCTTCGTCGGCCTGGTGGGGGCTGGCCCGGCAGGCGATGGAGCTGGCCCTGCAGCGTGGCCGCCAGGCTGGGCAGATCAAGGCATTGGAAGAGGCCGAGCGGCTGCAGCAGGCGCTGTTCCAGATCGCAGACCTGGCCGGTGCCGACCTGGAGATGGGCGAGATGCTGCGCCACGTGCATGGCGTGCTGGGCACACTGATGTATGCGGAAAACTGCTACATCGTCGAGTACGACGACGTGCGCGACCAGATCCGCTTCCTGTACTTCGCCGATCAGGTGGATGACTTCGTTGCCGATCCGTCGCAGAGCTACGCCGCCAGCGAAATGCCGCGCAGCCTGACCGTGGCGCTGTTACGCCATGGCCGGCCGCTCAGCGGTCCGTCGCGCGAGCTGCTGGCGCGGGTGGTCGATCAGGAACATGACCCGCAGCGCGGTCCGGAAAGTCTCGATTGGCTGGGCGTGCCGATGCTGCGCGATGGTCGCGTCTGCGGTGCCATCGTGGTGCAGAGTTATGAACATGCCGCGCGCTATGGCGAAGCCGAGCGGGCCCTGCTGGGATTCGTTGCCCAGCACGTGCAGACCGCGATGGACCGGCGCCAGGCGCAGGTGCGGCTGGAACAGCAGGTGGAACGGCGCACCCAGGAACTGCGACGCGCCAACCACAGCCTGCAGGACGAAGTAACCGAGCGACGTCGCGCCGAACAGCTGCAGACCGCGCTCTACAACATTGCCGAGATGGCGATGTCGGCCGACAGCCTGGCCCAGTTCTATGGGCAGGTGCATGGCGTGGTTGGGCGTCTGCTCGACGCGCGCAACTTCTACATCGCGCTGGTCAACGCGGCCGGCAACGGCCTGGATTTCGTCTACTCGGTGGACGAGCACAACGCCAGTCGTGCGCCGCGACCGTTCAGCCGGGGCCTGACCGAATATGTGGTTCGCAACCGGCGCCCGCTGCTGGCCTCGCGCGGGCAGATCGACGCGCTGCTGGCCAGCGGCGAAGTGCGTGAATCCGGTGCGCGCTCGCATTGCTGGCTGGGCGTGCCGCTGCTGCGCGACGACGAAGTGGTTGGCGCGATCGTGGTGCAGAGCTACAGCGAGAGCAGCATCTTCAGCGTGCACGACCAGCGCCTGTTGACCTTCGTTGCGCAGAACATCGGCACCGGGCTGGCCCGACAGCGCGACCAGCAGCGCCTGCGTTCGGCGCACGCCGAGTTGGAGAAGCGCGTTGAGGAGCGCACCCGCGAACTGGCCGAGGTGAACGAGAAACTGCTCGGCCAGATCGGCGAGCGCCTGCGTGCCGAACAGCGCCTGACCCACCAGGCCATGCACGATGCACTGACCGGCCTGCCCAACCGCCTGCATCTGCTGGATCGCCTGCAGGATGCGCTTGCGCTGGCCAAGCGTGAGGGCGGCCCGGTGTTCGCCGTGTTGTTCCTCGACCTGGACCGCTTCAAGCTGGTCAACGACAGCATTGGCCACGCTGCGGGCGACCGCATGCTGGTGGAGGTGGCCAAACGCATCGTCTCGATGGCCGGCACCGAGGACGTGGTGGCACGCCTGGGCGGCGATGAGTTCGCCGTGTTGCTGCAGTGCCCGCAGGGCCTGGCGCAGGCGTTGGACTTCGGCCAGCGGCTGCTGTTGGCCCTGCAGGAATCGATGTGGATCGCCGGGCGCGAGCTGTTCCCGTCCGGCAGCCTTGGCATCGCCTTGTGGAACCCGCGCTACCGGACCGGTGAGGAGCTGCTGCGCGACGCCGATGCGGCGATGTATCGTGCCAAGGCACAGGGTCATGATCGTTGCGCGATCTTCGACGAGGACATGCGCGAGCAGGCCATGCGCAGCCTTGATCTGGAAGCCGATCTGCGGCGTGCGATCAACAACCACGACTTCGTGCCGTTCTACCAGCCGATCGTGCGTCTGTCCGATGGCGAGGTAGTGGGGCACGAGGCGTTGCTGCGCTGGCAGCACGAGCGCCGTGGCCTGCTGCTGCCGGGCGCGTTCCTGGAACTGGGCGAGGAAAGCGGCCTGATCGAACAGGTTGACTGGCTGATCTACGAACAGGTCATCGCCGGCCTGGCCGAAGGCGGGCGCAGCTATGTATCGGTGAACGTATCGCCGCGTCATTTCCGCTCCGCGGAGTTCAGCGGCCGACTGTTCGGCCTGCTGGACGAGTACGGCGCCGATCCGCAGCGGCTGCGCCTGGAAATAACCGAGGTGGCGCTGCTCGATGATGGCCCGCACACCCTGCGCATCCTGCAGGGCCTGCGCGAACGTGGCATCCAGGTGCAGCTGGACGATTTCGGTACCGGCTTCTCGGCGCTGTCCTACCTGCACCGCTTCCCGATCAGCACGCTGAAGATCGACCAGAGCTTCATCGCTGGCCTGCATGGGCCGGAAGTGCAGAGCACGCGTGCGCTGGTCGAGGGCGTGCTGTCGTTGGCGCGTACGCTGGGCATCGAGACCATCGGTGAGGGCATCGAAACCGAGGCGCAGCAGCAGACGCTGCGCGAACTCGGCTGCGACTACGGCCAGGGCTATCTGCTGGGGCGGCCCGCACCGTGGAGCTGCGCGGCGGTCTGAGCCGCCGCGCAGGAAAGCATCAGCGCAGGGCGGCGCGACGCTTTTCGTCTATCCACTTCGAGGCCTGCGCCGGCTGGTAGTTCTTCATCCACTCCAGCATCTCTTCGATGTCCGAGCCGTACCACAGGTCCTGGCGCTGGTCCGGGTGCAGGAAGCGCTCTTCCACCATGCGGTCGATCATGCCGATCAGCGGGGCATAGAATCCTTCCACGTCGAGGAAGGCGCACGGCTTGTTGCCGATGCCAAGCTGGCGCCAGGTCAGCATCTCGAAGATCTCTTCCATGGTGCCGAAGCCGCCGGGCAGGGTGACGAAGCCGTCGGCGAGGTCGAACATGCGCGACTTGCGCTCATGCATCGAACCAACGATTTCCAGTTCAGTCAGGCCGCGATGGGCCACTTCCCAGTCGGCCAGCTGGCGCGGAATCACGCCGGTCACCTCGCCGCCGGCGGCGAGCACGGCATTGGCCACGGTTCCCATCAGGCCGACGTTGCCGCCGCCGTACACCAGGCGCAGACCGTCACGGGCGATGCGGTCGCCCAGTGCAATGGCGCGCTCGGTATAGGCCGGCTTGCTGCCAGCGTTGGAACCACAGTACACACAGATCGATTTCATGGATCTTCCTGTCTCTTGGCCGGAAACGAAAACGCCCCGTCGCCGACCGCAAGGCGGTCAGGGGACGGGGTGTCCAAGGATTATGAGGCCTTGAGAGGCCTTCTGTAGAGCCGAGCCATGCTCGGCTGCGCTTCGTTCAGATCGCGGCTACGGCTGAGTCGAGCAAGCTCGACTCAACAAAGAACGGCGCTTACGCCGCCGCAGCCTGCTCGCGGCGCGGGCCTTCACGCAGGGCACGGCCCACCATGCCGACCAGCAGATCCAGCTCCTCGCTGTCCATGCCGAAGTGCGGGGTGAAGCGCAGCGAATTCTCGCCGCCGTGGATCACGTTGATGCCGTGCTGGCGCAGCCATTCTTCGGTGGAGTTGGCGCCGTAGCACTTGAACTGCGGGGCCAGCTCGCACGAGAACAGCAGGCCGGTGCCCTGCACCTTGGTGATCAGGCCGCCCAGCTCGCTCTTGAGCTGCTCCAGCTTGCGCACGGCCTCGGCACCACGTTCGGCGATGTTGGCGCGTACCTGCGGGGTCAGCTGGGCCAGGGTGGCGCAGGCCACGTCCAGCGCGCGCGGGTTGCTGGTCATGGTGTTGCCGTAGATGCCCTTGCGGTACAGCTGCGCGGCATGCTCGGTCACCGCCAGCACCGACAGCGGGTACTGCGCGGCGTTGAGCGCCTTGGAATAGGTTTCCATGTCCGGCGGGTCCAGGCCTTCGAAGCCCGGGTAATCGACCACCGAGAGCACGCCATGCGCACGCAGGCCGGCCTGGATCGAGTCGAGCAGCAGCAGGCTGCCATGCGCACGGGTCAGTTCGCGGGCCACCGCATAGAACGACGGCGGCACCGAACGGCCCGGGTCGCCTTCGCCCATCACCGGTTCCAGGAACACCGCCTCGATGAACCACTGGTTGCGTGCGGCGTCCTCGAACACCTTGCGCAGGCCGGCTTCGTCGTACGGCGCCACGGTGATCACCGAATCCTCGCCACGGTAGCTGGCCAGGTGCTGCATGTAGCTCTTGCGGCTGGAATCGGAATACAGGGCGGGGCGGTCGGTACGGCCGTGGAAGCTGCCCTTGACCACCACGCGCTTGATCGCAGCGCCGGCGTGGCGCGCGCCGGGGTCGGTCTGCAGCTTGGCGTTGACGTCGGCGATGCGCGCGGCCAGACCGACCGCTTCGGAACCGGAATTCAGGCACATGAAACGGGCGAACGGGCAGCCGCCACGGCGGTGGCCGATCTCGGCGCGCAGGGCGGTGATGAAGCGCTGCTGCGACAGGCTGGGGGTCATGATGTTGGCCATCACCTGCGGGCGGGCCATCGCCTCCAGCACGGCGTCGGGGGTGTGCCCGAAGCCGAGCATGCCGTAGCCGCCGGCGTCGTACAGCACGGCGCCCTTCAGGGTGACCACCCACGGGCCGCGCGCGGCCAGTGCCACGTATGGGGTCACCGCGTCATCGGCGTAGAAATTGACGAAACCGTCCTGCATCGCGTCGATCTGCGCCTGTTCGTCCTGCGCCAGCAGCGGCCCCAGGTCGGCCTGCACGCGCGCGAATTCCTCGGCGGCGGCGTCCACCGCGGCGATCAGCTGCGGGTGGTTGGCGGACAGGGCGGTCAGGGTGGCATCGTCCAGGCCGGAGGTGAGGCGGGTGCCGGGCTGGTTGCGCAGGGGGGCGAGGCGTTCGATGAAGCTCATTGCAGATCTCCTGAAACAATGGGTCGCACGGGTCTTCAAAAGCAAAACGCGCGTCATCACGCGCGCTTGGGGCAGGCTCGTGCAGCGGACTTCCAACTCGATGCTAGCACTTGTTTTTTTGCGCGATAACCCCGCAGAAACCTGCTGCATAGCAGCATTTTGCGCGACGTTCGCCGCGAAGCGCGCCGGCTCGCAGACGCTGGACGTACAATGCGCGCCATTGTCGACCTGTTGCCGCCCACTGCCTTGAAGAAGTCCGATTTCAACTACGACCTGCCGGCTGAACTGATCGCGCAGGCGCCCCTGGCCGAACGTTCCGCAAGCCGCCTGCTGCTGGTGCCGCCGGCGCCGGATGCCTTCACCGACCTGCAGGTGCGTGACCTGCCGTCGCTGCTGCAGCCGGGCGATCTGCTGGTGTTCAACGACACCCGGGTGATCCCGGCGCGCCTGTTCGGGCAGAAGGCCAGTGGCGGCCGCGTCGAGATCCTGATCGAGCGCCTGCTCGGTGGCCAGCAGGCTCGCGCGCAGGTGGGGGCCAGCAAGTCGCCCAAGGCCGGCAGCCGCATTGCGCTGGATGCCGGTGGCGAAGCCGAGGTGCTGGGCCGCGATGGCGAGTTCTATGTGCTGCAGTTCCATGTGCCGGAATCGCTGGAGCAGTGGCTGCTGCATGCCGGCCGCCTGCCGCTACCGCCCTACATCCAGCGCGAGCCGGGTGTTGACGACCGTGAGCGCTACCAGACCGTGTTCGCGCGCGAAGTGGGCGCGGTGGCGGCACCGACCGCCGGCCTGCATTTCGACGAACCGCTGCTGGCCGCGCTGAAGGACAAGGGCGTGGACTTTGGCCACGTCACCCTGCACGTGGGTGCGGGCACCTTCCAGCCGGTGCGTGCCGATGACCTGAAGGACCACGTGATGCACCGCGAGTGGCTGAACGTGGGTGCCGAACTGGTGCAGCAGGTGCGGCGCACGCGCGCCGCCGGCGGCCGCGTGATCGGCGTCGGTACCACCGTGGTGCGCGCACTGGAAAGCGCGATGCGCGATGGTGAACTGCTGCCGTTCGCCGGCGAGACGCAGATCTTCATCACCCCGGGCTACCGCATCCGCAGCGTCGACGCGATGGTGACCAATTTCCACCTGCCGGAAAGCACCCTGCTGATGATGATTTCCGCGTTCGCCGGCAAAGAACGGGTATTCGAGGCCTACCAGCACGCGATCGACCAGCGCTACCGCTTCTTCAGCTACGGCGACGCGATGCTGCTGTTCCCGCAGGCGGGGTAGGGCGCTGACCTCTGCCTGCTTGTGGTGGGTGCGCACCGTTGGTGCGCACTTGCCGGTGTCTGGAGGCCAGGAAAGCCACGCATGGCGTGGCTCTACTGCCGTGCCGTTCAGGCCTGAATGGGCGGTCGACCCGGTTTTGGGAGACAATGAGCGACTATTTGCCCGAATGACCGCTCCATGTCCCGATTGCAGTTCCAGCTCCAGACCCGCGACGGCCGTGCCCGCCGTGGCCGCCTGACCTTCCCGCGCGGCACGGTGGAAACGCCGGCCTTCATGCCGGTGGGGACCTATGGCTCGGTCAAGGGCATCCTGCCGGACCAGGTGCGTGCGCTGGGCGCCGAGATCATCCTCGGCAATACCTTCCACCTGTACCTGCGGCCGGGCCTGGACATCATCGCCGACCACGGCGGCCTGCACGGCTTCTGCCGCTGGGATGGCCCGATCCTGACCGACTCGGGCGGCTTCCAGGTGTTCTCGCTGGCCCACCGCCGCAAGATCACCGAGCAGGGCGTGACCTTCGCCTCGCCCACCGACGGTGCCCGCGTGTTCCTGGGCCCGGAAGAGAGCATGAAGATCCAGAAGGTGCTCGACTCGGACGTGGTGATGATCTTCGACGAGTGCACGCCGTACCCCGCCACCGAGGACGTGGCCCGTCGTTCGATGGAACTGAGCCTGCGCTGGGCCCAGCGCAGTCGCAACGCGCATGACGAGCTGGGCAACGACGCGGCCCTGTTCGGCATCGTCCAGGGCGGCGTGCACACCGACCTGCGCAGCCGCTCGGCCGATGCCCTGCAGGCGATCGGTTTCGACGGCTATGCCATCGGCGGCCTGGCCGTGGGCGAGCCGGAGCACGAGCGCAACGCCATGCTCGACCACCTGGACCCGGAACTGCCGGGCGACCGTCCGCGCTACCTGATGGGTGTGGGCCGGCCGGAAGACCTGGTCGAAGGTGTCGCACGTGGCGTGGACATGTTCGACTGCGTGATGCCGACCCGCAACGCCCGCAACGGCCACTATTTCACCTCGTTCGGCACCGTCCGCATCCGCAATTCCCAGTACGCGCGCGACATGGACCCGATCGAGCCGGGCTGCGGCTGCGTGGCCTGCACCGGCGGCTACACCCGGTCCTACCTGCGCCACCTGGACCGCTGCAACGAGATGCTGGCGCCGATGTTGGGCACCCTGCACAACCTGTTCTATTACGAAAAGCTCATGGCCGACATCCGCGCGGCGATCGAGGCGGGAACCTTCCTGGCCTTCCGTGAGTCTTTCTACGCGGCACGCGGGGCGGTAGCTCCCCCCCTGTAACCCGAGTGCCCCCTGCCAAACGGCCCAAGGACGAACGCCCGGGGCCGTGGCATACTTCAAGGCTGACCCAGATCCGCGGTCGACACCCCGTGCCCGTGAAAGGGCCGGAGCGCCGCCCAACCAAAGGACCAACGATGAACCTGCTTGCCTTCCTGATTCCCGCCGCCCACGCCCAGGCCGCCGGCGGCCAACCGCAGGGCATGGGCCTGACCACGCTGCTGTTCCCGATCATCCTGATCGCCATCATGTACTTCCTGATGATCCGCCCGCAGATGAAGCGGCAGAAGGAGCACAAGGCCATGCTGGAGAAGATCAAGCGTGGCGACGAAGTGCTGACCAACGGCGGCATCGCCGGCAAGGTCACCGACATCGGCGACAACTTCATCACCATCGAAGTGGCCGAGAACGTGCGCATCCGCGTGCAGAAGGGCGCTGTGGGCAGCGTGCTGCCGACCGGTACCCTGGATTCGGCCAAGTAAGCCACTCCCTTTCCGATGCACAACCGCGGCGCCGGGGATGGCGCCGCGCGGGACCCAAGCAATGCTCGAATTTCCACGCTGGAAGTACGTCGTCATCCTGATCGTACTGGCGCTCAGCGCGCTGTACGCGCTGCCCAACATCTACCAGAAGGACCCGGCCATCCAGATCACCGCCAACCGTGGCGGGCAGATCGACGATGCGCTGCGCGACCGTGTGCTGGCCGACCTGAAGAAGGCCGGCGTGGCTACCGTCGGCGCCGAGAAGGAAGGGGAAAGCCTGATCGTCCGCCTGCCGGACCTGAAGGCGCAGTCCGCTGCCAGCGACGCCCTGCGTGACACCGTCGGTGAGAACTACACCGTGGCCCTGAACCTGGCCTCGACCGTGCCGGACTGGCTGGCCAACCTCGGCGGTCGCCCGATGGTGCTGGGCCTGGACCTGCAGGGCGGCGTGCACTTCGTGCTTCAGGTTGACCAGAAGGCGGCTCTGGACAAGCGTCTGGACGCCTATACCGAAGACGTGCGCAGCACCCTGCGTGACGCGCGCATTCCTTACCAGTCGGTGGAACGACGCGCTGACAACAGCATCGTGGCCAACCTGAGCCCGTCAGCGGGTGACGATGCTGCGCAGCGCGCCCGTGCCGCGCTGGTCAAGGCGCAGCCGACCCTCGGCTACGACGTCAGCGGCAACCGCATCACGGTCACCGTACCGGATGCCGAGATCGCTCAGATTGCCAACGGTGCCATCGAGCAGAACATCAACACGCTGCGTAACCGTGTGAACCAGCTCGGCGTGGCCGAGCCGATCATCCAGCGCCAGGGTGCCGACCGCGTGGTCGTGCAGCTGCCGGGCGTGCAGGACACCGCCGAAGCCAAGCGCATGATCGGCGCCACCGCCACCCTGGAATACCGTGCGGTGGTCGAAGGCAACGCGCAGGACGCGATCACCTCCGGCCGCATCCCGCCGGAAGCCAAGGTCTACCAACAGCGTGATGGTCGTGGTCCGATCCTGCTGAACAAGCGCGTGATCGTGACCGGCGACCAGATGGTCGGTGCGCAGGCGGTGACCGATTCGAACAGCGGTTCTCCGGCGGTCAGCGTGACGCTGAACAACGTCGGCGGCCAGCGCATGTTCGACTTCACCAGCGCCAACGTGAACAAGCCGATGGCGGTGGTCTACACCGAGCGCGTGCCGACCGTGACCGTCGTCGACGGCCAGGAAGTGCGTGGCTTCAAGGTCAACGAGGAAGTGATCTCGGTGGCCAACATCAACGGCGTGTTCGGCAAGAACTTCCAGACCACCGGCCTGCAGAAGAAGGAAGCCGAGGACCTGGCCAAGCTGCTGAAGTCGGGCTCGCTGGCCGCGCCGATGGACTTCGTCGAAGAGCGCGTGGTCGGCCCGAGCCTGGGTGCCGAGAACGTCAAGAACGGTATGCGCGCGGTGGTGTTCGCGTTCCTGTTCACCCTGGTGTTCTTCAGCGTCTACTACCGCATGTTCGGCGTGATCACCTCGATCGCGATGCTGTTCAACCTGCTGATCGTGGTGGCGGTGATGTCGCTGTTCGGCGCGACCATGACCCTGCCGGGCTTCGCCGGCCTGGCGTTGTCGGTCGGTCTGTCGGTGGACGCCAACGTGCTGATCAACGAGCGTATCCGTGAAGAGCTGCGTGCCGGGGTGCCGGGCAAGACCGCGATCGTGACCGGTTACGAGCGTGCTTCCGGCACCATCCTCGACGCCAACCTGACCGGCCTGATCGTCGGTGTGGCGCTGTTCGCATTCGGTACCGGTCCGCTGAAGGGCTTCGCGCTGACCATGATCATCGGTATTTTCGCCTCCATGTTCACCGCGATCACCGTGTCGCGTGCGCTGGCGACGCTGATCTACGGCCGCCGCAAGAAGCTCCAGAACGTGGCCATCTGACGGGACGACACGCACATGAAACTGTTTCCGCTGCACATCCTCCCGAACGATACCAAGATCGACTTCATGCGCTGGCGCCATGTCGCGATGGTCGTCACGGTCATCGTGTTCCTGGCCTCGGTCGCCATCATCGGCGTCAAGGGCTTCAACTACGCCCTGGACTTCACCGGCGGCACCCTGATCGAAGCCCGCTTCGACAAGGCCGTGGACGTCGAGCAGGTCCGTACCAAGCTCGAGCAGAACGGCTTTGAGGGTGCCCAGGTGCAGAGCGTCGGTGGCAACACCGACCTGCTGATCCGCCTGGCCCCGCATGGTGAGCACGCTGCCGGTACCGGCGACGCCGCGCACGAGGACAAGGCCACCGCCGCCGCCGTGGTGAAGGCACTGTCCACCGCCGACAACCAGGCCACCGTGCTCCGCAACGAGTTCGTGGGCCCGCAGATCGGCAAGGATCTGGCGATGAATGGCCTGTACGCCACCATCTTCATGCTGGCCGGCTTCCTGATCTACATCGCGGTGCGCTTCGAATGGAAGTTCGCGGTCACCGCCAGCATCGTGGCGATGTTCGACCTGATCGTGACGGTCGCTTACGTGTCCCTGCTGGGCCGTGAGTTCGACCTGACCGTGCTGGCCGGCCTGCTGTCGGTGATGGGCTTTGCGATCAACGATCTGATCGTGGTCTTCGACCGCGTCCGCGAGAACTTCCGCAGCCTGCGCGTGGACTCGATGGAAGTGCTGAATCGTTCGATCAACCAGACGCTGTCGCGTACGGTGATCACCGCGGTGATGTTCTTCCTGTCGGCGCTGGCCCTGTACATGTACGGCGGCAGCTCGATGGAAGGCCTGGCCGAGACGCACATGATCGGTGCGGTGATCGTGGTGCTGTCCTCGATCCTGGTGGCGGTGCCGATGCTGACGATCGGTTTCCTGCGCGTCAGCAAGCAGGACCTGCTGCCGAAGGCGAAAGACGTCGAGGCTCTGGCCCGTCGCCCGTAAGCACTTGCTGCCTGCAGCACACAGAGAACCCCGCGCAAGCGGGGTTTTTTGTGTGCAGGGCTTGCAGCCCTGCACCCGCGGTAGTGCCGGCCGCTGGCCGGCAACAGCAACAGCGTGCATTCCGTGGGATGGCGGGGCGGTGTCGGAGTGCGGGGACGCCGTGAATCCGTCCCTGGAGGCTTGGCAGCCGCATCCATGCGGCTGACACCCCGCACTCCGACACCGCCCCACCTCTGACAGATTCCTGCGGCTGTTGGTGGGTGTCGACCTTGGTCGACACATCTGTCAGATATCGAATGAATTCAACCGTGTCGACCAAGGTCGACACCTACCAGGGCCGCACGCCGTTCCAACAGATCGCGGAAATCTGTCGAAGGCGGGGTGGGTCCGGTTGCGGGGGTGTCCGCGGCATGGATGCCGCGGCCAAGCCCCCAAGGATGGGTTAACGGCGTCCCCCGCAACCGGGCCCACCCCGCCAACCCACAGGAACCCAGCTTCTGCCGTTGACGTTGCCTCTGCGGGTGCAGGGTGCAACCCTGCAAAAGAAACACCACCCTACGCCAGCGTCGGTTGTGCAATCTTCCCCCGCGCACTACGATCCTGCGGTTCGCGCGCGCAGGCGCGCGCCCGTATTCCTGCTGAGCGCCCCGCGCGCCGCATCTGCCAACCCGAGGTATCCATGGTCATCAAACCGCGCGTCCGCGGCTTCATCTGCGTCACCACCCACCCGACCGGCTGCGAAGCCGCGGTCAAGCAGCAGATCGACTACATCCGCGCGCGCCCGCCGATCCAGAACGGCCCCAAGCGCGTGCTGGTGATCGGCGCCTCCACCGGCTACGGCCTGGCTGCGCGCATCACCGCTGCCTTCGGCAGTGGCGCCGCAACCCTGGGCATCTTCTTCGAACGCCCGGGCAGCGAAACCAAGCCGGGCACGGCCGGCTGGTACAACTCCGCCGCGTTCCACAAGTACGCCGACGAAGCCGGCCTGTACGCCAAGAGCATCAACGGCGATGCCTTCTCCGATGAAGTGAAGGCGAAGACCATCGAAATGATCAAGGCCGATCTCGGCCAGGTCGATCAGGTCGTCTACAGCCTGGCCGCGCCGCGCCGCAAGCACCCGAAGACCGGCGAGATCATCAGCTCCACGCTGAAGCCGATCGGCGAGCCGATCACGCTGCGTGGCCTGGATACCGACAAGGAAGTGCTGACCGAGACCCATCTGCAGCCGGCTACCCCGGAAGAGATCGCCGGTACCGTCGCGGTGATGGGCGGTGAAGACTGGCAGATGTGGATCGACGCGCTGGCCGACGCCGGCGTGCTGGCCAATGGCTGCACCACCACCGCCTTCACCTACGTGGGTGAAGAGATCACCCAGGCGATCTACTGGAATGGCTCGATCGGCGCCGCCAAGAAGGATCTGGACACCAAGGTGCTGGGCCTGCGCGAGAAGCTGGCCAAGATCGGTGGTGATGCACGCGTGTCGGTACTGAAGGCCGTGGTCACCCAGGCCAGCTCGGCCATTCCGACCATGCCGCTGTACCTGTCGCTGCTGTTCAAGGTGATGAAGGAAAAGGGCACGCACGAAGGCTGCATCGAACAGCTCGACGTGCTGTACGACATTCTCTACGGCGGCAAGGCCGACGGCGTGGCGATCGATCGCCTGCGCCACGACCTGGTCGATGGCGATGGCCATACCGTCGCGCTGGTCGATGACGAGGGCCGCCTGCGTGCCGATTACAAGGAAATGGCCGCGGACGTGCAGGGCAAGGTGGTCGCGCTGTGGCCGCAGGTGACCAACGAGAACCTGTACGAGATCAGCGACCTGGCCGGCTACAAGGCCGACTTCCTGCGCCTGTTCGGTTTCGGTGTGGAGGGCGTCGACTACGAGGCCGACGTCAATCCGGATGTGAAGATCGAAAACCTGGTCGACATGACCTGACCAATGAAAAGGCCGGCGAAAGCCGG